>PEZR01000072.1:1079-5989 GCA_002773975.1 Bdellovibrio sp. CG10_big_fil_rev_8_21_14_0_10_47_8
AAAGCCCTTTATCGCCATCAACTGCACGGCCATTCCTGAAAATCTCCTCGAGTCCGAACTCTTTGGCCACGCCAAGGGTTCCTTCACTGGGGCAATCACTGACAAAAAGGGTCTCTTTGAAGAGGCCGATGGCGGCACTCTGTTTCTGGATGAAATTGGTGATATGGACATTGCTCTTCAAGCCAAACTTTTGCGTGTCTTGCAAGATCGACTGATCAAACCTGTCAGCAGCAACCAGGCCAAATCCATTGACGTTCGGGTTATTGCAGCCACCCACAAGGACCTCAAAAAATCGATCCTCAACGGTCAGTTTCGAGAAGACCTTTTTTATCGATTTGCCGTCATTCCGATCGTCGTCCCCCCCCTTCGTCATCGCCCCGAAGACATTCCCTTGCTGGCTCATCACTTCCTTCGCAAGTACTCAGCCACCAACGGCAGCAAGGTCGTGGGATTCACTCAATCTGCTTTGCATAAGCTGATGGCAATGCCATGGCCGGGCAACGTGCGCGAGCTGGAAAACATGGTCGAGCGCCTGGTGGTGCTCAGCCGAACGCCAATGATCGATGTCTCTGACATTCCTGACAGTGACCAAACTTCGAGTGAAAGATTTTTTGGCCAGTCAACATCAGACCATCCGACTCTGACTGATCTGGAGAAAAGATACATTCAGTTGATTCTTGAAAAAACGGGCGGCAAAAAGGAAAAAGCAGCTCAGATCTTAGGAATCAATCGTCGCACGCTTTACAGAAAGGAACGTGAATACGGATTTGTGCCAGATAATGGCGAAGACCATCATTCAGAGGATGGTGAGGCCCTTAACCAGGACTGAGCAGTTCGACCCGAGTCCCATGCTCCTGGTCGCTTTTGATTTGGAGTTCCCAGCCCTGTTCCTGGCAAATTTTCTGACAGATGATTAAGCTCAATCCGACATGCCCTGGTTTGGTGGTGAAAAACGGCTTGAACAAAGACGCCTGCAGCTCTGGACGAATCCCTTCTCCGGTATCTTCAATACTCAGAATTTGATTTTTTCCGGTCTTTTGAAAGTGAACAATCAGAGCTTTTTCTTCTTTTTTGGAAATCTCCAAGGCCTCAATGGCATTGAAAAATAGGGGCATCACGACCTGTTTCAATGGAACTTCAGAGGCATCTATTTCTAGATCTTCCGGCACCAGGTTCATGACATTGATTTTTGCGGAGCTCAATCGAAACTGTAAAAAGAGAATGATGTCTTCAATCATCTGATGAAGACGAACTCGCTTTGGATTCCCTTGGGCCGTCGGGTGAACCAAATATTTGAGCCCTGAGATCAATTTCTCTAGGCTTTCTATTTGATCCAAAATGCCCTGGGCATTGTCACGATGATGATGATCCAGCTGACCTTTCAAGGTCTCTGCGCGACCCCGAATCGAAGACAAAGATCCTCCGAATCGATGAAGGATTTCTTGCGCCACCCACTGGGTCGTCTGGATTCGATCGGCCTCCATCATCTTGGTTAATTTTTTCACATCCATCTCCATAATGCCTTCACTTCGCTGGTCCAACAAAAGTGATTGTTTTTTTCAAAAGCACTTCACCGGACTTTAGCTCTGTAAAACGAATATCTAGAGGAATCTGAGTCAATCCTGAAAAAATGGTTTCCGGCGCCTGTATAAATATCGGCAAATTTCTCTTTTCTCCAGCGACAACCCTCATCGGATTCTCGGGGACGATCATCTGAAACTGATTCGCCAAAGGGCCATCAATTTCAATTTGAACCTGCAGTTCTTCCTGGCTGTGACTTTCAAAACGAACATCAAAATGATTCTGAACAACATTTTTTCCCCACATGGGAACGATCGTGTAAGGTGCATCCTTACCGCGTAAAACTTCGATGCGGTAAGGTTTATTCACGGACAAAAGCACGATCAGAGCGATCACGGAAATCAGAAGAAGCCCTCCATAAGACAAGACCCGTGATCGAAACCACTGAATTTTCTTTTCAGTCAGAGCCTTGTACCGGATTAGTCCCTTAGGTTTATGGACTTTTTCCATGATCTCATCACAGGCATCGATACAGGCGGTGCAAGCGATGCACTCAAACTGAGTTCCATTGCGAATATCAATGCCGGTTGGGCAAACCTGAACACATCGTTGACAGCTGACACAGTCCCCTTTTTCTTGGCCCTCTTGCCACTGCCCTTTTCGTGGTTCTCCCCTCTTTTCGTCGTACATCACCGTCAAGGAATGCGAATCCATCAGCACCGACTGAAAACGCCCATAGGGGCACATGATCAAACAGAATTGTTCTCGGAACCACCCGAAATTAAACATCAAAACCAAGGTCATAAGACTGACAAAAACAAAATAGGACATATTTTGTTCTGGAGATCCTTCGATCATGGTCAGCAAATTTTTTGAACCCACAAAGTAAGCTACAAAGCTATGGGCGATCAGAGAGGACACCACAAAATAGGCCGCCCACTTGGTGAGCCCCAATCGAATCTTACGCAGATCCAAATCCTGATCACGAAGCTTGCGCCGGGCGATATAGTTGCCCTCGATCCAAGTTTCAATTTGCCGATAGATCGTTTCAATAAAGACAGTCTGGGGGCAGGCCCAACCACACCATGCTCGCCCGACCAATGCCGTCAATAAAGCCAAGCTCAAGGTGAGGATCATTAAAACAAAGAAAATCAAAGGCGCATCATGGGCATACAGGCTCAATCCAAAAAAAGTAAAATGCCGACCCGGGATATCCACCCAAATTGCCTGATGCCCTCCAAGATGAATCCAAGGGAGCAGTAAAAATACGATCAATAGAAAAACATGGACAATTTTTTTTCGTCTCTGAAAGAAACCTCGAATCTCAGCAGGAATAATGAACAGACGATGCCCATATTCGTCCAACATTCCTAAATGATCTTCTGTCCTTTGGTCTTTGTTCACAGCTATTCCTTCACTTCATCCCCTTGGGGAGGTTTTGGATTGCTCGGATGAGTGCCTTTGAGCAAGACAACAAAGCTTGCCACATTGATCAAGTCATCCTCAGAAATCATCGTTGCCCAAGCTGGCATTCCTTTTTCAACCACACCCTGAGCGATCGTCTGCACAATGTCTGCCCGACGACCTTTGCCGTGAAGCCAGTAAGCATCAGCCAGATTGGGGCCAATCAGACCTTGTCCCTCTGGTGCATGGCAGACGCTGCACTTGTCAGCGAAAATCACCTTCCCACTGGCGACTCGTCCGGGCTCGGCCATTTTTGCCTCTAAGGTCGACTCAGACAGTTGCGCCTGTTCCACCTTAGGAAGCTCAGCCATCGCCACCTGCAGCTCATCCAGCGAGGTCGGCCCTCCCCCAAAGGTGTAATGAATGTAATAAAGAAATGCAAAAATGATCGTGCCAAAAAAAGTAATCAGCCACCAGCTCGGCAATGGATTGTCATATTCTTGAATGCCATCATAATCGTGATTCAACAGCAGAGATTCGTCTTGTTGGTGTTTATCGTCGCTGCTCATTCTTCGTCTCCTTCAAAGGGCAGATTCTCTATGGTTCGAAGATCTTCATTCGAGTATCGTTTCTGTTGGAAAAACAAAATCATCACAAAGAGCCCAAAAAAGATCATCATTCCAACTAGCGGCCAGTGAATATCGGTGAAAAAGGCCATACCTTCTCTCACTGTTCACCTCCAGATGATTTTTGTCCCAAGGATTGCAGGTACGCAATCAAGGCCACGATTTCTTTTCTCTCCAATCCCGGAGGTGCCCCCTGCTCAACAAGTCCCTGCATAATCTCATGAGCTTGTTTTTCAGCCATGATATCGGCATCAGAAACTTCTTTGTCTGAGTACGGCACTCCCAGATTTCTCATCACTGAGAGTTTTTTTCGCAGCAAAAGAAAATCCACATTGTTTTCCGCGAGCCACGGATAGGACGGCATAATCGACTGAGCGGTGATAGATCGAGGATCAATCATGTGCCGATAGTGCCACAGATCCGGATATTTTTTTCCAACCCGTGACAGGTCAGGACCCGTTCTTTTTGAACCCCACTGAAAGGGCCGGTCATACATGGACTCTTCGACCGTCGAAGGCTTCCCATAGCGCAAGACCTCCGCAGCCAATGGGCGAATTTGTTGAGAATGGCAGACATAACAACCTTCTTTGACATAAACATCTCTTCCAGCGAGCTCGAGTGCCGTATAGGGCAGTGTGCTGATTTTTTCTGGCAAGTAACGATGCAAGGACAAAGTCGGATAAATCTCGATCACCGACCCCACCAAAATTGCTGCCAAGGTCAGAACTGTAAATAGAGCCGTCATTCCCTCGAGACGGCGATGAAAACCAACCCCCACTTCTTTGACTGCCAACGACAGTGGTGCCGCTTTCATTTTTGTCTCTTCAGTGGCTGGTGGCGCCATTTGAATAGTTTTATAGACATTGTAAAGCATCAAACAAAATCCGGCGATGAAAAGTACACCTCCGAATGCCCGTGCCCAATACAATGGAACAATTCGGGTCACTGTTTCGATAAAATCTGGATACATCAAACGCCCCTGGGGATCGATGGCTCTCCACATCAGACCCTGGGTAATGCCCGCTGCCCACATGGAAATATAATAAAGCAGGATTCCCATGAGGCCGGTCCAGAAATGGATATTGATCAAACGTTGGCTGAACATTGGAGTTTTCCAAAGTTTGGGCACCAAATAATAGATCATTCCAAAAGTCAGAAATCCGTTCCAACCCAAGGCTCCGCCATGCACGTGGGCAATGATCCAATCTGTATAGTGAGCAAGACTGCTCACGGATTTGATGGATAACAGAGGGCCCTCAAAAGTGGTCATTCCATAAAAGGTAATGGCCGTGACTAAAAACTTAATCACCGGATCTGTTCTCAGCAGCCCCCATGCCCCTCGTAGGGTCAGAAGACCAT
>PEZR01000033.1 GCA_002773975.1 Bdellovibrio sp. CG10_big_fil_rev_8_21_14_0_10_47_8
ATCTTTCCAATATTGGATCCAGACAGCCCAGTCGAGATTGGCATCATCTTCATTTTTACAATCCGAGACTTCTTGTCGGCTGGAGCATCATGCCCGGGTTCCCATTTTTTTACCGGGTCGAAACCTCTCGGGAGTCTCCTAAAGACAGTGCAATTCGTATTCCCGGAAAAACAGACCAATGGATTATCCCCAGTGAAGAGGCTGAAGATCTTGTTTCATACATGATGAGTTTGAAGCGTGATCGCGATCCTATAAAAGCATCGGAGGCAGGCAAATGACGTTCAAACAGGACCGGCTTGAGAATGAAAAGAATGATCCTTTCGAGGGTTCGTCGTTAAAGTTTGTGAATGTCCCAATTGTATTGATTGCACTTTTCATTGGCTTTGGTGCGACCTATTTGGCTCTCCGAACAAACAACACGTCGATGACTCCAGGAGACAGCCGGACAACCTCTTCCGGCTCAATTATAGACAGCAACTCGGACTCTGCTCCAGTGGCAGCTGGCGATCTTCAGAGTTTAATGGAAAAGGGAAAGCAGGTTTTTACCACGACCTGTCAGGCCTGCCATCAAGCGACAGGGGCCGGGATTCCGGGAGCATTTCCTCCACTAGCAGAATCCGAATGGGTCAATGGATCGCCGGAGCGAGTGATCGCAATTGTTCTTCATGGGCTTCAAGGTGAAATCAACGTTAAGGGACAAAAATTTCAAGGCGTGATGCCGTCATTTAAAGATCAGCTAAAGCCTGAAGACATCGCGGCCGTAGCTACCTACATTCGAAATTCTTTTGGCAATCAGTCAGATCTTGTGCCTCTAGATCTGGTGAACAAGGTGAAAGAGCATACAAAAGACAGAACAACATCTTGGGGTGGCGAAGCTGAGCTGAAGGCTCAAAAGTGGGAGTGAAGTGAAAAATATAAATATTCCGAATGACAATGAAACGATCAGTGTGAACGGTGTGCAGTTTGCACATAGAGACATCTATGTTGTCGTGGATGATTTCTACACCCGCATTCAGCTTGATCCTGTACTTCAGATTCCTTTCCAATCTGTTGGAGATTGGCCCGAGCATATTCAAAAGCTAACTCATTTTTGGTGGACTCGCTTTGGCGGCAAGCCTTATTTGTTTAACCATTATGATCCTGTCACAAAACATTTCTTTGCGGGATTTAACCGCGAACTTCTAGAGAGATGGCTTTCGATTTTCCATGACACACTTCGGTCGCATTTGAATCCGAGCCAAGCGGAACTTTGGAAGTTGATCTCAGAACGTATGGGAGACGCCTTATCCATGAAGAACGAACTTTTTAGGAGAGAATATGAACAACAAAACACTGGAGCAGATAGCCGAACTTCGAAAAATTCGAATTCATGAGCCATTTTCCGAGTTTTTGAAGTCCGACCCCCTGATGCACAGCTTTGAAATTTCACTCTTAGATTGCTACCGTATGGCAGGTCATGCGTGCCATGCCATCACCGGGGCTTTTCTGGTTACTGAGGCGGCGATTGAAAGTCTTTTTCCAGAAACCAGAACTTGTGAGCGAGGTGATCTGATGGTGGAGTTCGGCTCAAGTCTTGACGAGCGAGCCACGGGGCCAAGATCAAATGTGATCAGTTTTATCACGGGAGCTTGGGGCGACTCTGGATTCCCGGGACTGAAAGGGAAGTTTAAGCGCAAGGATCTGATCTCATATGGGCATGCGGATATTGAAAAAAACGCGGTCAGATTTCGGAGACTCTCAAATGGCAAAATTGTCACCGTTCAATATGATCCGAGTAATTTGGTCCGGGATCTTGGGCTTCAAATTGAATTTCCAGAGAGTTGGAGAGCAGAAATTTGTGCCATCTTGAACAGTTCGGGAAAGGTTCTTAAATTTTTGGAACCAAAGGTACGGTCCTCTGGTCGCACGACCGCGGAGTCCAATGGCAGTGATTAGAAATAGGCTTGTCAGAATTTGCCTCTATGCTCTGGGCGTTCTATCGGTTTTGCTCGGGGTCACAGGTATTATTCTGCCAGTGCTTCCAGGTACGCCGTTCATTTTTCTTGCGGCCTGGTGTTTTTTAAAAAGCTCCAAGAATACTCATCAATGGATGTGTCGCCAGCCTATTCTGGGTGCGGCGCTCAAGGATTGGGAGAGAAATCAGTCTATTTCAAAACGGACAAAATTGTTTGCGCTTTCGATGATCTCGATTTCTCTCACATTTATTTGGATCAAAAGTGGAAATATTTGGATAAAAGGCCCGGTAACTCTATTGCTCTTGGCGGTCTCAATTTTCATCTTCACGCGCAAGGAGGCCAGTAAGCTGTAGTTGGTACCCGGGACAGGGCTTGAACCTGCACACCTTGCGGCACTAGATCCTAAGTCTAGCGTGTCTGCCAATTCCACCACCCGGGCATTTGAATTTTTACTTGTTGGCCTCTGCGATCAGTTTTTTGTAATCCGGAGCTCGCATCAGATTGGCCAGTTCTTTTTCTGTGTCCATCTCGATGCGAATCATCCAGCCTTGATTGATGGGGTCATCATTGAGGACCGCAGGATCATCATTCAAAGATTGATTGATCTCGATCACAGTTCCGCTCACAGGAGCATATAAATCGCTGACGGCCTTCACACTTTCGACCACGCCGAAGGGCTCACCCTGGCTGACTTTTTGGCCTTCTTCCGGAAGCTCTACGTACACGACTTCGCCCAAAGAGTTTTGCGCAAATTCAGTGATGCCGACAGTGACGATGTTCTCGTCAACTTGAGCCCACTCGTGATCTTTCGTGTAATAATAGTCTTCGGGAATATGATAAGTCGCCATGTTCGAAAGTCCTCCATCAAAAAAACAAGAGCCCTCTGTTATCGCGGAACAAAGGGAGTTTTGCAAACCTTTGCTTTGACTTTACGACCGCGAATATCGACCGCAAACTCTGTTCCCTCAGCGACATATGGCGTCGCAAGGTAAGCAATGCCTACTGGTGCATCCAAAGTCGGCGAGTGAGTTCCGCTGGTGACCTGGCCAATCTGTTGTCCATCACTTGAAAAGGCCGTGTAGCCTTGGCGGGGAATTCCTTTTTCCAGCATTGTAAATCCCACTAAGCTTCGCTGCAGGCCTTTTTCCCGGTGGATCAGGATCTGTGCTTTGCCGAGAAAATCTTTTTTCTGAGGTTTGATCACCCAGCCCAGGCCGGCCTCGTAGGGATTCGTCGTGTCATCGATCTCGTGACCGTAAAGACTGTATTTCATTTCTGTTCGCAGAGTATCTCTGGCGCCCAGGCCAATGGGCTGCACGCCCAAAGATGCTCCTTTTTCGAGCAGAGTTTGCCACAGAGCTACGGCCTGAGGAGCCGCGATGAAAACCTCCGCGCCCTTTTCCCCCGTATAACCGGTGGTGGCGATCAGAGCTTTGCCGCCAGCAAACTCTGTTTCAAGAACAGTAAAGGACTTCATTTGACTGATGGGTTTCGAAAGGACCTGATCCAGCAAAGCCAGAGCCTGAGGGCCTTGTACGGCGATCTGTCCCCATTGAGAGGACTCATCCGTGATCTCGGCGCCACGGTTGTGTTTTTTCATCCACTCGAAATCTTTGTCTTTGTTCGAGGCATTCACGCAAACCAGATAATCTTGATCTTTTTTTAGGCAGTAGACGATGATGTCGTCGACCAAGCCCCCTTGATCATTGGGGAGCAGCGAGTACTGGGCTTCGCCATTCTGTAGTTTGCTCACATCGTTGGTGGTCAACCATTCCAGAGTTTCCAGAGCTTTGGGGCCCTTAAAACGAATCTCGCCCATATGAGAGACATCAAACAGGCCGACCTTGGATCGAACGCAGTTATGCTCCTCGCGCAGGCCTTTGTATTGAATGGGCATCCACCATCCGGCGAAATCCACCATTTTTCCGCCCAATTTCACGTGCTCGTCGACTAAGGGAGTTTTTTGAGACATGCAGTGTCCTTTCTTGCAGAGACTGAAAAATCCCCTGAGAATCAGAAAAAGTCAAAGAGGTAATCTGGAGATGATGGACAAAGTGAATCACAAAAAGCTGCTATGGATTTTTGCTGGCGTTTTATTCTTGCGCGCCATTTTTGCCCTCTCTGTGGGTTATGTCGACGACGATGCTTATCATTGGACATGGACACAGAATTTGGACTGGTCGTACTTTGATCACCCCGGCATGGTCGCTTGGCTTGAAAAATTGTCCACCATGGCTTTTGGGGATACTCGTTTGGGCATTCGTTTGCCCAGCTATATTTGTTTTGCTGGAATTATTTATTTCAGTTGGAAATTGGTCGCAGATCTTTTTGACGAGGTCGCAGCGACCTTTGTGGCGGCTTTAATTTTGCTCACGCCTCTTTGGGGCTTTGGCGGCTTTGTGGCATCCCCGGAACCTCCATTCATGCTGCTTTGGTTGCTCGCTGTTCAGGTTTTTTGGAACGGAGTTCGCGAGGACGACAAACGTTGGAGCGTGAAAAAAACTTGGCTGTGGCTGGGTGTGATTATGGGTGTGGCTTTGAATACCAAGTTTCCGATTGTGTTGATCGCGCCCGGATTTGGTTTGTATCTGCTAGCAACACCTGGTCGTCGCAAAGATTTGCTCACGATCTGGCCCTGGGTGGGGGCCTTAGTTGCTGTGGTGCTACTGGCTCCGGTTGTTTATTGGAATATGAAATATGATTGGCCGAGCTTTCGATTTCAATTTCATGATCGTCATACTGGTGGTGGTTTTGAACTTGCCAGGTGGTTTAAATTTTTATCTCTGCAAATGATTCTTCTCAGTCCCGGAGTTTATTTGTCGGTGATGCTGGCCTGGGTTGTTTCGATCGTGAAATTCAAGGACCCGCGTTGGCGTTTGCTTTTTTGTTTGAGTCTGCCGAGCTTTTTAGTTTTTTATCCCCAGCCTTTGTGGGCCGATTTTAAACCGCACTGGATGGGGCCGGCCTATTTTATGTTGGCTTTCGGAGTCGGTGCGATGTGGTCTCAGGGGCTTCAGATTGGAAAACGAACTTGGATTAAAAAACACAGTCGGGGACTTTTGTGGACGTGTCTGAGTTTTCTGATTCCCATGAATATTTTGATCTATGCTCCGCTGGTGTACCCATGGGTTCCAAAACTGGCCCGAGCGATTGCGCCGGGGTCAACATGGGAAATGAAGAACGATGTCAGCAACGAGCTTTTCGGCTGGCCAGAAGCGGGTGAAAAGGCCTTAGCCTGGCAAAAGGAAATCGCCGCTGAAACAGGCAAGGAGCCCTTCTTGGCAGGGCATCGCTATGAAATGACAGCTCAAATCTGGAAAGCCACCATGAAAAGGACCTACATGCTGAGCTCTACCTGGAGCCACTTCACCATCACCACCACTCCGGAAGAGTATGATGCCTTGAAGGGCCGAGACGCCATCATGATCGGCAACGATAAATATGATTTTGATCCCATGGAGTATGCAAAATTTGATTCCTGCGAAACCCGAGAATTCAAATACTACCGAGCCGACGAACTGTCGCGAATTTTCAAGCTCTATCATTGCCGTAATTTTCAGGGGATTAAGAGATAGCTATTTTTTAAGATTCTTGTTCAGGATCGAAATCAAGACCTGATTCATGTGTTCGATGATTTCTTCGGGATTTTGTCCGTGCATCCATTTACCTGGAGTATTGATCATCGAAGCACGAGCATCGAGGATTGTTTGAAAAAGTGCGGGAATAATTTTTGTTTTTTGGTCAGGATGATCTTTCATGTATTTGCCAACAGCGGACCTGAGCATTGAAAAATCCGTGTGAACCCCGCGATTCTGAATGATCTCTTTGGCTGAGTGAACGACATCAAAATCTCGAAGGGAAATTTCTTCCGCGCTCACAGCGGGTTTCCCATCTACGAACAAAGACTCGGTGGCTGAGGCCAGTTCTTCGGCAACGAACTTGGGTTTGCCGGTGAAAACAACTGCAACGGTGTCTGCAAAGACCTCTTCCATGGCTGTAAACAAGTAGCTATAGTCTTCGCCTTTTGGATCAATATTTGAGGTCGGATGTTTTTCTAAATAGGACTTCAGATTGAACTCATGAATGATGTGTCCGTACTCATGCAGGAAGAGAGCTTGATAGAAAATATCTTTTCCATTTTTTTTGCGATTTTTTGGGATTGCGATCAAATCGCTGCCTTTGGCTCGGACATCCAGACTCGAAGTTGAGGAATGCTCCATCACTTTGATCTGAGTGGGTGCCACCAGCTGCCCCAAATATGAACTCTGTTTTTCTTGAATCACCAGAGTCATTTTTTCCATATTTCTTTTCAAAGTCGGATTGATCAGCTGGGGAGAATTCATCAAGCTGTACCCATCTTCGGTCAGATGCTGGATTTGCAGAGCTGACTTTGATTTCTGATAGACAGAACCGCACCGAACCTGAGCCCAAGCCGGCAAAGCTGAAAGAGCCAAAAATGCGAAAAGACCTGTCAAAAACTTAGACAATGTTTGCTCCTAAGAAAGGTCACCACTCTTTTGGGGAGACCAATCAGGAGATATTTCAC
>PEZR01000173.1:0-2412 GCA_002773975.1 Bdellovibrio sp. CG10_big_fil_rev_8_21_14_0_10_47_8
TTGCCCCCCCTTTACATGGCCGCCTTTGCGATTAATGAGTTGATAAACTCCGCCCTTTTTATCAGCTCCTTGTTGTTCATGATTTCCTCAACGGAAAGCTCCCCCAATACGGCCCTAAAGTGATGCCAGATTCGCCATCGTTGGTTTTTCATCTTCTTCCCCCTTTATTAATTGTGGTTTTAAATGCTTCACAAAGCTGAGCCTTCCCCAAATATCCAAATGGGGATAGTTAAGCTCAACTGCTGTAATAAAATTCAAAATGGCCGCCTCGGTATTTTCTATTTCGCTAACGCTAAAAATTTGCTCTGCCAAAAAGGAGGCCTTCCTATCAATGAAAGTCAAAAAATTGGTTTTGGATGTGCGATAGTCAAAGGCCAAGGCCATGGTGCAATCTTGAATGACACCAACGAGAGTTTGGTCCAGCTCTTCAATTGGTCTTCCGAAGGCCAACTGAATAGTGTGATCCACACTCAAAAATTCATCGTCACAGCGGGAATAGAATTCTGGCTCTCGAAAAACTTCAAAGAGCAGGTCTTGAATTCTAAAAATCTCCAAGTCCTTGCGAATCATGTTTTGGCAGATTGTTTTGACTTGGCCACTTGAGTGCAAATTTTCAATAGGTCGATATTTTATTTCTTGTTGGTCCATGCTTTCCCTCCAATTCGTTTTGAATTTGTGAAGGGCAAGCTGCCAAATAAAATGTCCGGCCGGCGACAAGTTCCCGCAATGGGACAAACAAATCTCACCGCGGTGAGAACGATTTCCCACAATGGGAAATTCTTTGGCGCATAACATCTTAAAATTACGGCGAATTTCCCATTGTGGAATTCTCTTTGCGGGACAGAGGTCTCAAAATGTCAATAGTTCTTGTCAGGTATCTATTAATTTTATATATACTCCGCACCATTATAGTTTACTCAGGATGTCGTATATGCTTGAGACCGGCCATTACGAAAAATTAGATGAGTTCTTGCGCGATTGCATACGAGCGATCAGAGGCAAGATGAACCTGAAATCAAGGGACGTTGCCCGTCGCCTGAATATCCCAAATGCCTCTTTTAATCGGATCGAGAACAAAGAAGTTAAAAGGGCCTCATTCGCCCATGCCGTTAAGATCGTTCGTGCTGCCTGCGCCCAAGATAATTTCATGGCCTTTGTTGAAAAGTTTTATCCCGAAATGCTCAAGACCATCAAACAGACCTACCCTGGCAATGCCGACGTTCCTTTCATCGCTTGTGAGGCCGAAAGATTTTTCAGTGATCGGTCATCCTATGAAATCATGATGATGGCCACAACGCCCAATGGAGTGACCAAAGAGAAAGTGCAAACCCTTTACGGGCTTAAAGGTCTAGAGATTCTTGAAGACCTGATTAATGAGCAGGTGGTGGAATTCAATGATGGGCGGGCCTTTCTCAATCAGAACATAAAGTTTGGCCAGGAGACGACCCAGCAATTACTTCAAAACTTGGTTAGTTTCAGCTATAGTCTCAACACTTTTGGGACCGGCGAAAACTGGCTTTCTGTTCAATATGAGGCCGTTAACCGAAACAATGTCGCTCCCAAAGTACGGGATATTATGATCCAGGCAAATGCGGAAATTCGTGCTGTGATGAATGCACCAGAAAATAATGGCGATGACGTTTTCTGGGCGGGACTCGTATTTGACCATTTTGGCAAAAAAGAGCGCTCTACTGACTCAACTGGGGTGATCCAATGAAATATTCAACTCGAACAAAATATATGGTTATCGCCTTTTCACTCCTCATGGTGAGCGCACCCAGTTTGGCCCTCGACCTGAAAATTGGGGGCGATGGTTCAGGTGGTGGAAAAGTTTTAGGCTTCATAGACACCAACAGCAATGTTTTCCTTGCAAAAGACATTGCTGATGTTACGACCTATTCTTTTGACCTAAAAACCGGCGAACGCGTTTACTCTGATGAGATTAGAAGCATCTTGGTTGAAAAGGATTTCAAAACGTTTGAAAAAGCAATTGAAAGATTCAATCTTGAGCGAGTCTTTGAAAAAGTTTCTTCAGGTGGTGATTCTGGTGGCGGTTGATAATTACAGGACTTTTTTACAATGACCTTTCCACAAAATCCGAACATTGAGAACAATCAAAGGCTCCGAATACCACAACGCGAAGGATGGAGAGCCATTTGGGACCATTACCAGACGGAACATCCAAATCGAGAAATTGGAATCGTCCTGCCAGTTGGGTGTGGCAAATCAGGATTAATTGCAATCTCACCTTTTGCCACCAACGCTCAAAAAGTGCTCGTTATTGCCCCCAACTTGAGAATTCGAGATCAACTCGGTAATGACTTAAGGGCAGGCAGTCAATCCAATTTCTATGAGAGATGCGAAGTTATTTCGCGCGATGAGCAATTTCCGGACGCTGCCATAGCTGAGAGT
>PEZR01000173.1:2421-6258 GCA_002773975.1 Bdellovibrio sp. CG10_big_fil_rev_8_21_14_0_10_47_8
AATATTGACGACTTTAATCACTCAGATGTTGTCGTTGCAAACATCCAACAAATTTCTGGAACCGAAAATCGCTGGCTGGATCAATTGAATAACGACTTTTTCGACCTAATACTTGTAGATGAGGCTCACCACAATACCGCAATGAGTTGGCAAATTATTAAAGAACGTTTCCCAAATGCGAGAATTGTGAATTTTAGCGCGACGCCAACGCGAGCAGATGGACGATTAATGGAAGGTCAGATTGTCTATTCATTCCCCATTCTGAGGGCCATCGAAGCTGGCTACGTGAAGCGTCTCCGGGCCAAGATGCTAAGGCCTTCTGAACTCCGATATATTGACCCAAGCGACGGGGTGGAAAGAGTAATCGGACCTGATGAAGTTAGAGCAATGGGCGAAAATGAGGCAGCATTTCGAAGAGGGATCGTCATGTCGCCTGAAACCCTTGGCTCAATCGTAGACTGCGCCATTGGTGAGCTTCGCCGTTTAAGAACAGAGACAGGTGAGAATAGACTAAAAATAATAGCTTCAGCACTTAACCAAGCACATTGTATCCAAATTACTGAAGCATTTCGCTCTCGTGGCTACCGGGCAGACTATGTTCATTCAAGGGAAGGCCGAGCCAATCAAGCTGTCTTCCAGAGACTGGATAACCACGAGATTGATGTAATAGTACAAGCAAAAATGCTGGGTGAAGGGTTCGATCATCCTTACTTAGCTGTTGCAATGGTCGCTAGCATATATGCTAATTTGGGCCCTTTCGTGCAATTTGTTGGCCGTGTGATGAGAGCCATTGAACAAAATGCCCCTGGTCATCCACTAAATCAAGGAGTGGTTGTTTTCCATGCTGGAGCCAATGTAGCAAGTCGATGGGAAGACTTCAGAAATTTTAGTGGAGCCGACCAAGAATACTTTTCCCAATTGCTACCAGAAGCAGAAGAAGTTGATTTTGGCGATCTCGATACCGCAGATAGGGAACCAGGAGCCGGCGGAGGGGTCCTCCCCATTGATGTTTTGGAAGAAACAGATGTTCGTGCAACTGACCTCGCGCCTATTGGAGACCCCGTAGCATTAAACTTATTGCGCCAATTAGCCGAAAGTGGCATCACCCCTGAGCAGGCAGCACACGAGATTCGGCGTTTCCGTGGTGATCGTCAGTCTGTTCGCGAAGCTAGACGAGCATCTCTCAACGACAGGATACAACACGAAGCAGGTTCAATATTGCAACAGCTCGACATTAGCCAGATGGGCCGGACACTCGATCGGTCTCGAAGAGTGAATAACTTTGCATGGGTAACCTCTGAGTTAAATCGACGTATAAATCAAAGAGTCGGTGGAGAAAACAACGACAGGCAAAATTTCACTCTGGATCAAATAAATACAGCACATGAAGCAGTCCCAGAAATAGTAGAGGTTCTTATTGCGGAGATAAGAAGTGGCTCATAAGTCTGTTGTACTTAATTTAAGTGTCACTACTGCGGCCAAAGGGCATAATTGCCGCCATAACAAAAGCCACCGGATAGGAAAAGGTGCTCGACGATTAACTATCAAGGTTGAACGCAACCAACATCACTATTGCTTAACCTGTGCAAAGATTATTCTGGAGAAAGGAATTTTAAAATTACAACATATCCAAACCGAAGTTGAATCGATTTAATTTTGAAACATTAGGGATTAAGGTTTACAACTAAGCGCCACTACAGACTACTTCCTGGCCAGTTTCATATTGTCAGCATCATAAACGTAACCAATGATTTCGCCTGTCTGGATCATCTTCAAGGCATCATCAATTACATCATAGGGCACAGAGAACCATTCTTTGGGCGAAACCAATTTCTTAGACAAATCGACAATGTCCAACTTGACTTGAACGTGGCCAAAAACTTTGTGGATTATATTCTCAAAATAAGTAGGTTTGATTCCAGCCACTTTATAGGTCGCAACGACTTGAACCTCGGCCATAAGATAAGTGGGATCGTTCTTGGCATTTTTTATTCGATCAGCCACAGGGGTTGTGCTGAATCCGATTTTGAAGAGATTAGGAATTGCCATGATCGCAGGATCAGTGGTTTTAGATGCCAGTACATAAATAAGCCCTGTAAGCTCCTTATCGTTGATTTCCAGTTCACCCTCTCCGATACGAGAAGATAAAATGCGCCTTCCTTCAGTTTTATAAAGACCTGTGGCCAGAGACCGTAGATACATATTGGATTCAAGCCCATTTTCAAAAATCAATCTCAGTCTGGCATTATTCTTATCCTTCCTAATCTCCTTGGCTCCAACTTCGGCAACATAACATTTGATACCATTCAGAATGAAAAATCCGCCCTTTTTGATATCCTGCTCATCTCTAAATTTTACGACAGCGCGATCACCGCTTTCAATTTCCTTTTGGCATTTTCTGAATAGAGGTTCGAACTTTCCAAAATCCTTGCACTTTTCTCTTTTGGCAATCTCATCGGGCATCTCAAGAGTTCTTTCCTCTTTTGCCTTTACATTTCTAAGATCAAAGATAGAACTACCCGGAGTTTTCAGTAAATTGAACTTATCAGCCAGACCAAGTTTTGATTTCGGTGGTTCTTCAACAGCTTTCTCCATCTTGGTCTCCTCAGTAATATCGCTAGTAACGTGCCTTAGCAGCCCATAGCGATCATAGGGCAGCAAAACCTTTATCTTGCTGGGGTCGAGCTGAATCTCTAAAAGTCTATTAAAGAGTTGAAACTCGATCGGGCCATTTCCTTTGTCAGATGGAATTCTCTTGTGTTCATCAACAAAACTGTTTATTTCTTCAAACCTTGAAACGAGAATTGAATCCGGTGTGGCCTGCTTCTCCTTCGGCCTTACCGCAAGCAAATTAAAACGGTCAAGCCCCTTGAGTTCGGCTAGAACCGCTTTTTTCGTTTTCGGAACATATTTCTTCTTTTCGCTCATTTCAAATTGCTTTCAGCCTCCGCACGTCTTAGGTAGGCCAAGGCTCTTCCCAGCATCACTTCTACTGGATCAGAAGAGTTTGCATCTGGCTCCCTTCCATTGGCTGCATAAAACTCATTAATTTTGGGGAATAGGTATTTAGCCTCTTCTAAGGTCATCTTGGTATTTTTAAGTGTGATCGCCTGCTGAACGGCCTTTAAAATATCTTTATCGACAGCCTTGGATAGAATTTCGTAGGCCCTCTGAAAGGGATTGATAGACTCAATCAGGTCAATATTCAATTCCTCAACGTTGATAAACTTTCCAGCCATTTTAATAAAGCGTTGATCTCCTTCAACTTTCGTTTCAAGGCCAGGAAGCACAGATTCGATATGATGGTGATGGCAAATCACTTGAACATCATCCTCGTCAAGCTCTGGATACTTCTCACGAATAATTCGGGGGACAACATCCTCGGTAATATATTTGGGGTCAGCCAAACCAGCAATGGCCTTACGGACCTCCTCATTTTGAAGGATATTCGCCTTAAGATCAGCCATATCATTCTCAAGGATAGAGCGCCCAAGCGGTGTCTTGGGTTCATTTAATCCCTTAATCCTGATGACGCCAGGTTGTGGTGGTTCTCCGTCAATCTTCGGCTTAAATTTAAAACTGGGGGCCAAAACCTGCTCCATGAGAAGAGAACTTGTAATGGCCTTGAGCATATTGTTAACCGCGTCCGAAACATCTTCGCCTTTGGCATCTGGCTCTGGGACAAGATTGGTAAATTGAGCGTGAGTTTTGTTTGAACTATCGCGAGTACAGCGCCCGATAATTTGGATAACTTCAGTCAGTGAACCTCTATACCCAACGGTGAGAGCGTGTTCACAGAAGGCCCAGTCAAATCCTTCTTTAGCCATTCCAAGGGCG
>PEZR01000009.1 GCA_002773975.1 Bdellovibrio sp. CG10_big_fil_rev_8_21_14_0_10_47_8
ATCTCCAAATTCCTCAACCACAATAACAATGTAGGGCAGTTGGGACCAGTAATACTGATCTCCTTTTTTTCCAGGCGTTGCTTCTAGCTCAGAGTTAATTTTCTCATGCTCTTCAATCTGCTCCCGGGACAATTTAGAGACCGTTTCATTGAATGCCTCAAGTCCTCGAGCACCGAATTTATTCATGGAACGGTAGCGCTTTTCCATCTCTCGAACGGCCCACTTCAGAGCATTCACGGCCTGACGTGTTTCCGTCACCATTGGCATTGCTAAATGGGGAACCTTTTCAAACGCCGCCAGATCAACCTGTTTAGGATCAATCAAAATAAGTCGAAGAGTCTTGGGTGAGTGTTTGAAAAGAAGCCCGGTGATTGCTGAGACAATAAAAACGGACTTCCCAGAGCCCGTCGTCCCAGCCACCATCAAGTGCGGCATCTTTCGCAGATCGACGATCCGAGGGTCTCCATTGGCCTGCTTCCCAAGAGCTATCGGCAACTTCAAGTCATCTTTCCAAAACTGGTCATCTGCCAAAAGGTCTTTGAGATAAACCGTTTCTCGCTGAGCATTGGAGGTCTCAATGCCCACCACATCACGGCCCGGGATTGGAGCAATAATTCGTAAGGACTCGCTGGAAAGAGCCAAGGACAGATCGTCCGCCAACTCGGTGATTTTACTGACCCGAACGTTGGCGCTCGGCTTAAATTCGAACATTGTCACTGCCGGGCCTGGTTTCGCTGCTACAACCTCGCCGGTGACTGAAAACTGTCCCAGTTTGTCTGTTAAAGTTTCGGCTTTGCGACGAATTTCTTTCTCATCAATCTTGAACCGAGTGGTTGGGGGGTCTTCGAGCAGGGATATCTTGGGCAGTTGCCAGTTTTCGACGCGCCGTGAAACTTTTGCCTTCATGACGACTTTTCGGCGCGCTGGACGTTCTAGTTCACCGTCCTCCAGGGGAAGCTCTTCTTGAATAGGGAGGGCTCTCACCACCATCCGTTCATTTTCGGGCAGCGGATGCAGCTCTTCAGCCTTGAGGCTCTCTTGAGGAAGAAGAAAGGCCGGCGCCTTTTTGATCGTCTCTTTAATGGCTATGCCGACTTCTTTTGGTTTCTCCGAAACAGCGCGGGCAAAAAGATCAGGCTTCCAGCGCGCCCACTTTTGCCGGGTCTTTTTGAATAGGGGTATCAGCTGGGCGGGCCCCCTTAGAAGCTCTTGGACCGTTTTTTCCGAGTAAAACACCACCAACACGGCCGTGAGACCCCATAAAATCAATTGAACGCCCACGGGATTTAAAACTTTGATCAGAGCCGCAGATAACCCAACGCCAATGATTCCGCCCATATAGATCAAATGGCCAAACAATTGTGGCGTTGGAAAATAAACAGACAGAAGCGTACTCATCGTCAAAAGTAAAAGCAGCGCCCACACGAGCTTGAGATCTTTGAAAGAGCTCTTCTGACCTCGAAACTGAAGAATACCAGCCCGAATCAGCCCGGCGACGAGGAGCCAAGACGAAATGCCGAACAGTTGATAAAGTCCATCCGCCAAAAAGCTGCCAACATAACCACAGTAATTACTGACTTTTAGGCCTTGCCCCATTGAATTGAAGGACGGATCTGTTGGATGAAAACTGAACATTGAGAGTCCAACAAAGAGGCCCGCTGTAAGAAATAAAATCGCAAAAATATCCTGTTTGAACTTCTGAAAGAGTCGACTCATTCTATGAGGTTACGAAATCTTACAGAAGAAGAGTAGGCCTGAAGGACCGACCCTTGACTTTGGTCTCTCTTCAACGCAAATCCACAGGTCAAAGGTCATAGGTTCATGCTGAAAATTAATGAGATCTTCCATTCTATCCAGGGCGAGTCGACCTATGTCGGCAACCCCACCGTTTTTATTCGCACGACGGCCTGCAATCTACGCTGCACCTATTGTGATACAAAGTACTCCTATTACGAAGGTCAGCATATTTCCCAAGAGGACCTTCTCAAGAGAGTCCATCAACATGGAGCGCCCTATGTCTGCCTGACTGGAGGAGAACCTTTGTTGCAGAAAGAGGTCCTCCCTCTGATGACAGCTCTGTGTGATCATGGCTACCGAGTCTCTTTGGAAACCAGTGGGTCCAAATCCTGTCGAGAAGTTGATCCTCGGGTAAAAATTATCCTCGATGTTAAAACTCCAGATTCGGGCGCAGCAGATAGTTTTCTAATGGAGAATTTGGAAAATATTTCTGCGCTGACAGAGTTTAAATTTGTCATCTGTTCCGAACGAGATTTGGACTGGTCAGAAAATTTTTGCCGTCAACATGATTTGTTCAAAAACTTTGTCGTTTTATACAGCCCATCATTTGATGTCATCGAACCCCAGTGGCTGAGTGAACAGATCCTACAAAGAAAAACGGCGGCACGACTGCAGTTACAGCTCCATAAGTACATATGGAGTCCTCGGCTGCGGGGTGTTTGAAAGAAATCTTCTTTCAAAAATCTTCTTGTCCACGACCAAAAAAAGTTTTAGAACCCTGTCTCTTCTAGAGATAAAGATCTTCAAAAAAAGTGGGAGTTGCATGACACCGAATGTGAATAGTTCAGACAATCTTTTTGTTGCTAACCTTCAAGCCGTCAGCCTGGAGAAACTTGTAAAAAGTAAATTGGAAGTTCTCTTCCAACAGCAAAAGGAAGCTCAGGTTGAGTTGAATGGACTTTACAGCGTTGTTCTGGAACAGGTCGAGCGCCCCCTTTTGGAAATCGCCCTACGTGCCTACAATGGCAATCAAGTCAAAACCGCCCAGATGCTGGGAATCAATCGCAACACTCTGAAGAAGAAAATTGACAATTATAAAATTCGGGTCAAAAAAGTAAATTAATTGTTTTTGAACCTTTCAATTTAGGCATCAGCGGGTCGTCTCGTTTTGCATCCATGAAGAAGCCCCGCAAAATTTGTTCGTCAAGCCTGAGGGGGGAATGTGGCAGCAAAAATTCCGCCTCAAAATATTGAGGCTGAGCAATCTATTTTAGGCAGTTTAATGCTTGAAAGAGAAGCCTGGGATCAGATCGCTGATCATATCGAGGCTGCTGACTTTTATAAACCTTCTCATCAAAAAATTTATGTAGCCATTCAGGAACTGCAGAGAAAAAATCTGCCAGTGGATTTGATCACTGTTTCAAACACCCTCCAAACAAAAGGTGAGATTGAACAAATTGGTGGGTCTGAATATCTCGTAGATCTGGTGAACAGAACCATCACTTCTGCAAATATCTTCAGTTACGCTAAAATTGTTCGCGATAAATCTCTTCTTCGGAAAGTGATTCATCAGGGAACTCAAATGATTGAAAAGGCTTATGAAGAGGACTTCACCGATGTGGAGAGCTTCATTGATCAATCAGAAGCGGATTTTTATAAGCTCGGCGAAACTAAAAAGACCGAAGGTCTAATGGGTGCGATGGAGGTCGTCAAATCCAGCGTCATAAAGATTGAAGAGCTTTATAAAAAGCGCTCTGAAGTTACCGGCGTCGCCACTGGATTTACTATGTTGGATCGAATGACATCAGGAATGCAACCTGGTGAATTAACGATCATCGCAGCTCGGCCTTCCATGGGAAAGACCGCATTTTCTTTGAACTTGGCTCAACACATGGCCCTCCGGCAAAACAAGACTGTCGCGTACTTTTCCTTGGAGATGTCTCGCGAGGCCGTCATGATGAGGATTCTTGCCTCTGAAGCGCGAATCAACATGAAGGACATCCGCTCTGGCAGAATTCCGGATAATGTTTGGCCAAAATTGATCCATGTCGCTGGGCAAGTCAGTGATTCAAAACTTTTTATCGATGAAAGCTCGGGAATCAGTCCATTTGAGGTCCGCGCTCGCGCGCGCCGTCTGAAATCCCAACATGACATTGATATTATCATGATCGATTACTTGCAGCTGATGGATCTAAAAATGAAGGTAGAGAGTCGAGAACGAGCGGTGTCTGAAATTTCCAAATCTCTCAAATCTCTCGCCAAAGAACTCAAAATTCCCGTTGTCGCGCTCGCTCAGCTCAATCGAGGCGTCGAGGGTCGCGCTGATCGTCGACCAATGTTATCAGACTTGCGGGAATCTGGCTCCATCGAGCAAGATGCCGATGTTATTATGCTCCTCTACCGCGATGATTATTACGATAAAGAAGACCCTGAAAAACAAGGCCATGCTGAAATCATCATTGGCAAACAGCGGAATGGGCCCACGGGCACAGTCAAGCTGAAGTGGGAGGCCGAATATGGTCGGTTCCGTGATGCGGAACACGAACCTCAGCATCCCTTACCACCACCACCATCCACAGGGCCTGCACCGTCTGGAAAGCCACGCAATTTTGCACCGGGCGTAAATCAGTAACTTTTATTCTTTGGCCCTGGGTCTCTTAAATCTCTGAAGAATCTTTTGAACAAGGGCTCGTTTTGGACTTTTCGGTGCCGGCGCCGGCGGCCATGAGAAATGACTTAAGTTTTCGAGCGCTTCTTTGATATTTTTATTCTTTTTTAGAAAATCATCAATTGCCTGTTGATATTCGTCTTTCTGATTCCAATAGTGATAAACTACCTGGTCTGCAGCCATGATCTGAGATTTCGTCTGCAAAATAAATGAGAACGCCAGTTGTTCCATGACATGTTTCCGGTATCGAGCATACATCTGATCTGTCATCTCAAGAGCCATCGGCAGAAAAGACTTGTTCTTTTGTGACAAACCCAAAACACCAGCATTCCACATCACAGTCGACGGACCGATTCCAATAGTTTCGTGGCCCACTTGAAAATGATTATTCTTTGTAAAATGTAAAATCTTTTTGGACAAGGGGTCAACCCCTGGGGCCAGGGCATTTTCGGCCGTATGCATGAGACTAAATCGATCATTCACATGTGAAAATAGCTCAGTCGGGGAGCTTAAAAAATAAGTGTCTCCGTCACAATAGAAAATAGGCCCGTTAAATTTTCCTGCAGCATCTTTAAGAATTTCAACCTTTACCCTGTGAACAAAATCAATTTGGCCCCGCCATTTCTTTACCTGCTCCATGTTTATGGGAACAATTTTGATATTAACGTGGTCTCCAAAAAACTGACTGAACGTCAGCTCTTGATCGGTATAAATCCAGATCTCCAAATTCAGATTTTCAGACAAGGTCTTGCTCAGCAAAGATGTTATGGAAAAAATTGTCTGATGAATAATGTCCCGAATTCCATAGGCCTGATAAACCAAAACCTTTCTGTTGTTCATCTAGTTGACCTTCCAGTGCTGACGATACCAACGGTGGGAGGAGTCAATAATTTCACCGAGGTTTGAGAACCGAGGTTTCCATCCCAAGGTCATTTTTGCAAGATCACCAGAGGCTACCAGCTCTGGGGGGTCACCGACTCGGCGATCACCAAGCTGCACGGCTATCCGTCGTTGAGTGATTCTTTCGACTTCCAAAATAACTTGTTTCACCGAAGCCCCTTGGCCCGTTCCAAGATTGAAAACTTCAAGACCTTCTTTCCCCGCCACAAGTCTTCTTAAACCTAAAACATGGGCGTCCGCTAAGTCAGTCACGTGTATATAGTCCCGAATACAGGTTCCGTCTGGCGTCGGATAATCACCGCCATAAATCATTAGCTTCTTTCCGGAGTAGGCCGCCTCGATTGCCAACGGAATAAGGTGCGTTTCAGGAACATGGTCCTCGCCAATCTGGAGGTCAACATCAGCTCCACTCGCATTGAAATATCTAAGGGAGACGGCAGACAAGCCATGAGAAGAGCCGTAGTCCTCTAAAATTCGCTCTACCATCCACTTGGTTTTTCCATAAGGATTGATTGGCTTCTGAGGAAAGGTCTCTTCGATTGGAAAATTCTCCGAAACACCGTAAATAGCGCAGGTACTTGATAGAAGAATTTTTGAAACATCTGCCATTCGCATGGATTCCAAAAGACTCAAAGTTCCCAGAACATTATTCCGATAATACATGAGTGGCTTACTGACAGATTCCCCCACATAGGCATAGGCCGCAAAGTGCAATACTGCCTCGATCTTTTCCTGTGTTAAAATTTCGGAAATTTTTTTTGTCTCTGATAGGTCCGCACGATAGCAGGGTCCCCATTGAACAGCCCACTCGTGCCCACGAACAAAGTTATCAAGAACAACGGGAACTATTCCCTGTTGTGCCAGGGCTTTGCAAGTATGACTTCCAATATAACCGGCGCC
>PEZR01000102.1:0-1066 GCA_002773975.1 Bdellovibrio sp. CG10_big_fil_rev_8_21_14_0_10_47_8
GCCTGCCCTGTGCCACAGATACAGTGAAATGAGCAATGACTCAGACGATCAGAAGCCATTTGCTCAGCCTTATAACTCATCACTTGCGACAACCGCACAACCTCAGACATAGTTCCACGCCAGTGACGCCGAATTTTACTTTTGATGGAGAAAATCCCACAGAAGAACTCTTAAACACCGCCCGCTTTCGTCAAAGGTGATGACGAGCACATACTCTACTTCAGCAACAGATATTACTGTGTCGGGAAAGACACGATAAGTAGCGTTAGGCTCATCATGAAACTCAAATCCTTCTGAAGGCCCTAAGAGCGATTCAACCTCTGATCGCGTCTTATTGAGAAGACGGAATGGTTGAAGAAGGTCGGCAGTCATTTGAATCCTCTTTTCCCCTTTTTTAAATTTTTCGGAATCGAAGGGAATCTGAGTCCACCTGGTCGATACCTCCCCTTGGTTCAGAAAATTTTGTCCCCGAACATATTTATTATATGCCAGATAAGGGATGTCGTAATATGCCAGAACAACATACGCCACCATTAGTACAGCAGCAGCAGCGGCAAACAGTGAGAATTTCAGTTTCAATGACGTTTTAGTTTTCATGTATGACTGTCACCTGCTTGCTTTCTATGGCTTTCCGAGTTGCCGCTAAAATTTCATTGTCAGACGCGTCTTTCCCCAGTCTCGTTCCAACCTGGAATCCAATTTCGTTATTAAATAAATCCATTTCTTTGTCTGCGGAAAGCTGTGGCCTTGCTTCGTGGGCTTCACCAAATGCCCTAGCCAATTCTTCGCCTGTATCTCGAGAATTAAGTGCAGACCAATAGACATGTCTAAATGCATCCGCCTCATTGCCTTCAAATGTCTTTTCATCTGGATAAAGCCCGCGCATCTTTACAACTGCTACAATAGCGTTTTTGCCCCAATAGAATGCATGGATCGGATGTTCGGCGATCAAATCGCGCTCTGTTTGGGTTAACACCCCCTGACCAATCCTTCGACCGAGTTGAACAAGCTGATCGACAAATTCTATTAAATCTCCCCCCATACTTGCACTTATAGCAAGCGGCTG
>PEZR01000102.1:1080-6044 GCA_002773975.1 Bdellovibrio sp. CG10_big_fil_rev_8_21_14_0_10_47_8
GAGCGATGAATGTGGTGGGGATAAAAGCAGGATCAATTCCGTCCGGCTTAATGATCTCAACATCAACTGATACATAACCCGATCGAGATCGCGCCCTAATCAAAAAACCATTCGAACTCTTAAACCAAGACTGTGGATATGATTTCGTGCGCTCGGATTCTGGCGCCAGTACAGAAGATATTTGTTCGTAACTGCGTTTTGAATCTGTAAGAAATTTTCTCGCCTTCTTCAGCTCATATTCAAGTGCGGCGATTTCGTCAGGTTTAAATTTATCCCACAACTCTTGGCGCAGCCTTTCCATTGACGAGTTGCCAAGTTCCAAATGAGCATCGGGACTAATGCGAAGTAAATCATCTTGAAGATCAGGTCTGATCTCATCAAACTTTAGCCCCGATTCAATGCTCCAAATTAGCAACTGGGCTCGCTCACGAGAAACACCATTCCTTGAGTACCCACTTACGATTTTTCGAACGAGCTCTCTAAGAACGTTCTGATTTTCCGATAATGACAATCCATCGCTGGGAACCGGGCTTGATTTACTAGGTTGAACGCAGAACGACTCTAGCGTAAATGCATAAGGAATACGCGGCAGAATGTCGACCACCCCGTCCTTCTCGAGCCTGGCTTCTAAATCTTGCTGTCGTTGTGCTAAATGGGCCGCAATAGATAGGAATAGACTTTCTGCATTCGTTAAGGTTCCCCTTTTCGCCTTCTCAAATAGACCGCGAGAATCGATTTCATTTTTAAACAACTTTAACGCTGCAAGAGGAGATTGATATGTCGGGGGAGTAACCCCTTTCAGTGATTCGAAGGAGCTTAGCCAGGTTTTGGTTGCGCACGAAGTAAATGGTACTCCCAAGGCGAGGAGTAGCAAAAATCGACCCAATAATTTCATCGCAACGGACTGTATTTTAAAAACTCATGTTTTAACAGAAGTTTGCACCTCCACTGAAAAACTTGTGTCCTTGTATCCTACCCGACACATAGGTTACACAAAACGGGTGCCTGGTTAGTCGAATTTGGAACGGCCTGTTTGAAGTATGCTGCTTGAGGACGGAGATTTCGATTTTTAGGTGAAGGCTGCTTGGACGTTCTTGGAACTACTTCAATGAGATCTTCAATTCACCACCCTCGACCGCGACCTTCCTTAAGGTCATGTTTATAAGTGATTGATAGGGAATGCCCTCCTTTTCACTCAAACGTTGATAGAAATCGATGATCTCCTGATCAAGTCGCAAGGTCTTTTGAACCTTCTTAGGCTTGAAAAACTTTCCCTTTTTGGCGTTCTTGAAATTATATTCTTTCCTCATATTCTTTTCTTTCCTTGCGCGTGGCTTTTCTAGCTGAAATTATTCGAATGACTTCTTCCTCTGCAATTCTCAGCCGATCCGTATGAACAACAACCAGAGTTTGCGTGTTCGAAGCCATTCCGATGGAGACCCACCTCTCCTCACCCTTCCAATCTGGGTCGGGAATAGAGAGGTGAATTGGATCATCGAACACAGTTGTTGCAAGAGCGAATGAGATCTTATGTTTTGATAAATTCGCTCTTGCTTTCTCAGGGTCCCAGTCAAACTTCATTGTAACTACAAAGTAGTTTTATTACAACCCCATGTAAATCTTAAAATATCGGATATTTAGAGGCTCATCCCTGATTCGTGTGGGGAGCGAGTGGGGTGCCCGTTTGGTCCATTATCGAACCTTTCACTTTAGGATTTTCGTTAGAAATTCCTACCGGTGCTTGTCGGATTCGAGACCCCAAAACCAAGCGCAAACTCCTTGAAATTCAGGGGAAACAGCTTTTGACCCAAGCAGAGTTTGAGCGAGAAGTTCATCGTCTCACTGTCTTTGAAAACAAGAGTATTCGTGAGGTTTGCCATCTCCTCAAATGTACTCAGACACCCATTAGACTATATTGTCGAACCCATCGGATCGGTCCTTATCAACCATTGAAGGAAGGGCAGATTCCATGTCGATCTTCACAAGAGCCCTATGGCTGGAGGCGTGAAGGCTCCGGACTAAGCCGAAAACCGAGTGAAATGGTTTGGGTTAAAGAGATGTTGGAAATGAGAGTCGATGGAATTTCTTACAAGAAAATTTCGGCCTTTTTGAATGAGCAGGGAGTTTTGACTAAGCAGGACAAGGAGTGGGATCCAAGGACAGGGAGGAGAATCATTGAGTTCAACCGAAATAATTCCCTATATTTTTAGTAGTTACCGTCCATCTTGACATTGGTATCATTTAATATCATAATATGATCTATAGAAAGTATGCTTCCGTGAACCGACCCATTAGACCTGGCCATAATGAATGCCAAAAAAGACTGAAAGAGGCCAGGGCTCTACTGGAAAGTCGGGAAGGGCTGTTCAGCAATCTTGGAAAAGTCGCAGGAGAACTGACCGCCCTTGGAATTGAAGACTCTAAGGAGGTTTGGCCCCTGATTAAAGAGCTGCTGACAGAAATTCAACCCGATGACTACAGCGGAGGCCGACCTCCATTGAGATCATATGAGAAATCTATCGAAGGGAGGGAGCTTTTTGCTTTCAGTTGGGAAAGTGTTCGCATGAGCAAGCGAATGTATTTGAAGTTTGCAATTAAGGGGGAACGATTTGTTTATGTTTCTTTGCATAAAGATCGACCTCTTAGGGAGAGACAAAAATGAAATGCTTAAATTGTGATAGCGAAAAATTTAAAACAAAAAAAATTAGGGTTCCCTCAGAATTAAATGGGGAAACGCTTGAAGTGCTTGCAAAGGCCAACGTGTGCGAGAAATGCCATGAGCCTCTAATGGATAGCGAGCAAATGAATATTTTGAGGCGAGCAACAGCAGATGCTTATAGAGAAAAGCACTGCCTATTAACCTCCGAAAAGATCGTTGGTTTTCGAAAAACACTGGGAATGTCTCAACGATATTTTGCAAATTATCTTGGAGTTGGAGAAGCGAGTATTAAGCGCTGGGAAACCTACTATGTTCAAGATTTAGCAATGGATCAACATATTCGACTTAAATGCGATTCAAAAACTGCAGAAAACAATGTCATGGATATTCATACAAAAACTCATCAAGTGGATGAGTTTTCGGGCAAACGACAATTTTCCTTTGAAAGATTTAGGGAAGCCACTCTCTTTTTAATTAAGAATTGTAAAAGTCCATTATTTTTAAACAAAGCCATTTTTTATGCTGACTTCCTACATTTCAAAATCTATCAATCAAGCATCACGGGCTGCGCTTATGCAAAGCTAGATCATGGCCCCTGCCCAAATGACTACAGGCAGTTCTTTCAAAAGATGATAGAAGAAAAATCCTTGAAACAAGGAAAGGGCCATCAACTTATTCCCACAAGAGACTCAAATTTAGAAATTTTTAGCGACAGCGAGAAAGATATTTTAAAGCGTATCAACACAGCATCCAAAAAAGATGGTGGTAAAAAATTATTCGATCTTTCCCATGAGGAAGATGCTTATAAAAAATCAAATTTTTATCAGCTAATTAGCTATAGGCATGCAAAGAAATTAAGGCTTGGATCTGACTAGATACGACTGCACTTAAAGAACATGAAAGCAAGAATGTATGGTGACGAAAGCTTAGATGATGAAATTGTCGCATATGGCATTGTGTGCGTTAAAGAAGAAAAGATTCGACCTATAAAAGAATACTTAAATGAAATAAAAAGTCAGTTCGATATTCCGTTGAAAGAAGCAATTCATTGCCGGACAATGTTCCACCGGGTCGCATTAGACCGACGGGCTCAAACATACGGCACTGAAATCAAGCCTACGGGAAAGTCGTCACCAGACGGCAGGAAATGAAATGTAGGGCTGAAGAAAAGGCCATTGCTCAAATGCATGAGTTTCGGCGCAGTGGCCTGAGCTACTGGAAGATTGCCGACGTCCTTAATGCCATGAAAGTTCCTACCAAAACCAAGCGATCCGTGTGGCAAACTCGCACCGTCCAGAGAATCCTTCAGCGGGTCGATAACTAAGTCGCATACACTTCCTATCAGTGAGAATGGGCGGGGCCCCCGTCATGACTGTGCGCCTTCTTTAATCCTTCATGGTTCACAGCAAGAACCTTCCCCTCTTTTGAAATAAAAATAAATAGATTTTGCCTAGGCTTGTCTGCCGCTTGGTTTTTATATTGAACCATCCAATCTTTCTTTGGGCCAACTTGCGCAGCTGAACTTACATTCGCCGATGCCCATGACGCAGGAACTTTCCTCGACTCGACTAAACTTTCTAACTCCGCCTTGGACAACGACATTGCCTGGTCCTTCGATATATCCTTTGAGTGACTGTGGTCATGTCCACCACCGGGACCCGCAAGAGCGGCCTCGAACGGGGACAGACAAAATAAACTTAAAACTGAAACTAAACTTAAACTGGTGATGCACTCCGCCAAAATCCTGCCCTGATTCAGCTTCAAGTGGTTGAGAAATGGGATGGAAAAGCGCCTTTGGTAGTCGGCGGCAACAATCGTGGCGGCTCGAATATTATTTTGCCACTTGGGAATTTGAAATAAACTCGGTCATTTTCTTTTCTTCCCAAGTTTTTCTTTTGCCTCCGATTCTTCCGGGGGGAAACCACTATTGTCCATGCAAGCCTTAAACTCTATTTCGTCCCCTTCAGCTCTCGCCACACATTTTGCATATGCTTCTTCATAGGCAGCACTATCTTCCGCGTTCGCGTTGGCTATACCAGTTGAAATAAAAAATGGCAAAGTGGTGATTGCTATAAGGAAAAGATTATTTTTTTTTATTCTTAATGTTTCTCCAAAATTTAAATTTTGCCCGAGTACATAATTATTGGAAATCATGTATTTGACAATCAAAGGAAATTGCACCCAAAAAATATTCAGGTTGATTCCTAGCTCAACATCGAGACAGGTCCCAATGCCGATTTATAATGACAGGTTTAATAAGCGCCTATTACTCTGCACAGACAGAAGGGAAAATAAATGGGGTTGT
>PEZR01000073.1 GCA_002773975.1 Bdellovibrio sp. CG10_big_fil_rev_8_21_14_0_10_47_8
CGGGAAAATCTTCACTGATGAATTTGTTGGTGCAAGAAAAGGTTTCGATTGTGACGGCAAAACCTCAGACAACCCGTAGGCGGGTCTTGGGCATCGTTTCAAGGGATGAGGGACAAATTGTTTTTGTCGATGCGCCAGGGGTTCTTAATGCCAGTGAGGGGCTTAATCGCTTTCTGTCTCAAGAGGCTGCTGATGTTATTGAGCAATCGGATGTTTTGATGGCGGTTCTATCCGTCGATATGAAGAGTAAGGAAATGGCTGAAAAAATCATTCAGCTGGTGGATGAGTCAAAAAAACCTTGGTTTGCGGTGATCACCAAAACTGACCTCAAAGACCTTGAGAGAAGGGTCGACGTGATCAAAGAACTTTGTGCGAAACATAAGAGTTGTTTCGGAGTTGTCGCGGTTTCAACCAAGGAAACCAATGGACAAAAAGCTTTGAGAGAAGAGATCTTGAAGCTCGCTGGGCTCCATTTGCCGATCACGCCAGAGCCTCTTTATGACGTGGATCTTTTTACCCCTCACTCGATGAAAGAAGTAGTGACAGAGATCATTCGGGAGCGCTGCTTTGAGATTCTCCACCACGAGTTGCCTTACCAAATTGCAGTGCGGGTTCAGAAATATGACGAATCCGACGAGACCTTGCCGAAGATTTATGCCGAGATCTTGGTGGCAAAAGCCAGCCACAAGCCCATTTTGGTGGGCAAGGGGGGCGCAACCATCAAGCAGATTGGAATTGAGTCGAGAAAGAGTATCGAAGAGGTCGTTGGGAATCAGGTTTTTTTAAGTCTTGAAGTCAGCGTCCGAGACAATTGGACAGAGAATAAAAAATTAATGAAGGAGTTGGGTTATGTCGTGGAGTGATGTCAGCGCTGAAATTCCCAGCTCTGGAGCGGGAATTCAGATGTTGTCGAAGGTGGCCATCGTCGGCCGACCCAACGTGGGAAAATCGACATTGTTTAATATTTTGACGGGCTCTCGAAAGTCTGTGGTGAAAAATCAGGCCGGCGTGACCCGAGATATTATCATTGAACCCTGCGAAGTGTGGGGCAAGCATTTTGACCTAATTGATACCGGTGGGATTACAGAGGCTCATGATACATTTTCCCAGTTGATTCGTGAGCAGGTGACCGAGTTTTTGCAGACAGTGGATTTTTTATTGGTGGTGATGGATGGACGTTCAGGTTTGATTCCGGAAGACCGTGAGATCATCAAGATCGCTATACATACTGGCAAACCTTTTTTGCTGATCGTCAATAAGGTCGATAAACTGCATGAAGAAGATGTGGCCAAAGCTGAGTTTTATGAATTTGGCGAAGATGTCCTGGCCACTAGCTTTGAGCAGCGACGGGGTGTTTCTGAAATTTTGGAATGGATTCATGCAAGATTGCCAGAACAGATCGAGAAAGTTCGCGAAGGAGCTACCATTGCCATTGTGGGGAAGCCCAATGTCGGAAAAAGCTCGATGATCAATGCTCTTTTGGGGCAAAAAAGAATGCTCGTTTCTGATATCGCAGGGACAACCATTGATTCGGTCGACACTCCATTTTTGTACAACGGTCAAAAATATATTTTGGTGGATACGGCAGGTCTTCGAAAAAGTGCCAAGCGAGACGATCATCTGGAAATTATCTCGGCTTTTAAGTCCCAAGAGTCCATTCGCCGGGCAGATATTGTTCTTTTGATGATTGATGGAACCATGGGGCCAACGGATCAAGACGCCCGAATCATGCAAGCAATTCTCGAAGATCACAAAGGTGTGATTGTTGTATCGAACAAATCTGATCTTGGCCGAGAGCAGGTGCCAGAATACCGCCGAACTCTCAAAGAACAGGTGGAAAAAGTATTTCACTTTTTTGTGGATGTCCCGATCGTGTACACCTCTGCCAAAACAGAGCAAGGGGTCGATGGGCTATTGGAAAAAATCGAGTGGATGAGTCAGAAGCTCGCCATGAGAATCTCCACAGCGGACCTCAACGACTTTTTCTTTGATGTGATTCGAAAAGCTCCGGCGCCGGTTTGGGGAATTAGCAATGTGAAGTTCTATTACCTGACCCAGACCAATCAGCAGCCACCGGCCTTTATTGCCTTTGCCAATCATCCCGATGGCGTGGACAACTCATACCGTCGATTCTTGATCAAAAATTTGAAAGAAAAATTTGATCTAGTTGGTATTCCGCTGCGAATTTTTGTGATGAAGAGTCGCCGAGGAGGAAAAGGGCGGTGAAGCGGGGTTCCTGGAATACTCGATTCGGGTTTTATCTGGCGGCGATAGGGTCGGCCTGTGGGTTGGGAAATCTGTGGCGTTTTCCCTATGTCGTGGGTGAAAATGGCGGCGGCGCTTTTGTTTTGCTGTATGTTTTTTTTGCCCTGCTTGTCGGCATGCCTCTGTTAATTGGAGAACTGATTTTAGGTAAATCGACCAGACGATCTGTTTTGAGCGCGAGCATCGAATTGTCTGCCATGAATCAACGGAAGTATTATTGGATTGGTCGGCTTTCTGTCTTAATGAGTCTCGTGGTCTTGTCCTACTATGCTGTAATTAGTGGTTGGGTTTTGCATTTTTCCACCCAGTTTCTCAGTGGCCTTTTTCATCCCGAGGTTTTGGTAGAAAAGGGCAGATTAGATCACCTGCTGTCCAATGGTTGGTTGCAAGTCGGCTTGTCCAGTGTGCACTTGCTTTTGGCAATTGTGGTGGTGCTCAAAGGTGTGCAGGAGGGGCTTGAGCGGTGGATCACGGCGATGATGCCAATCTTTGCGGTGCTGTTGGTATTATTGGTGATTAAGTCTTTGTCTTTAGATGCGGCCGGCGAGGCTTTGAGATTTTTATTCTACCCAGATTTTTCAAAACTTCAGTTGAGTTCACCTTTGCACGCCATCGGTCACGTTTGTTTCACCTTGAGTGTGGGCTTTGGAACCATGGTGACTTTTGGCAGTTACCTGAAGGACTCTGATCACATTCCAACGGCGGGATTTCGGGTGACGGTGGTGGATACGCTGTTGTCGTTGTTTGCAGGTCTTTTGCTTTTTCCGATTGTGCTTCAGGCATCAAATATTCCCCTGACAGACCCAGGGCTTTTGTTCGAGGCTTTGCCGCGATTTTTGTCTCAAACGCCCGGCGGAGTTTTATTTGGGTTTATGTTTTTCATTTGTCTTTATCTGGCGGCTCTGGGGGCCAGCATTGGTCTTTTGGAAGTGATCGTCTCAAATCTTGTGGACCGCACGAAAATGTCCAGGACCTGGGCGGCCTGGATTTGTGGGGTAGCGGCTTTGGTGATCGGGGTGGTTCCGGCATTGTCCTCGACCTTTTTCAACGGTGTTCGGTTTCAAGGGAAAGCTTTGTTGGAAATTCTCGATGGTCTTTTGATCAATCTCTTTTTGCCTCTGATTGCCGTCGGAGTGGCATGGGTGATTTCATCTGGACTCAGCTCAAAAGAAAAAGAGCGGCTTTTTGTACAGACAGAGAAAATTGAAAGTGTGGCTCTGTATCCCCATTGGAAGTGGATGCTCAAATGGGGAATTCCTTTTATTGTCGGCATTGCTTTGATTCTGCAGATCATTGATCTGATATAAGCCATCAGTTCTTCCCGCCAAGAGGATCGCTTTTTGAGGTCGCGGCTACAGATCTAGAGCTTGCGATTTTTGGGATGGACTTTTAAGCTCTTCTAAAGTTCCTCAGTTGTTTTGTTGGGACAAGAAAGAAGGGCACTGTTCTGTTTTTGGAGAGGGGAAAATCAATGTACGGTATTAACCTGAGGCAGCTGGTTGCTTCAACGATTTGTTCTGTGGCAATTGTGTCCGTCTATCATGAGATTAATCTGAGATATTTTTCGCCGGGGCGGGGCTTGTATTTTTTTAATGGCACCAGGAGCTTGCGAGGAGGTCCCGAGGCCTTACAGAGTCCGTCTGATGGAGTTTCAAATGTGGCGCTTGGTTTTGAAACTCTTGCATCCAATTCTGATGGGGAAAGCAATATTGCCTTGGGAGACCGGTCTTTGTTTTATAACCTGACTGGGAACTCGAACATTGGAATTGGAGCCGTCGCACTTTTTGCAAATACGACGGGACATTACAATGTCGCGATCGGCAGCGATACACTGAGGAGCAATACCACCGGAGATCATAACATCGCTATTAACTATGATGCTCTTCACAACAGCACAACCGGATCAGACAACAGTGCCATAGGCTATTTAGCTATGTTCAATAACACAGAAGGACAGGGGAATGTGGCATTGGGGGCCTATGCCGGACGGGATAATGTCCATGGGTCTTACAATACATGGGTTGGTCTGGACTCTGGGCCCGAGACCATGGACTCATTTTCAAACTCTGTGGCGCTTGGTTTTGACGCCCGTACTACTAAGTCTAATCAAGTTGTGATTGGAAATAAAAAAATTGAAGAAACCATTCTGCGGGGCAAGGTTTCCATTGGCGAAGGCACTCCCATTTCTAGAATTCATTCTGTCAGGCAGACTCTTGATTTTCCTCCGACCTCGGGGAAGAATATTTCTGATCTTCGTGTTCATGTGCAAGGGGCTCGCCCTGGAGATGCGGTTTCTTTGGGGGTCCCTTTAGAGTCCGTGAGTGACACCGGAACCTATTCGGCATGGGTGTCTTCCAGCGACACGGTGACTATTCGTTACAAGCCGAGACTTCTCGAGGATCCGGCGCCCGGTCCTTTTCGCGTTTTGGTGGTTGGTTTTTAATGGATCGAGGGATGAGATATGTCTGAAAAATACCAACCTGGTCAGCAGGTCGAGCTCGTAATTCTTCGTCAGACGGATCTTGGTTATGTGGCAAAGATCAATGGTGTGGATGAGGGGCTTCTGTATCACAACGAAGTGTTTGAACTTTTGCATCAAGGTCAGGCTTTGCCAGGTTATATAAAAAAGCTTCGAGAAGATGGATCCATTGATCTTCTGTTGCAACCCTTTGGGAACTTGGGATCTGAGGAATTGGGTCAAAGAATTTTACAGGCCTTGGACAATGCGCAGGGCTTTTTGGCAGTGAATGAAAAGTCGCCGGCTGAAGAGATTTATGATCTTTTCGGGGTGAGCAAAAAAAAGTACAAGATTGCCCTAGGGTCACTGTACAAAAAACGTCTGATTAAAATTACCGACCAGGGAATTGAGCTCGTTCGGCCTAGAAGCTAAGACCGATCAGCGCGAGAACATCAAAGGCATCGCCGCGGGGTTTGACTCCGTAATCGACGCCTGTCGTTTGGTTGACGATGTTCGCATTTTCATCTTTGAAGTTGATATAGTGGTACACGGCCTGAGCGCCGACGTAAGCTTTTTTACGCATAATCGGGACCTCGACACCTAGGCCGAAATTCATTCCGACCGTGGACTCGCGGCTGGCGACATCGGAGCCTTCGATGGTGTAAGTCCGATAGACTTGAGAAAACCCACCCAAAACATAAGGATTGATGTCCGATAGACCCCGCTTCATGTTCTGAGTGTTAAAGTAGTACTTTAAGTTCAGGTGAATAAAGGTCATCGACACGTTTCCAGAGAGGCTTTCTGTAGAGGTGCTTGCTTGAAAGTCATGATCGCCCGTATTGAATCCAAGCTCCATGGCCATTCTCATGTCAAAAAAGTAGCTCAGATAAAGTCCATAAGCCGGGCCTGAGCTATAAAGGCGACTCAGCTCGTCGGTAAATCCACGAAGGCCAAATGCAAAACCAAAAGACAAGAAACGGCCATGTCGGAAAAAATCAATATCAGCTTCTTCGTCCGAAGCCTCGTCGAATTCGCTGTAATCCGAGAAAGGGTCATAGGAGTCATCTACATCGGCCTGTGCGAGAAGATAATGGCGGTTCAAATCTTGGGCATGAGCATGGGGTGAACAGATAGCGACAAGCAGAAAACAGAGTGCGCTAAGGCACAGGCTTCGCTGAAAGCCGGCGATGGCCAACCTGGGTAAGAACTTCCGTATCATTGATTCCCCTGTCTAATGTCTTATTATCGAACGTTTCTTTTTAAAACTGAAGGGATTTTTCCAAGCCTTTGAAGCTTGGATTTCAGGTGTCTCAACCTGAGACGTTGCTCTGTGGCTTGACGCGGATGAAGAGGCTCTTTGTAATGGTCTTTTGGTATTGTCAGCCACAGGAGGGCTTATGCAACAAGAAGCAGCAGCTTTGGGTTTATTCCAACAAGGGATTCTTATT
>PEZR01000081.1:0-6070 GCA_002773975.1 Bdellovibrio sp. CG10_big_fil_rev_8_21_14_0_10_47_8
CTTTTTCAGCTCCACATAGTGAATAACCAACTGGATAATTTTTCCTGGAGGCGGCGGCGCTGCGGGTCTGACGGAGATCAAATTGATGACACCATCATTGGCCGGTTTTGGTCGTTTAACAACGCCATCGAGTTCGGACTTTTCAATAATAAGAGCCGGAATATAGGTCTTAGCAATGATTTCGGCTCGTGTTTTTTCGTCTTCGCTGCTGGCGACACCTTGAAGAATAAACTTGTCATTCACAGCTCGAACTTCAATTTCTGGATTGTTGATGTCTCGAGCGATAAATTCGGCGATTTTCTTTTGCGCCAAGGGCGACAATGTCACCAAAGAAGACGCTTGATCTCCGAACTGACCAACCACATTGTAAATGCGATTCATATCTCGGGGTAAAAGAATTTGACCATCGACAATGACCTTGTTGTTGATGATTTTGATGCTGATGCCCTCAATGTCCCCGAGAAGAGATTGCATCTCCCGAACAACGGCATCCAATTTTGACTTTCGAACTTGCAAACGATATTCGGCAACGATCTTGCCGGTTTTCATTTCTTTCAGAGTAAAAGTACAAAGGCCCTCTCGTTTTGGGGTGAATCTCAGCGTATTGATCTCTTCCGAGTACAGAGCTTCTGCGATACCTAGTTTTCGGCAATCACCACCAGACTTAAATGGCTTTTTGACAGGAGGAACTTTTTCGTCCCTTTCTAATCCCAAAGTCAATGTCAGGAAATTTCGGGGGCGATTCGGCAACCGCTCCTTATCATCGTCTTCCTGGGCAAAACATGGATGCACGAATGACAATACGAGCAACAACGATGCTAGTCTTTGCAAATACCTCCATAGTCTAATCATACTCATCTCCCTTTTCTCCATCAAAAGTTCTTGAAAGGGCCTTTTTTCTTGGGCAAGGTCGGAACTACATTTTGTCTTCGTTGCTGCGGAATTTGAATCGGACTTACTACTGTTGTCTGTGGGCTTGATTCAAGGCTAATTGTTGGACGGCCAAGCACACTGTCAGACGTCGAACTGGGTAGTCGTGGTGGTACCGTTCGGTCATTTGGATTTCTCAAGGTGAAATAGATGTTCGAAGGCGACGTTGAAATAATATAAATCAAGTCCTGTGCTTCTTTGGGCGTAGCCTCAATGGTCAAAGAGCTATATTTGGTGTCATTGGAAAGATTAGTCAAAATCGCATTTTTGCCGGAGCCATCTGGCTCGACAGAAACGGGCAGGCTATTGACAACTTTAATTCCAGTGGCAAGGACCACTACATCTTGCATCAACATGCTGACTTCACGTTTTTGCGTAAAGCCCTTGCCAGTGTCAATGGCCGCGTAGATATCAACACGATCCCCAGGGCGGATCAGTTTAGCCACACCCCGCACCTCATCAATAGGTAAGGTCACAGCTCTTTTGCTGGGGGCAACCTGTAAAGAAATTCCAGTATCAGGTCCAGGGAGCAGGAGTTTGCTGTCCAGAATCTGCTCGCCCTTTTTGATCGCTTTTCCCGCCACCTGTCCGACTGCCAAGTCAGGATCTTGAATCGCGCCAGGCTCCATAAAGTCCGCAGGCTTTTGAACCACTTCTAACATGGTATCATCAATGGTTCGCATTTCTTCGATATTCGCTTTGGCGACCACGACGTTCTTCATCGTTCCGTATGTTTTATCGTACTCAGCCTTTTTTTCTTGGGAGTATGAATAAAGCAAGAAGGCCGCGAAGAGCCCCGAGCCCAGTGAGATCCATAATGTTCTAGATTCGTTATTCATAAAAACTTCCCTTTATCCACCGCAGCTTGCGGTCAAACAGATTCCATAAGCCGTTCGAACCCATCCAGGATTCACACCTTCGTCCGCTCCGGTTTCCGAAGCGCGACGTCCCTCAGCGATTCCCTTAATTCGATCATGTTCCGATGCTCCCTTGGCCTCAGCGACTTCTCGAATATCTGAGAACTTAATAGGACGTTTTGTTGCCACGAATTTGTCCGTACTTGAAACCACTTCACTGATCACAGTGTGAAAACGCATCTGAGTTACCGTGTAGGTGAACGAGGCATCAGACTCAGGCGTGTCCCGCAAGTAACTCAGATCAGATCGATTGCGAAAAGTTTCGAAAGAATAGTTTCTAGCAGCAATGGAATTTAAGATTCCAGAATGAATCAAGCCAAAAAATCCCAATGAAAAATTCACTAAAAGAATAAAAATCGCCAAGATTGGCACAATCTCGATCATGGCATTTCCTCGGGAATTACAGACGGCGCAATTCTTTAACATCCGTTGTCCTCCCATGAAACTGCATAGTCCGTGGATTTTCGAAATCGGCTGAATCGATTCTGGCCGTCTACGGTCCACAGAGCTTCTTTCCTGGCTTCCATAAAATCGAAACACTCTTTTTGGCTGGGCTCTCGTATTAAAAATCCTGTGAGCCGCGCTTTGAACCCGTCGTCTTCTGGGGTGACGCTGCCAACAAAGGGCAAACGCATTTCAAGAATTTTTGCGACCAAAGTTGCCCGAACCCCTTGAAAGGTATTTGAGACATAGTTCGACGAGCGATAGTCTCCTTCAAAATTATCACCATTGCCGGCCCGAATCTCAAGATCAGATGGTTTGGAAACTGTATACCATCCATTTTGAAAAAGGGGTCCAAAGGCATTTCCTGCAATGAGTTTTTCATATTTTGATTGCGCGGTTTTTTTCTGAGCTTCCACATCAAAGTTGCCGGCCGCTTGCGCGCGCGCCGCTGAGTAAACGGTGTACTGAACAATTTCTACGGTGGATAAAGTAAAGGTCAAAGCAAAGGTTAACATCGTCAAACCAAAGGCAATGATGACTGCAAATAAAAACTCAGTTGTGACAAATCCAGACTGATTTTTCATTGGTTAGGCCTCAAGGACAGATAACGTCCTTTCGAGTTTGGATGCTTTCCAGCCCCACAGCCAGTCCAAACACCACATTCAATCATTCCCGACAAGGTTCCCCAGGGCTCTCCTACCAGCTTCTGGGCAAATCGACTTTCTTGGAGGTACTTTGAAACCAACAATGAAACCGAAACCAACAGCGCCAGCAAAAGAATAGTTTCAACGATCATTTGACCACCTTGATTTTTCATAAGGTGCCTCCCCAAACTAAGCTTGTGAGGTAGCCCAACAAAAGCGCCACCGTGAAGGGGATTTTGTGGGTTTTGGTCTCTTGAAGTTTAACTCGTTGAAAGAGAGCAAGAAGATTGTGAAGAAAAGCTTTGATTTCCCCTTTGAGTGCAACCTGAAAGATCCCCAAAAGAGATCCCCAAACAAGAGCACCGAAAACAGAAATCAAAACTCCCTGCCAAGTCATCAGCAGGCTCACCGCCAAAAATAGTTTTAAGTCGCCGCCGCCAATGGCTTTCATCAAGTACAGTGGCAGAATTAAAATTGCACCAGCCATCAAAGAAAGAACAGACACCAGTAGGCCCGGCAGCCCCTGGGTGACCAGGACAAAGATAATGGCAGTGCCGGCAGAAATCAGAACAAATTGATTGGGAACTTTTTTCGAACGCAGATCTCCCACCACTCCAAAACTGAGCAGGCCAATGGCCAATGCGATCTGTAGAATGTTGATGTTCAATCCCATTATTCCCACTTTAAAGGACTGGTCCCGGACCCAGTGCTCTGTCCAAAACCATCCCCAGTTATCAAGTGCTTCTCTACGCGTGCTCCAAGCTTCGGCCCAGCATTGTTGAAGGACCGATTTGGATTCTTAACCAATGCACCCATGGCCAAAAATACAAATAAAGCTAAGAGCAGCACATATTCAGCAGTCACGCGAAGGTTCTCCTAATTAGTTTCCGTTCGGAGTGATTTGCCCCATCGCGCTGGTTGTTTCGTCAATTTTTCCTTTGAGTGCACCCATAATTTTGTCTTTAAACATAATGACGAGTCCAACAACGATCGCAATCAACAGAACATACTCAGCTGTTCCCTGACCACTTTCGTCCATCCACAATTGACGAGCCCAAAGTTGCAACCTTTTCATGATGACCTCCTGTAATAATCGTGGGCTTAAAACCCACAAGTTCATTCTTTATATCGGCTCATTTTAATATTTCATTGAGAGTTCCAGGGCATAAAACTCGTCCTGTCGAATTCTTAGACACTCTGGTCTCGTTTTGAGACAGATTTTGCGACGATATCTTCTGTCACAGAATGGCGTGGGATTCGGGTGAGGGGACCCTCACCCGAATCCCACCCGAAACTTTAGTTAAAGAACGAACTATCGAGCAAGTTTCCGTTTATCGAGACCGTACTTTTCGACCTTCATGATCAGACCGGCTCGAGAAATGCCAAGCTCTTTTGCAAGTTTGGATTTGTTCCAGCCGGTGCGGCGAAGACCCTCGCGAATCATGTCACGCTCCAACTCTTCGAGAGCATCCTTCAGTTTTCCCTGAAGGCGGGCGCCCTGAACTTTGGATTTGTCAGCGATCTCCATAATTTTCGGAGACAACATTTCTGGTAAGATTTTTGTGTCTTCGCCAGACAGAACAACTAAGCGTTCCATTTCATTTTGTAATTCTCGAACATTTCCGGGCCATGGATAGTCATACAGCTTTTCCAAGGCGCGTTTTGTTAGGGCGCGTTTTGCAAGCCCCGTGCTCTCTGTTGATTTTTGCAAAAAGAATTCCGCCAAGAGGGGAATATCTTCTTTTCTTTCGCGAAGAGGCGGCACGCGAAGATTGATGACATTCAAACGATAGTACAAGTCTTCTCGGAATGTTCCCTGTTCAACCATTTCTTTTAGGTTTCGATTTGTCGCGGCGATGATTCGAACGTCAACCTTGCGCTGCTCAGTTGCACCCACAGGTGTGAATGTGCCTTCTTGCAAAACACGCAGAAGTTTTACCTGCATTTGGGGTGAGGTATCACCAATCTCATCAAGAAAGAAAGTTCCTTTGTCAGCGACCTCGAACAAGCCTTTTTTGTCTTTAAGCGCTCCAGTAAAGGAGCCTTTAATATGACCAAAAAGTTCTGACTCCAAAAGATTATCATTGAAAGCCGAACAGTTCTGAATCACAAAAGCCTTGTCTTTACGGCTGGAATTATAGTGAATGGCCTTGGCAATAAGCTCTTTACCCGTTCCGTTTTCACCTTGAATGAGAACCGTAGAGTCGGCCCCTTTGATTTTATCTAAAAGAGCATACAAAGATTGCATCGGTTTAGACTTACCGATCATGTTGTCATATTTATAACGACTTCCAAGTTCCTTGTTCAATTCTTTGATTCGATCTTCTCTTCGGGTGATTTCTAGATGAAGAGTTACAACCTCTTGAGCAACGAGATCACAGATCTCACAGAAATGTTGTCTTTCAGCTTCGTCTAAATATTTGAATTTCGCCAAAGATTTTTCAATCATATCACTGGCGGCGCCAAAGGCTGCCAAACGATCTCGAACTTCTTCGAGGCGAGGGGTAAAATTAGCGTCGCGAAAGAAGCCCATCGCGATGACAGTTCCCATAAAGTCATTTTCAATCATGATTGGAAAAACACCGACGTCAAATCCGCCAAGGTCCCACTTTTTCATGCTGTACTTGTTGTCGGAGACACGAAGATCATCGATTGTTTTGGTGACCAGGTCACAAATTCCAGCTTGAGTGGACTCTTTTCCAACAAGATATCCGATCGAAGGGTTTGCCCAGGCGGCCTTTCCCTGATCGAGGCCTCGGATCATTCCACGCTCATCGGTGAATACAACATCGACATTCCACCAAGAACTGAGAATATGCCGTAATCTTTTGATCACATGTATATGTTCAAATTCATCCCAATTGATCATAAATTTCTCCAATGTGTTAACAATATTTCCAATTCTCTCAGTTCTCTTGTCGTCAAATATTTCGACAAGCTTAAGGGAGGGGACTAAAAATTTGACAGTGGTCCTGTTTCATCCTGAGACCAACCTGTCGATTGGAGAGTGATGTCAATATGTTAGATTTTGGCGAGTTGTCGATGTAAGAGTGTCTACTATTTCTTTTCGCGAAAAGCAGAGGGATTCATCGCATCCATGTACCGTTTAAGATATTGTCCAGTCAGACTTTTTTT
>PEZR01000081.1:6111-6572 GCA_002773975.1 Bdellovibrio sp. CG10_big_fil_rev_8_21_14_0_10_47_8
TGTTCAACGACGATGATGCTGCCTCCAGAATCAATCAGTTTGTTGAGAACCTTCATCAACAGATCCACTTCTTTGAAATGAAGACCGGTCGTGGGTTCGTCTAATATATAGAGAGTGGCCTTTTGTTGGACCTGAGAGAGCTCTTTTGCGATCTTTAAGCGTTGCGATTCACCGTTACTGAGCGTGCCAGCCGGTTGTCCCAGCTGCAAGTAGTCCAAACCAACTTCTTTTAGGACGCTCAAGGGTTTTCGAATGTTGGGGTGGGCCACAAAAAAATTCATAGCTTCCGCCACAGTCATCTTAAGAATTTCAAAAATATTTTTGTTTTTATATTGGATTTCAAGAATTTCGGGCCGGTACTTTTTGCCGTCGCAGACGTCACAAGGAATAACAACATTGTCCATGAACATCATATCAATTTCTTCAAATCCAGTTCCTCGACATGCTGGACACCGGCCGCC
>PEZR01000086.1:0-869 GCA_002773975.1 Bdellovibrio sp. CG10_big_fil_rev_8_21_14_0_10_47_8
CCCATTTCTTTTGCCACTTGGAATCGATATCTTGGTGTGAAAATGCCATAGTTTGCAGACTAGCCCGTCTTTGGACTTTTGGGTAGTCCGGAGAGGCTGGACGCGACTTTTGGAAACTCGCGTCCAGAGCGGGATTTTGGTATTCTGTACGGGAATGAAGCAGGCAGAAAAAATATTTGAACCCAAAGACCGACGGATTCTAGTGATCGATGATGATCCTGACAGCTTGTCGATCATCGCGGAAGCTTTGAAATGGGAAGGTTATCAGGTTCACACGGCAGACTCTGGAGTGGCGGGGATCGAACAGATTCAGTCCTGGAATCCAGATTTGATTCTGCTGGATGTGAATATGTCCGGCATGAATGGTCTGGATACGCTCAAAAGTGTACGGCTCAAGGAGCAGTATGTTTCGGTTCTTTTTATTTCTGGAAATACCAGTACCGAGCATGTGATCGAGGGTTTGGATTCGGGGGGGGATGACTATATTTCAAAACCCTTTGAACCCTTAGAGCTCTTGGCGCGTGTGCGAACTCAGTTGCGAATCAAAGATCTGAATGACCAGCTGAGATTGGCCAACGACCAGCTCAAGGAGCTTGTTGATACGGACGATTTAACGGGCCTGCTCAATATGCGATCGGTTTATCAAAGAATTGAGTCCGAGCTGCTGCGGGCAAAACGTTTCGGACGTCAGGTCTGTGTAGTGATGATGGACATGGATTATTTTAAGACTGTGAATGATGGTCACGATCATTTGTTCGGAAGTTTTGTTTTGTCTGAGGTGGGACAACTTATACGTCGCTGCATTCGTAATATTGATCTGGGTGCCCGCTACGGTGGTGATGAATTTTTAATGGTTCTGACTGAGACCA
>PEZR01000086.1:1011-7023 GCA_002773975.1 Bdellovibrio sp. CG10_big_fil_rev_8_21_14_0_10_47_8
GCCGACCATGCTCTTTATGAAGCCAAACGAGCCGGCAGAAACTGTGTGAAGTTCATTGATCTACAAAAAGTTGCCCCGACGGATCCACTTCCCTTCAAGAAGAAAGTCGCCGGCTGAAAATAGCTTGCACCGGATCTCAGCTCCCTTTACAAAGTGGCTATGAGTGCTTCTTGGACCCAACAGGATCGAGTGATTAATTTTTCGGCAAGACTGTCGCTGGTTTTGAGTATCCTCGTTTTAGCGATCAAATTTTTTGCCTATGAGATGACAAAGTCTACGGCCGTTTTTTCTGATGCCGTGGAAAGTATTGTGAACGTGATCGCGGCCCTGGTGGCCTTGTTTGTCATGAAGGCCGTCGCCGAGCCGGCGGACGAGGAGCATCCTTATGGACACGGAAAACTCGAGTATTTTTCGGCGGCCTTTGAGGGCGGCCTGATTGCATTTGCAGCCATTGCCATTGGCATTGAGGCTGTACGAGCTTTGATTCATGAAAAGGTTCTTCGGCAACCTGACATAGGACTCTATGTGATGGGGGCCGCGGCTTTGATCAACCTGCTTCTGGGTTTGCACCTGAGAACCGTAGGTCGGAAATTTCGTTCGGAAGCTCTTAAAGCCAGTGCGACCCATGTGTTGTCGGATGTGTGGACCAGCGTGGGTGTCATGGGCGGATTGGCGATTGTGCATGTGACAGGGCTTGCGTGGATCGATCCCTTGGTGGGGGTGCTGATTGCTTTGCAACTCGGATATTCAGGTTACCGAATTGTTCGGCAATCGATTGGTGCTTTGATCGATGAAAAAGAACCCAAGGTTCTACGAGAACTTGTGGCCTCTTTTAATAAGGCAAAAAAGAAATGGGTCATTGATATTCATCAGATGAAGATGATTCGGTCGGGACGTTTTCATCATATCGACGCTCATATGGTTGTGCCTGAGTATTGGAACGTGGCTGAGACTCATGAGGCGACAACGGAGTTTGAAAAAGAGGTGGTCAGTGCGTATTCTTTTGATGCAGAGATTGCCTTTCATGTAGACCCTTGCGAAAAAAAGTATTGTCGGACTTGCGAGATGTTGGATTGCCAAATTCGCCAAGAACCTTTTGAGGCCGTTCGTCCGATGTCTGTGGAGACAGTTGTTCGGGGGCCCTTGCCATGACCTCTCGGAATAAACCCGTCGAAGATAATGGTTTCCAAAGACCACAGATCAATCGGACCCGAGATCTGCGAATTCCCAACTACTATACCGAAGCCATTGATGGTGAGTTTCGTGATTATGCCTTTAACGAAGAGCGAGCTCCGTTGAACAAAGGTCATTGGCGGTCTGAAATTTTTAAGGTCAAAGAAGATGTCGCCATGGATCTTGAGATTGGTACGGGCAATGGGACTCATTTTCAACACCAGGCTGTTCAGAACCCCACCCGTTGTATCGTTGGTCTTGAGCTGAAATACAAACCTTTGATTCAAAGTATTCGCGGCTGTTTGCGAAAGAGTGCCACCAATGCGCGCATTTGTCGGTACCATGCTATGAATCTGGATTTGTTGTTTGAGCCCGGCGAATTGAACAATGTTTATATCCACTTTCCAGATCCATGGGTGAGCCCAAGAAAACCAAAAAATCGTTTCGTGAATGAACGGGTTTTAAATTTGCTGTGGGATTTGCAAAGACCAGGATCGTTCTTGGATTTTAAGACTGACAGTCGAGAGTATTTTTTGTGGTCCATGGAGCAAATTCGTCAATCCAAGTATGAAATTGTTTTTGAAACCATGAATTTGCATCAATCTGAAGTCGCGTCCGATAATTTTATGACTCAGTTTGAAAAGATTTTTACCAAACAGGGTATTGAAATCAATTTTGTTCGTTTAAGGAAGAAATAGAGATGCCTGTGATTTCTTTTGGCAAAAGATCTTATGCTCCAATTCAGGTGGCATCTGGATCCAACCTGATGAAAAGCTTGTTGGACGCAGGTTTGCCTGTGGCCTCGAGCTGCCATGGCGACGGAGTTTGCGCCAAGTGCCGCATCCAGATTTTGCAGGGTCAGAATTCGCTGTCTTCAATCGAGGAAACAGAGAAGTTTTTGCTGGAGAAATATCAACTGAAAGCGGATATCCGTATCAGTTGTCAGGTTCAAGTGTTTGGCGATGTTGAAATCGATACGACGTATTGGTGATGATGACTATAGATCTTACTTCTGAAAATTGGATTTTGATGGGAGCCTCTCGGGGGTTCGGGCGGGCTTTTTTACAGAGGGTTTTATCGCTTTCATCCAAGCCACGTCTTTTGGTGATCGCTCGGAAAGCGACAAGTCTTGGGGAGCTTGGTGTCGGTGTACGAACCTTGAATTGGGACTTTGCAGACCGAACTCGGTGGGCAGACTTAGCTCAGCTCATTGGCCAAGAAAAACCAACCCGGCTTTTTTATTTTGCCGGGGGCGGGCCTTTCGGAAATTTTTCAGAAAAAAAATGGACTGCTCATGAATGGGCCATGGATGTGACCTTTCATTGTCCCTCGTTTTTGCTGCATCATTTGATGGCTGATAAGGATCTGCGACAAATCACAATGATTGGATCGGCCGTGGCCGAGTCTTCTTCGGATGAAGGGGCTGCCAGCTATTGCGCGGCTAAACATGCGCTGAAGGGACTGGTGACCTCTCTACAAGTCGAGCTAAAAAAAGCAGATTCACCCTTGGATTTGCGACTGTTTAGTCCGGGCTATATGGATACAGATCTGCTTCCCAAGAATGCTTGGCCGCGTCAACGGGCGGGATTGGTGAAAGACCCTGCAGAGCAAGCTCTGCAATTATCAAATTGGATTTTAAATCCAGATGACGCCGGCGGGCACTGGTTGGTCGAGAAGACTTCTCTGCTGAAATGAAAGTCCGAATTTGCTAAGCTTTCGCCATGGAAAATACAAAAGTTGAAAATGTTTTGATTGTTGGTTCTGGACCTGCGGGTCTAACCGCGGCGGTTTATTCTGCCCGCGCAAATCTGCAACCTTTGATGATCGAGGGTGAAGAGGCCGGTGGTCAGTTGATGATCACCACCGATGTTGAAAATTATCCAGGCTTTGATCATGGCGTGAGTGGGCCTGAACTCGTGGCGGTGATGAGAAAACAGGCCGAGAGATTTGGAACTCGTTTTATCACCAGAAATGTCACGGCCATTGATTTCTCAAAACGGCCTTTTAAGGTCAGCGTGGGCAAAGATCAGTACCTGGCAAATTCTTTGATCATTACAACTGGGGCCTCTGCCAAGTGGTTGGGGATTCCATCAGAAAAAAAATATATGAATCGTGGGGTTTCTGCCTGTGCCACCTGTGACGGCGCTTTTTTTAAAAACGTTGAGGTTGGAGTGATCGGTGGCGGAGACACGGCGATGGAGGAGGCGAATTTTCTGACTCGTTTTGCCTCAAAGGTTTATGTCATTCATCGTAGAGATTCTTTCCGGGCGTCGAAAATTATGGCCGAAAGAACAATGAAAAATCCAAAGATTGAAGTGATCTGGAACTCAGAAGTGACCGAGGTCCATGGTGATGAAAAAGTCATGAATGCGGTGACTCTCAAAGATACGGTCACCGGAGAAACTCATCAGAAAAAACTGCAGGGTTTGTTTTTAGCCATCGGTCACAAACCGAACACGGATCTTTTTAAGGGCGTGTTGGATTTGAATGAAGCCGGATATATCAAAACAAAACCGGGCTCAACTTATACCAACGTTGAGGGTGTTTTTGCCGCCGGTGACGTTCAGGATCATGTTTATCGTCAGGCGGTCACCGCTGCGGGAACGGGTTGTATGGCGGCCATCGATGCCGAGAGATGGTTAGAGGGACATGGCTAAAAAGAAGATCAACGCCAGTGATTTAATAAAAAAAATTGAAAAGCTCACTCGCGAAAGAATGGCGAGCGGCGAAGTCGTTGAGCTGCAAAATTTTCGTGATCTAAAAAATAAAATTGAGCACAAAACTCTTCTGGTCATCGAAGACGACGAAACCATGCGTCTGGCAATGAAACGAATCTTTGAGGTCGACGGCTTCGTGGTGAAATTGGCTGCGGATGGCACCGAACTGTCGGGGATTTTAGATGATACCACACCTGATTTGATCATCATGGATGTGGGTTTGCCATGGCTGAATGGTTTTGAGCTCGCGCAAATGCTCAAAGAACATAAAGATCTGAAAAAGATACCGCTGATTTTTGTCTCTGGAAAAACCAGCGACGAAGACATCAAGCGAGCCTTCGAAATCGGCGCCGATGATTATATCAAGAAGCCCTTCGAGATCGAAAAACTCAAAAAAACCGTGGCCACTCTGCTGAAACTGCAGACCTGAGAGGGTAGACCACCCGCTAGACAATTTCAAAATGTTCGACAGTTCCCTGCGAGCTAAAACGAGCCAATAGGATTTGGACTCGTGGTCTTGGGCTTGCATCCGATAAAAAGCCTGGGGGACTTTACATGGGGATTGTTTGGGGCGCATCGACCAAGGTCTTGGTCTTTTCTGTGGTTCTGAATCTCACTTCCGTCATCGCTTATGCGCAGGTCTCTGACACTGCCAGATGGGAAGCCAAACGAATTCTTGAGCGAATTTCGAGCACCAAGGTCAGTGCGGATCATCCTCTGATCGAGCCCATGGCTCTGATGACCCAAAAAGGTGACTATTTAGGTGCGGCCCAATTGGCCACCACCGATCCCAATTTTCTTGGCAGCACGGTGAAGCTGATGGGGCTTAAAATGTCGACCCGGGACGAGACATTTCGTCAGCCTCTGAATGATTTTGCGGCGATGGTTGTTGGTGTTACCCGGGATGACCTGGACGCCAGGCTCTTGCTGACCGGTAATTTTTATTACCAAGCGAATCCCAGTAAAATTCCTGCGGGAGTCACCGTTCGATCCGACATGGCCAATGATCTTTTGAAATCCAACAATCACTACCAGGATTTGGACCGACCTTCGATCGATATCGACCAAGTTCTGATGAGAGTGGACGGACAGAAGCTTTTGGACGGGCAAAACGCAGTTGTGAATAACCCAGATCCGGCGGGCGTCATCACATCGAGGGCATTTATCGTGGCCCATGCCTCCGATGGAACCAATCGCCGTCCCATTGAGTTCACATTCCGAGAGTTTATGTGTGTGCCGATTCAAGAGTGGGCTGACACCAAAGTTTCGGACCAAAGAATTGGCCGAGACATTGATCGCTTTCCAGGCGGAGATCACCTGAAATTTCAAACGACCTGTAAGGGTTGCCATACGCAGATGGACAGCTTGCGTGGAGCTTTTGCCATGTGGGATGTGACTGGAAATCGCGCGGTCAATGGCGCCATGACCAATCGAGCTGGCAGTTTTGATAACCGAGGAATAGCTCGCAAAATGAATAAAAATGGCGATGTCTATGCCGGCGGTTTTGTGATGACGGACAACTCATTCATCAATAACTCGCGGGGGCCTGCAAATGCCGAAATCTTTGGTTGGCGTGGTGATGTTGATGCAGGTCAAGGAGTTCAGCAACTGGGACAAATGGTTGCGAACTCCAAGCGCTTCAGCCAGTGCATGGTCAAACGAGTGTATGATGCCGTTTGCAGAACACAGTTGGATGTGAAAAATAATTTGCCGTTTTTGTCCCAGCAGGCATTGGACTTTGAACGGAACAATTACAACATCAAATCGTTGTTTGAAAAACTGGTGATCTTGAAAGACTGTTCGGGAATTTAAGGATTTTTGGGATTGAGTTTTGGTTTTGGGGGTTCAATGAATCGAAAGATCTTATCTGCTCTCATGCTATTTTTATTGCTGCCGGCATCCTACAATGCCTGTAGCCAGAGCCCATTTTCTCGCTCAGACAGTGGGTCTTCTTCTGACGAAGTTTGGACCGCTTCGGCAGAGGAAAATGTGACGACGAATCCTTATGCCTTATTGTCCGCCGAGCAGGTGCTCAAGTCGATGTCTTCGGTCACCAATACGCCGGTCAATGGCGCGATCACCAACGAATACAACAGTCGGCAGAGTTCGCTGGCCAGTGATT
>PEZR01000114.1:0-1638 GCA_002773975.1 Bdellovibrio sp. CG10_big_fil_rev_8_21_14_0_10_47_8
TCCAATGAAGATCTTTTTGTAGATCTTCATTTTTTTCCAAATTTGAATGGTGTGCCATTGAGGTCTGTAGATAAGTCTTCATCCAAGATTCGGTCTCAAGCACGCCTTGCTGAAATAGCAGCTTTAGACAAAAGTGAATTTTAAAAGATGTTAAATCTTGAACAGACTCCAGGGATTTCAAGCTGTGTCCTCCGAGATTGAACAAATCAACCGACAAGGAGTCTCCCTCTTGCGATGCTCTAGCCAAACACTGAACGACAAAGAGTGCGGCCTCTACTCTGTCATAACTGAGCCTGAGTGAAGGGAAGGCATCGATTATCTGAGCATCCTCCAAGGTCGACATTCTTTCTCGAGATGAGTTTTGCCGAAATTGCAACTGCACATAATGTGTGGGCTCGAGAACTCCGCCGCCAAATCTTTTTTTAGACTTCAATGCGCTTCGAGCAAGAAGCGACAACTTCTCGCCTTCCGATGTGAGGACCTGAACGATGAGATCGGCCTCTCCGTATTTGGTGGCTCTTAAAATTAAGGCCTTGGCTTTACGGTTGTTGGACAAATCGACACTCCTGAGAGGCCTTGTCTAGAAATTCATGAATGCGTGAATTTTTAATCAACGATATGTCCAAAGCGATCAGACCACGAAGAACATCATCAGCGGGTCGCCCCTGCCACCACTCGTAGTGCCGAATTCCACCCCAACGACAAAGATGAGTGGTCTCAAGCCGTCGCTCCCACCCGGGAGGAGCGAGAGTAATCCCCAGAAGTTGTGCCAAAGATTTCTGCAAGGCCTCACCACCGATCTCGGAGCTATAAATGAGACTTCGGTCATAACAGCGCTGCGCTGCCACCGAAAAAACCTGCAAGCCAGTCCCCCCGATTTTTTTTTCAAAATCCAAAACAGCCTTCTCGTCTTGGAGGGTCTCTTGCTGAATGAGGTCCATCTCGTGAAGAACCTGCTGTTCATTCCAATCTAGGGCTGGTGAAATCATTGGCTGGGATTTAATCTTTGGCCCCACAAAGGCCACAGCCAATCTTGGACTCCAGGAACAAATTCGCGCCGTGTAGGGTTGAATCGAGGTCGGCTTAAAAAAATGGGCTTGATGAGAAATCCGAAAACAAAATATTTTCTTTTCATTGAGCAAAGTTTCAAGCTCGTCCACCGGATATATTTCTCCGGTTATGGGATGATCTTCACAGACGAGAACAAAATTGATGTCTTTATGAAGAGAGGCCACGATTTCAGTCGCGGATTTTTCTGCCGCCAGCTGTTGAACCTGATACCCTTCTTTAAAAAGATAGGGCCAAATCCATTGATCATGTGGAGTTCGCCCCGTGATCACGGCAGCGCTTTTTTTATGGCTGTAAAACTGCGCAACACCAATCGCCAACTCATAGATGGCCGAAGGAAGACCTTGAGAACAGCGCACTGAAATTTCCGACGGGATTTGAAAGCGGCTGGCTAATTGCCAATTCAATCGATCCCAATTTTCAAAAGCAGAAAGATCTAATTTCATAAAATGATGTTACCCAACGGCCGGCCATTCGACAAAGATCAATTCGTCTCAAATTGAGACAATCACCAGTGTAAAGCGGTCAGTCACCTAACTAATAAGATGAGCCTTTTCTCACTCTGAGATC
>PEZR01000114.1:1645-6053 GCA_002773975.1 Bdellovibrio sp. CG10_big_fil_rev_8_21_14_0_10_47_8
AAATACCTAACATCCTGTAAATATTGAATATTTTTAGATGCTGCGGTGGCAGAGCCTTTGCTTTATAAATGACTGGAGGCTGAATGAAGCTGTGGCAGAAGTGTATCCTTATTTCTATCGGAATCAGTGCTTTGGCGTTTAAAACGCCACAGAAAAATGATCTGATTGAAATCTCAGATAACGCCACACTCAACGCTCGCAGCGAAGGAAAATTCAGGACAATCGATAAAAATGTGATCGACATCCTGATGCCAGGAACTCGGGCCATTGTCCGAGACACCAAAGAATTCCCTCAGTATGAAATTGACTCTCAAACAGGACAAAAAAAGATCAAATATTCCAACTATGGAATGCAATTGGAGATCTTAAATAAACACAAGGAAAAGAAGCTCGTGTGGGTCTATTATGATCAGCGAAAACCCCACATTGCCTTGTATTCCGTCGGCAGTGACGACAAAAAAAGAAGTGAAATTTTGCAGACATGGCTAAATGAAGATCTGCCCAAGAAACCCAAGGGAAAAGTAACACCAATTCTTGTTCGCGGAATGGCTACGGAAAAGAGTCCGGCTCATGCCCAAGCAGCGTCAATCATTAAACCTTCCCCAGCTTTTATATCAGCTTCCGTTCTGCCATCGAGTTTTGACCGTTTTGCTCAACTTATACAGGATGGTATTGACCACAGAAGGCAAGTCGCCCACGGTGCTGATCAAGCAGGAGCTGGCGGGGCCGATCAAATCGCCCCAGAACAAAAATCGCAAATCTCCGATCCAAAAGATTCCGTCGACAGTACAGCCGTCGCAACGACCGCCCTGCTCAATTTGGATCAAGTCAATAAAATCAAATCAATGTCTCCGCAGACAGAGTGTGCAGAGGGCTGCGGAAAACAGATTGAGAGCTATAACTCTTGCAATGCAAGCAACAATTATTTGGAAGACCAGTTACTGAACATACAAAGTAAGTCACCGATTCTAGCCTCTCTGATGGCTCAACCGAACAAGGAGATAGTTCGAAAATCCTGCATCCAACGCAGCCTTGATTTATTTCCGAACTTAAAAAATTCATTTCAAAAATGTGATGCCAATGGCAATAGCCTTTCAAAAACATCTAACAAAGCCTGCGTTTCTGAAACCTATGTCGATATCACAGATAAATCATTCAATGCTGTTGCCAATTGTCTAGGACCTTTTGTTTCCGGATCGGACGCCACCGCATCCCAGTCAAGCCTGGCTATCTTTTATCTTTTATCCCACGAGTCTGGTCTTCATTCAAATGCGGTGAGCACAACGAAAGCTGCTGGCATTGGGCAACTGACGGACAGAGCAATCATTGACGTCAATGGACGGCGAAAAGAAGTTCAGAATTTCCTCGCAAAATCCGCAGATCCAATCTGCTCTCAAACTCTGAGGAAGGTATTCGACCGGCCGATGAAGACAGAAAAAACTTGTGACCGTGTTGGTCTTCACGATGCCAATCCTCTGAAAAATATTGCTCTTTCTTTTGTTTTCCAATCTACAGTGAGACTGAAGATCGAGAATGAATTTTCTAGAAGCAGAATTTTCAGCGACATCACCTCGGACCTCCCCCTAGCTCTAAAAGAGAAAATGATTGAAGCTCTCTCGGTCTGGTCCCACAATACGGGCGCGGCTGGCATGCTTCATCCTCTGCGATTCCTACTGACTAACTATCTCGGCACTCATCGGAAAATTCGAACTTCTGAGGATATTGATCAGTTTTTAAAAGATCTCTCCTCGGCCATGAGAACCAGTCCCCATTCTGCCAACTCGTCATCGGCGCGAAAGAATGAAACTGCCAATTTCTATGGCGCGATTTCAGAACGAATGAATCTCATTGACCCACAGAACTCACAGACAGGAGTTTCTTCATGTCTTTCAGAGTAGGAGTTTTATTTTCTTTGATTTTTTCAGTGGCCTCAATGGCATTTGGTCAAACGGAAGTTATTTCTTTGTCACAGATCCTGAGCAAGCGCTCAGAAATACTGAAAAATCTGGAAAAATCAGATGTTAGCAATCAAGACCGTTATATTCTGATTCAAATTGAAAAAAACCGCATTCAAACCAGCCTAAAAGAAGCCATCTTATCCGGACAGGCCAGGGCCCAGGATTTAAATCACGCACTGAGTGCCTATTCAAAAGCGTTAGACTTCGCGGATATTCTTACGTCGATGGCAGAGCTAAGGCTTGATGAGTCCGAAAGATTCACGCCTGACGGATGCTCAAGAGCCAGAAGTCAGCTAAAGCTCGAATTCCTGGGAGAAAAGCTCCCCAAATGGACGCAAAAATATCTGGATCTCACCAATAAGCTTTGTGCTGGGATTTAGGCCGTCTTTAGATTCCGGCCTTGTGTCTTTCTTCATCATCAACGTGGGTTGCGATTCCGCCCTTCAATTGCGGGCGGTAAGCCAAGTGCTCGATACCATAATTGAAGTTCGCTCCGTTCAGGCCTGGCGTCTGCCACTCTGGCCCCATTCGGACGGCATCCACAGGACAAGCCTCTTCACAAAATCCGCAAAATACACAGCGAAGAATATCGATCTCGTACTTTACAGGGTATTTTTCAACAGTTGGATCTTCGTGCTCGGATGCCACGATGGTGATGCATTCTGCTGGGCAATTCGTCGCGCACAACATACAAGCCGTGCAACGAAGTGAACCGTCCTTTTTAACAGTCAGAACATGATTTCCCTTAAAGCGAGGCGAGTACTCGTGTTTTTCCTCGGGATAATTCAGGGTGATCATTTTCTTTTTGCCCGTCAAATTGTCCACCAGATTTGAAACCAAATGGCGGAAGGTAATACCCATCCCGGTCATAATCCCAGGAAGATACCACTTGCTCGCTTCTGATGTATTTTTCTGCACAACACTCACAAGGACCTCCTACAAAGTTCCTCGACGAAAAACGAATTCATTTTTCTTTCGATGTTCAACTGTCACCCGATCGGCTGGTTTCTCTGATTCAACAAAAACATTTGTCTCAGGTTTGATCACCAACTGTTTTCCCGCCAACAAATCGCTGGCCTCAGTCAGGGTCAATGCTTCAGATACCACCGTGGTGGTTTTCTTAAACTTTTGAGCCAAACCAGCATGGTTCACAAAAGTCCCATCTTTTTCGACATAGGACTTCATGGGAATCAACCAAACATTGCCCGTCAATGCTTCGAGATCATGATTTCGACCTGTCTGCAGCCAAATTAAATTTTTTGCCTTTGAAAGATCTCGAATTTTATCTTTCATATCCGCATAGACAGCTTGATTTTCTGGCCCCGCAACAACCACAGTCTGAATAGCCCCACTGGAAATCGCTGACAACAGATCAGCCCAGTTGGTATTCACGCCATGCTTTTGCAATACTTGTTGCAGCCCTTTGGTGTTGGGATTTTTATCACCACGCAAAAGAAGCCCGTCAAAATCATTGGCCTTTTCAGGGTTGCTGATCCAGTGGTAAATGCGTTTGGATTTCAGATCATTGGCAAAAGTAGAAACGATGCTTTCGTACTCCTCCACTGAATACTGTCCGGTTAAAACCAAAGCCACAGAATCACCCAAAGACTTGACCGCAAAAGATGCATCTTTGGCTGCCGCTCCGGGCATCATCTCTTCGATGCCATTGTAGGTGCGTTTTTTGGCCTTTAACCAGCGGTTCTCTCGATTGACGAACTTGTACAAATCACGTCCTTCGTCACACATCCAATAGCCGTTGACGTCTGGATTGTACGCAGGCTTTACACGGAAAAATCCTTCACGATTGAAGTACACCTTCACATTGCAACCAGTGCTACAACCATTGCAGACAGTTTCGGCATCTTTTAGATACCAAACCCGTTGACGAAATCGGAAGTCCTTGGAGGTCAGCGCCCCCACTGGGCAAATGTCGACGGTATTGAGCGAGTACTTGTTGTCCAACGGAACACCATCAAAGGTTCCAATTTCAGAACGGTCGCCGCGGTTAAAAATTCCCAGCTCATTGGTCTTAGAAACTTCATCGGTGAAACGAACACATCGAGAACACAAAATGCACCGCTCAGTATCCAAAACAACAGTCGGCCCAAGATCTACGACCTTGTGCTTTTTGACTTTTTTCTCGGCCATCTCTGGATTGTACTTTCCAAACTCCATGTACTGGTCTTGCAAACCACACTCACCCGCTTGGTCACAGATCGGACAATCCAGAGGATGATTGATCAAATGAAAATCCAAACCCCACTTGGCGGCATCTTTCACTTTTTCAGAGGTGTTATTGATTTTCATGCCTTCCGTCACCATTGTGTTACAGGCAATTTGCAAACGAGGATTTCCCTCGATCTCGACCATACACAAACGACAGACACCGGCCACGGACAGACCTGGATGCCAGCAGTAATGGGCCACTTTTCCCTCGGGCCATTCGCCGT
>PEZR01000116.1:0-17977 GCA_002773975.1 Bdellovibrio sp. CG10_big_fil_rev_8_21_14_0_10_47_8
TTGCGCAGCCATATTTTTTCTTTAAGTCTTCAGCCGCGATTTGAGGCGTTCGCAGGCCGATGGCAATATCATGAGTAAAATGCTGACCACCCACCGGAATGACCGAAATATGGGCGACGCTGCCATTCATAAAATAGACCGAGTTACAAGAACCCGCGCCCATGTCCACCACACAAACACCCAGGGTTCTTTCATCCTGAGAAAGCACCGCCATTGAAGAGGCCAATTGATCCAAGACCAAACCGGAAACCTTCAAGCCTGCTTTTTCGATGCATTTCAGATTGTTGGCAATCGCGGTCTGTCCACCGGTCACAATATGAACACTGGCCTCCAAGCGAATCCCCGACATTCCAATCGGATCGAGGATACCATCTTGCCCATCCACCTTATACTCTCTGGGAATAACATGAAGAACCGTGCGGTCCGTTGGCACCGCAACTGCTTTTGCGGCTTCGATCACTCTCTCGACATCAGAAGTAGCCACTTCTTTGTTCTTGATAGCAACCATGCCCTTAGAATCAAAAGATTTGATGTGTGAACCAGAAACGCCCACCCACACTTCTTCGATGCGGTAACCCGACATCAGCTCGGCTTCTTCGCGGGCTTTGCGAATAGATTCGGTGGTCGCTTCGATGTTGACAACAACGCCTTGGCGAATGCCTGTGTTGGGAGCTGTTCCCACGCCCACGACTTCTATTCTTGATTCATCTCCGTCGGCTTGAGCGTTGACAGTGGCAATCACGAGAGTGACTTTGGAAGAGCCAATATCAAGGCCGGCGATAACTAATGCTTTCGAACTCTTTCCATTTGAGTTCTTCATATTCGTATTATTCATCATCCTGACTCATCCATAAGTTTTTAGTCAGTTACTACACCGGACATATGTCCTTGGACTTAAGCTTAGGGACCCTTACGCAGCCTGACAAGGACTTTTTTTGATAGGTTAGCATCAATGACGCGCGCTTCTAACTGGCGACTTTCCATGTACTCGATGACCTGAGAAACCCTTGCGGCTCGCAAAGACACCTGCCCATCGCCAATTTTTACTTTCATTCCGGACTGAATCAATGTTGCCCAAAATCCCTCTTTGGAATCATATCGAAGTTCCGAAATTGTTTTCCGACTGAATCTTCCTTCGTCAGGAATTTCAGAAATCGTCGTCACTGCTTTTTTTCTCATCTCCACATTTTTCTCGAAAACATCACCCGCTAAAAGAGAAACATCCGGCGCTTCACCGGCAGCCACGGGTTGCAAAAAACTGCCATCCTCAACAATCGGCAAAAGCTTTCCGTTTTGACTCACAAAAAGAAGCTTCACTTCTCTCGGTAAAATTCGAACACTCAATTGATGGGGCCAACGGCGAGACAGTGAGCTTCCTTGAATCCAACGCATTTTTTTAACTTTTTCAGAGACCTCTGGCAGATCAAGGCTCCACAAAGAAGTTCCGCGATAGGTCTCCAACTCTTTATTGAGATCCGCGAGCAAGGGTTTTAAAAAATTTGATCCCTGATCATTGCCTTCCACGGCCAACTCAATCTGCTGTAAATTAAAAAACCCTCGTTCATTCAACCAATAGAGCACTCCAACAACAAAAGTTGGAATGACCACCAAACTCATAAATATTTTAAACAAAGTTTTTTTCATTCGCGTCCTTCATATGATCTTACGCAAGTTCTGGGGCCCACGGAACAAACTTGCGATACAGCCCCAGACCTAGGGACAGGTCCAGACCACCAAGCCTTCTTCTTCTGGTCTTTTTGCAAAATGCAGCGAGAGAATCGAAACACAAACCAGGGTGCGCCGTCATTTAAACGAACGTTGCGACCTGAATATCAATGGCCCATGAAGCAGGAGGGAAACTGTGAATCGAATTTTAATTTTGGTAGTGTTGGCGCTACTGCAAATCAATGTTCTGGCGGCAGAACAAAGAATCAATATCCAGGTTTTAAATGAGAAATTACAAAATCAAGGGGCGACCTGGTACGCCAAGGATAACTGGCTCAATCAGCTACCCAAGGAAGACCTTCAACGAATGATGGGTCTGCGCGAAACTCCAGCCCAAGACGCGGAGTTTGTTGTTCCCGAATCCAGCATCAAAACCAAAGGAAACTTACCCACTGTTCACGACTGGCGAGATTACAGAGGGCAAAACTGGGTAAGCCCCATGCTCAACCAAGCCAATTGTGGAAGTTGCGTAGCCTTTGCTTCGATTGGAGTTCTGGAAACCCAGGTTAATATTTCGTCTCTCATACCGCAACTCAACCGACGTCTGTCACCTCAATTTCTATTCTCCTGCGGTGGTGGCGCCTGCAATTGGGGCTGGATGCCCGAATCAGCATCTCGCTTTCTCATGAAAAAAGGCACCACGGATGAGGCTTGCTTACCGTACACCTCCGGAGCTACCGGCAATGATGTCTCTTGCAAAGCAGCTTGTTCCGATTCTTCCCAGCGCAGTCAAAAAATTGCCGGCTACACGACGCCGTCCCGCTCCGCGCGCAATATCACGGCGGTCAAACAGGCATTGCTCAAGGGGCCGGTGATGACAACTCTGACCGTGTATTCTGATTTTATTACATACGGCGGTGGCGTCTATAAACGTTCATCCAAAGAAGCCCTCGGTGGCCATGCTGTTTCTATTGTTGGATATGATGACTCAAAAAATGCCTGGATCATCCGAAACAGCTGGAGCGAGGACTGGGGTGATCATGGCTTCGGATATGTGGACTATGATGACGACTCCGGGATTTCAGATTCGACATGGTTGTTTAATGTCCCGGCAATCGATGGATATGTTTCTACGATCAACCCCCATAGCTATTCTTACATGACCGGAGTAACTCAATTTGACGGCACCTCGAGCTACGCAAAAACAGACAGTTTGCAATTCAATGTCTATGGAGACAGCGGAAAAATTTCAGCGACCCAGAGCTGCCGCAGCTCTCAGTGCTCAGCCCAAGTCGACACAACCCAGTTGTCCGATGGTCGATATGAAATTGAAACCTTGGCTTTGAATTCTGCAGGAAATGAGATTGCGCGATCTTCACGAGATTTTTTCTATGTGATCAATTCAGAACCGAATATGTCTTTGTCTTTCAAGGGTGCTCAAGGAGTTGACTTGAGCAAACCTCTGAAGGGCCGAGTGGAATTTGATATCGTCGCAGAGTCTTCTCCGGTTCCGATGAGCTCTCTTGAGTTCCACATTGTCGATATCAATGGGAAGGAAAATATTCGGCACTCGGACATTGTCCTGAGCAAAATGACCCTGGGCTGGAGAACTCCACTGGTTCCCAACGGCACTTATACTATCTATCTGACTGGAAAAATTTCTGCTGACGGATTCGAACGCACTGTTGAATCTGCTCAGTACAGTATTGAAGTTAAAAACTAAGGCTTTGATTTAATCAGAGCGACTCTTCACGGGGCAATCGAACGACTTCGGTCTTAAGTTCGATGCCCCTTTTTTCTCTGACCGTCTTCTGTACATGTTGAATCACTTGCCAAATGTCACTGGATTTGGCTGTTCCCCGATTGACGATAAAATTAGCGTGTTTCATCGAGACCTGCGCATCTCCGATTTGAAAACCTTTGAGCCCGCAAGAATCAATTAACTGGGCAGCCTTGTGCCCCTCTGGGTTCACAAATACGGATCCACAACTGGGCTGATCCAAAGGTTGTTTTGATAGTCGGACTTTGTTGGCCGTTTTTACTTGGTCCAAAATGGAAGGATCAGGGATCAAGGGCCAAACCAGGCCAACTCGAACAATGACCCCCGGCTCCCATCCCTGAGTATGGCGATAAGACCACCGCAAATCCTGACACAAAAAACGATCAATATGTCCGTCAGGCCTCATCACCTCGACCCATTCAGTGATCTCAACAAACTCTCGGGGTGAAAAAGATTCGGCGACACCAGCATTCATCACAATTCCGCCACCCACATCCCCCGGAAGTCCTGCCAAAAAAAGAGCCGGAGCCAATTGATGTTTCAAAAAAATCTTTAAAAGTTCGGACTTGCTCGTTCCACTCAGGGCGGTGATTCGCAATGCTCCCTCGTCAGTCTTAACTTCAGTCCCGGTCATTTTTTTAAGGCAAATCACCAGGCCCTGAAGACCTTTGTCAGACACCAAAACATTACTGCCACCGCCAAGCAGGGTGACTTCTTGTCGGCTGTCCGTGGCCCACTTGAGAGCCTCACGAAGATCCTCAATATTTTCTGGCAATACAAAAAACTGTGCTGGTCCGCCCACCAACCAAGAAGTGTAGGGGGCCAAAAGAACATCTTCTTGAATCGAGATCATTTGAGCATTTCCAAAACCTGGGTTCCGATTTTCCAGCCATCTCCAGCCCCCAGAGTCACAAATACATCACCGCTTTTTAGTTCGGAAAAAATCTGTTGGGCGATCTCAGGCCCCTTCGGCAGATAAATACAATGCTCATGTTTAATCTCTTTGGCCAAACGCTGAGAATCGATTCCCTCGATGGGAGCTTCTCCTGCGGGATAAACGTCGGTTAAAAAAAGCTGATCGCACTGGGAAAAACATGCTGTAAAATCATGCCAGCAACTTTGTGTTCGACTAAAACGATGAGGTTGAAACAGAACAACCAACCGACGGTCTGGAAATTTCTCACGAAATCCCTGAAGCGCCGCACGGACTTCGGTTGGATGATGGGCATAATCATCATAAATGCGAATCTTATTTCGTTCGCCCTTGAAATGAAAGCGTCGATCAACGCCCTCAAATTGGGCCAAGCCCTGCTTGCAGGCCTCAAATGTAAATCCCGCTTGCAAACCAGCCCCAATGGCGGCGACTGCATTCAAAGCATTGTGCGCCCCTGGAACCTTCAGATCAAACTCACCCAGCTTCTTGCGACCTGTTTGAGTGTTCTCGAAGAGTTCATATTTGCCCTTTTGCCCTTTGACCACCAGGTCATTTTTGTCATCAAAACCATAGAACAAAATGCGTTTTGGAAAAGAACTAAAAACCTCTCGCACCTGAGGATCATCACCACAAACAATACAGATCCCATAAAACGGAATTTTCTGAGCAAACTTAAAAAACGCCTTCTGCAGATTTTCAAAACTTTTATAATAATCCAAATGATCAGAATCAATATTGGTGATCACAGAAATCTCTGGGGACAATTTTGAAAAACTCCCGTCACTCTCGTCAGCCTCGGCCACAATCCACTCGCCATCGCCCAATAAAGCTGTGGATTGGATCAAATCAAAACGCCCCCCGATCACAATCGTTGGTCGTGCTTTTGCTTGCAAAAAAATCGCCGCTGTCATCGAGGTCGTGGTTGTTTTTCCATGGGTACCAGCAATAGCAACACCCCTTTTTAACCGCATAATTTCCGCTAAAGCTTCTGCACGAGGAATCAAAGGAATTTTTTGAGCTCGGGCCTGCTGAATTTCAGGATTGCTGTCTTGAACAGCACTGGAAAAAACAACAACATCCGCGTTGCCAACATTTTCTGCGCGGTGACCACGATAAACCTGAACACCGACTTTTTTGAGATGTTCAGTGTTGTCGTTCTCCCCCAGATCGCTGCCGGAGACTTGGGCTCCCATATTGTGAAGAAGCTCAGCCAGCCCGCACATCCCGATGCCACCAATACCCACGAAATGAAATTTGGATTTTTGTAACTGCATGATTTGATCCTCTGCGCAAGACTCTAGCGCGCTAAAAGAGCTTTCGCAATCTCTTCGGCAGCCTGTGGACGAAAGAATTTTCGAATATTTTTCTTCAACTTTTCCCTCTCGTCGGGGTTTTGCCGAAGACTCTGAATTTCTGCCACCAATCGATCCGGGGTTAAATCCCTTTGTAAAATCATATGTGCGGCCTCTGATTGGACCAAAACCTGAGCATTTTTTTCCTGATGCCCGTCCGCCGCCGGCAAAGGAATTACAATGGCCGGCAATCCGAATGCCGCGAGCTCGTTCATTGTGCTAGCTCCACCTCGACACAGCACCAAATCGGCCCACAAATAGTACTGGGGCATATCATAAATGAATTCTTTGATCTCCACGGTGGATTCGTGACCTTGGTAGCGCGTCAAAAAATCCTGATAATCGATACTTCCCGTCTGATGCACCACTTTCAAATTTTTCGTCCACTCGTGTTTTGTCAAAATGGCTTCGCAAAGTGTTCGTCCAATGGCTCTGGAACCCTGACTGCCTCCGTAGTGTAAAAGATGAAATTCACCGTTCGTTTCAGACGATCTCTTCTGGCTGCCCCCGGCAGACTGTCCAAGCTGATGACGAACCGGAACACCAACCACTTGATAGTTGCGACAGTGCAGATAAGCCTTGGCTTCTTCAAAAACCAAAAAACATTGATGGACGAAACGTGACAGCCATCTGTTGGCCATTCCTGGATATGCGTTGGCCTCCCAAATGGCTGAGCGAAAACCCAAAAGCGTGGCTGCCAAAACAAAAGGCCCCGAAGCATATCCCCCAACCCCTAAGACAAAGGACGGACGATACTTCAACAAAAGAAAAACAGACTGAAAAAATCCCAGAGGCAGCTTTAACAAACTGATCAACTTGGTTAGCGGCGCTCCGGAAAAATTCAATTTTCCGCCTTCAATCAAAAAAAGAGGAAGATTTTCTTTGCCTAAAATTTTCGATTCCAAACCAGAACGAGTGCCAACAAAAAAAACCTCGACAGAAGGTTCTATCTCTTGCAGGGCGCGGGCCACCGCGATTCCAGGATAAATGTGACCACCGGTTCCACCACCAGCAATCATAATCACTTTTTTCATTCTTGTTTTAATCTAAACGCGAGCGGCGGGGAAAGAAAGGACTTTGAGTTTCTTCGCAGAGATTTTTTTCGATATTGAGAAGCAATCCAAACATAAAACACAAAGTGATCAACGAACTTCCGCCATAACTGAAAAATGGCAGCGTGAGACCTTTGGTTGGCAGCAGTCCCATCACAACGCCCGCGTTGATAAAGACTCCCAGAGCGAAGGTCATTGATATTCCCAATGCCAAAGCTTTGCGAAACAAATTCTCGGTCTTCAGCGCAATTTGAAATCCCCGTAAAACCACAAATCCATAAAGACCCAAAAGAAGACAAAAACCAATAAATCCCATTTCTTCACCAAAAACTGCCAGAGTAAAGTCCGTATGGGCTTCAGGCAGGAAAAAAAGCTTTCCTTGTCCCTGTCCCAAACCAGAACCAGTGATCCCGCCCGAATGAAAACTCAGCATGGACTGAATCACTTGAAAACCCTTTTGCTCCGGATCGGCCCAGGGATCCAAAAAGGCCAAAACCCGAGCTCGACGATAAGGCACGCGCATCACGAGCAAATAGAAGGCTGGCAAAATCACCGCGAATGAAGCGATCAGATAACTCCAGCGAAGGCCAAACGCTAAGAGCAAAGCCACTGCGACACAAATAATAATCGCAAAACTTCCAAAGTCTGGCTGCCTTAACAACAGCCCCAGCGGTACGGCGATCAATAGGATGACAGCCCACCACCACAGACGGCCCAAAAAATTTTGATCCTTGGTAAGAAAAGAAGCAAACAGCAGTGAAAATGAAAACTTCAAGGCTTCCGATGGCTCAATCCTCAACCCTAGGGGCAACTGAATCCATCGAGCAGCACCGCCCGCGCGCACGCCTAAACCTGGAACAAAGGTTAAAATCACGCCTATTCCAGCAATCATCCACATCATCCAGCCCCATTTTTCAATCCATCGTATGGGTACATGAGCGGCGACCAACAATGCTACAAAGGCAATGCCCGAAAACAACAGCTGGCGTTCAAAGAAATAAAGGCCGTCGCCAAATGATTCGGTGGCAAAGATGTAACTAGATGAATAAACCTGCACAAGTCCACCTCCCAGCAACGCCAGAAGAGTTAACAACAAAGGACTTGAGAGTGGCTTCAACATCCCTCTCTCCACTATTCTTCGATATGATCTTCGTCTTCTTCAGGTGGCTTGGATTCAGCTGCGGGAGCCGCAGGGCTGTCCTCTTTGACCTCGGCAGCTGGGGTATTTTTATCCGCTGCCTTTTCATCTTTGTCGGCCTTGTCTGCATTGGCCTTATCCATCATGTTTTCTTTTTTGTCTTCTCTTCGAATCTTTCGCGTCGGCCGAGCCGACATTCGTTTTTGCATCACACCTGTTGGGGGTTCTTTGGAAGTTGAGCAGCAATACATGATGCCCTGATTCTCTGAAGGAGTTTTATATTGGCTGATGCTAAAAGGCTTATCGACATCACAGCGTTTCGCCATCTCGATATTTAACGCCACATCAATGTCACTGTAGACGTCTCCATTGATGAATTCACAATACATTTTACCGCCGGCTTGAACCAGCTTGTCTCGTTGTTCTTTTCGTTGTTTCATGGACGAGGAAGCACAGCCTGCTAAAATCAATAGACCGGAGATAAAAAGAAACCCATTTTTCAAAGACATCCATGTCCCCCTTGTTTTCAGATCTTCAGATCAACGAAACTTACGAATGATCTCTTTAAAATAATCGCCCCGCTCCTCAAAACTGTCAAACATATCAAAGCTAGAACATCCGGGAGACAACAGAACAATGTCCCCAATCCTAGACTTTTGGTAAGCAATCAAGACCGCTTCTTCGAATGTACCGATCAGAAATGTCTCTGAGAAATCGCCGAGATCACGATTGATTCTTTCTTTCGCCTCTCCGACCAGGATCAAAGTCTTGACCTTTCGTTTCACGACGTTTCGAAGAGCCTCATAGGACAAATTGGTGTCCTTCCCTCCGGCAATTAAAATAATATTTTCGTCAAAAGCGTCCAAGGCTCGCAAAACAGCATGAACATTGGTGGCCTTAGAGTCATTGTAAAACTGAACGCCGCCAACTTTGCGCACATATTCCAAACGATGGTGAAGACCACTGAACGTGTTCATGACCTTTTGAATCGCATCGTGGGTCGCTCCATGCTCGCTGGCAGCAAGAATGGCAGCCATCATATTTTCCAATGAATGGCGGCCCTTCATCAATACCTTAGAAATATCATAAACCTCAATTTCAGGACCGGTGCGGACACGAATTTCTTTTCCAATATTGACAGCTCCACCAATATTCATAATTTGAGGCTCCAAGGAAGCCTTACGAGAAAAGTAAAAAATCTTTCCACGTTGAACAGCGGGATCTCTGGCGAGCTCGACCACAGCATTGTCATCCGCATTCAGAATGCTGGTCGTTGCTTGATTGGTATTTTTAAAAATCTTTCGTTTAGCATTCACGTAGTCTTCCATCGAACGATAACGATCAAGATGGTTTTCTGCCAAATTCATGAAAATAATATTCTGAGGATTGAAACTGTCACAAAGCTCCAGCATATAACTGGAAACCTCAGCGATCACCACCTTGGCTTTGACGTCCAACCGCAAGTAATCAGTCATCGGCGTCCCAATAGATCCACCCACCCAGCAGGTGATTCCGGACTCATTCAAGAAGGATTCAATCATTCTTGCCGTCGTGGTTTTTCCATTGGTGCCAGTGATGGCAATGATGGGTTCTTTGATGAACTGAGCAATGAACTCGAACTCGCCCGTAATGCGAATACCTTGGCTGCGAGCATAATCAAAAATCTTCAAAGCCGAGGGAACTCCCGGACTCAAAATCACCAGATCCTGAGACAAAAACGTTTTTGGGCTATGTCCGCCCAAATCCAGCTTCACCGGCAAATCACCCAGCTGCTCCAGCTGATTTGACAGCTCTGGTTTGGACTTGTGATCCGTAACCGTCACAATCGCCCCTTGCGCATGCAGGAATTTCGCCAACGCCACTCCCGTTTTTCCAAGACCCACCACAAGAATTTTTTTCTCTTTCAACTCGGATACATCTGTAAACATTTTTTCTCCAGTCCCCGTAGGTTCTTATTATCTTAGTTTCAATGTGCTGAGGCTCAGAATGGCCAACAAAATAGAAATAATCCAAAAACGCACAATGATTTTTGTTTCTGTCATGCCCTTCAACTCAAAATGATGATGAATTGGAGCCATTTTAAAAATTCGTTTGCCTGTTAACTTAAAAGAAATCACCTGACCAATTACCGACAAAGTCTCGACAACAAAAACGCCACCCAAAAGAAACATCAAAAGCTCATTGCCGGTCATGACCGCCATCACACCCAAAAATCCACCCAAACTCAAAGAGCCCACGTCTCCCATAAACACTTGAGCGGGATAAGCATTGAACCACAAAAATCCCAGGCCTGCGGCGACAATCGTTGCCGCAACTGGCGCCAGTTCTCCGGCCCCAACAACATGGGGAATTTGCAGATAGCTGGCAATTCCAAAGTGACCTGTAACATAGGCAAAGAGCCCCAAGGTTCCGGCCGCAATAATCACTGGAACAATAGCCAGCCCATCCAAACCATCCGTGAAATTCACCGCATTCGCCGTGCCAACGATGACCAGCGCACCAAAGATCAAATATCCATATCCTAAATCAAAACTGACGCTCTTTAAAAAGGGCACGTGTAAGACAGTTGAAAGTTGAAACCAATGAACCAAAGCAAAAAGCACGAGACCTGACACGAGAAATTCTCCGGCGAGACGAATTTTTCCCGAGAGACCTTTGGAATTTTTTTTGCTGACCTTCAACCAATCATCAATGTACCCAATCGCACCAAAGGCCCAGGTAATGATCAAAACTCCCCAGACCATGGCGTTCATAATGTCGCCCCACAAAAGACAAGGAATCAAAGTTGAAATCAAAATTAAGCCGCCACCCATGGTTGGTGTTCCCGCTTTTTTCTTGTGGCTCTCGGGACCGTCGTCACGAATAGCTTGCCCCATTTGATTGTGCGTCAACCGGCGAATGAAATAAGGTCCCCACATCCAACACAACAGAAAAGCCGTGAAGAAAGAAATGAAGGTGCGAACTGTGATATAACGGAAAACATTGAAAGCTGAAAATTGATCAGCCAGCGAGTACAGAAGTTGATAAAGCATGATGTCCTTGTCCGTAATTCTTGGTCTTTATTCTTTATTCAGTGAAAAATCCAAAGGATCACAAGCCATCACAAATCTCTCGAGCTTCATGCCTCTTGAGCCTTTAACCAACACCGTATCGTGGAGGTTTAACACAGAGGCCAGCTTAGATGCAAGAGAATCTTCATAAGCAACTGAAACCATTAAGCTTTTTTTAAATCGCGAAGTCTGCATCCCGCGCTGAAAAGCTTCCGCATCGGGACCATAGAACCACACCCAATCAAAACCCGCCTGCCCCACTTGTTCACCCAACTCTTCATGCAGGGTGGCCGATTGGTCTCCGAGCTCCAACATCTGTGCAAAAACTCCAACCTTTTTTCCAGAGGACTTAATCAGACTCACGTTTTCCAACAAGGCCTTCATGCTGTCGGGATTGGCGTTGTATCCGTCAAAAAGCATCTCAGCTCCTGAACGAAGTCTTACCAACTGATTGCGCCCCCAATTGGTTCGACAATTGGGCAAAGCCGCCCAGATCTGTTCGGGCTCCAGGTCGGCCGCCAGGGCAACACAAGCTGCCACCATCAAATTGGTCAGATTGTGCACTCCAAAAACGGGCACTCGAGCTTCGCCAGGGATTCCCGAAATGGTGCCACGAAGACTGATCTGCGACATGGTAATGTGATCAATCTGAAAAAACACATCCGCAAAAGCTTGCTCCGAAGAAAAACTGAGATAGTCCAACGCCTTGGGATAGTCCTGCGGAGCTTTGGCAAACATTTGGCGAGTATAGATGTTGTCGAGGTTATAGATTCGTTTTGCTTCGGGCTTTGCAAAACGATAAATTTCCTCTTTTGCTTCAGCCACCTTGTCGAGACTTCCAAAATGTTCCATGTGAGCTCGCCCCACCATGGAACACACAACAACATCCGGCTCTGCAATTTCACACAGTCTTTGAATCTCTCCGGCGTGATTCATTCCCATTTCAATCAAACTGACCTCAGTGCCCTCGGGCTCTGCCAATAATGTCAGTGGAACTCCCCAATGATTATTGAAGCTCCCTTTGGGAATATGCACCTTTCGATAGACCGATATCAAACCGGCGGAAAACTCTTTGCTCGTGGTCTTTCCATTGGAGCCCGTGATTCCGACCACCAAAGATTTGCTGCGACGCCGCTGAAAATGACCAAGCTGTTGTAACGCCACTAAGGTATCTGAAACGACGATCACGGTTATATTTTCCAAGATCTCTGGTGGAATTGACGGTGTGTGAACCAAAAGAGCGGCGGCTCCTTGGGAAACGGCTTGTGCTAAAAATTGATGGGCATCAAAAGAATCACCCTTGAGCGCAATAAATAACTTACCCGGCATAGAATCTCGAGTGTCTGTACTCACTCCCTGAAAGAGGTTTTCTTTCTGTGACAAGATCTTGCCGCCCGTGGCCTGAACAATATCTTGTACTGTGAGCGCTCGAGGATTGGTCATGCTAAAAGCTCCTTTGCAATTTCGACATCGCTGAAGTGAATTTTATTGGTCCCGACGATCTGATAGTCCTCGTGCCCCTTGCCCGCTATGAGAATCACATCATTGGGTTTTGCTTTCTTAAAAACCAATGCCAGGGCTTCTTTCCGGTCGACTTCAACAAAAACATTCTCTGCATGGCCCTGAGAAGACAATCCATTCACAATTTCTTGCACAATGACCTGAGGGTTTTCAGTCCTGGGATTGTCCGAGGTCACCACCAAAAAGTCAGAACCCTTCTCGGCAGCTTGAGCCATCAATGGGCGTTTTCCTTTGTCTCGGTCACCACCACAACCAAACACCGTCCAAATATTTCCAGAGGACTTGATTTTCTTTCGCACCTGCCCCAACGCTCGAAGAACATTTTCCAAAGCATCGGGGGAATGGGCATAGTCCACAAAGACATGCAGGCCTTTGTCATTTTCGATGGTCTGCAATCGACCCGGAACACCTGGGAATCGAGCCAAGGCCTCAAGCGCAGTGGAAACTTCAACGCCCCCACTGGCCGCCGCCGCGACAGCACCAATCGCATTGGCCACATTGTGCTCACCACACATCGGCAGCGATCCATAATAAAAACCAAATGGCGTTCGAAGCTCAAAATCCGTGCGCGAAAAATCCATGTCGACGATTCGATAACAAAAATCTGCGCTCTTCTTTTTCCCATAACTCCAAAGACCCGCATACCCATCGACCCGCAGACGCGCCCCCCAGGGGTCATCAATATTCACCACTGCGAAGTGGGGATTTTTATTGGTGCGCCGAAGAACCTCTGTAAAAAGACGCTGTTTTGTATGAAAGTACTCTTCCATGCTCGAATGATAATCCAAATGATCTTGGGTCAGATTGGTGAAAATGACCGTATTGAAATTCACCCCATCAACACGGTTCTGCTCCAACGCATGACTGGAAACCTCCATCGCCACTGCTCGAGCACCCGCCTCTTTCATTTCCGCAAGCCTTTGTTGCAATACAACGGGCCCTGGCGTCGTCACTTCAGTGGACCAATGCTCAGTCCCCAAATGATGACCGGTTGTCCCCAGCACCCCACAAGGAATTCGAACCTTCTCAAGAATAGTCTCCAACATATAAGTGATTGAAGTCTTTCCGTTGGTGCCCGTCACTCCAAAGCAAAAAAGCTGTGACGAAGGATTGTTGTAAAACTGAGAAGCCAAAGAACCCAAGATCGCCCGGGTGCTTTCCACCACCAAAACAACACCGGCAAAAGACGGTGGGACCAAGTCTCTTTTTTCAACAACGACTGCCATCGCCCCAGCCTCGCAGGCCTGTGGTAAATACTGATGTCCATCGGTCTGGGTTCCAGGAATAGCAACAAAAACAAAACCGGGCCGCACTTGACGGGCATCCGCAGTGATCCCCTGAACCTCGACGGATGAATGACTTTCGAGATGCAAAGAGACCGAAGAAGACTTCTTCTCTGACTTGAATTCAGGTAGAGCTGAGAGCAAGGCTGTTAACTTCAATAGATTCTCCTTGTGAAAACCTACTCCGATTTATTATAAATGGGACCACTTGATGCACCATTGCGACAACAACGATACACGATAAAACGAATTTGAACGAATTTAACACACGCAGAAGGAGCCCCCGAATGAAAGTTCTTGAGGTTTTGCCCGAAAATGAAGCCCCACAACTGACTTTCATTCTGTTTCATGGCTATGGCGCTGATGCCTATGATCTCCAATCATTGGCCGAGGTCATTACTCCACCCGTGCCGACACAGTTTTTATTTCCCCAGGGTGTGATCGCGGTTCCCATTGGACCTGGCTGGACGGGAAGAGCCTGGTGGCCCATTGATATTGAAGCGCTGCAGTTGGCGGCAAGTCGCGGAGAACCCCGCGACTTGAGCAAAGAAAAACCTGCGGCTCTGCCTGAGTTGAGAAAAAAAATGTTTACTTGGATTGAAAGCTTACGGGTACCCTGGAATCAAATTGTTCTCGGCGGATTTAGCCAGGGATCCATGCTTGCAACGGATCTTTTCCTCCACGCCCCTGAGGCTCCAAAAGCTCTGGTCGTGTTGTCTGGGGCCCTGGTCAATAAAGACGAGTGGAAAACGGTGGCCGCAAAACGATCCGGCGCGCCCTTTTTCCTCAGTCATGGAAAAATGGATGCCGTTTTAGATCATCGAGGAGGAGCTCAGCTGGAGACCTTTCTTTGCCAGAATGGCCTCAAGGGAAAACTCATGAGCTTTCAAGGAAGCCATGAAATACCCATGGAAGTTATCGTGAGATTGAACGAATTTCTTCAACAGGTCGCAAAATAACCTGAATGTTGCCCTCCGCGGGCAAAGGACTTCCAGGCTCGGGAATTATTTCTGAAACCACGCCTTGACCACGAATGCGCAATTGCAAATTCTGCCCCGAGGCTTTTTTCAAGACCTCTCGCAACGTTAAATGCGTCCAATTCGGAACCATGCCAGGCTCCGTACTTTGCTCGGCCGATTTTTCACTTTGAATCAGGTCTCTGGCCACCTTCGCCGCCAACCTGGAAGCTTTTTTCTGTTTCGCAGATTTCATCATGTCTTTGTCGACAAAATTTTTCTCTGAAATTAAAACTGGGGGAAGACCTTCTCGCCGAGCTGCATAGGACGCCAGACGAGAAAAAATGGGGGCGGCAACCTGAGACCCATAAAAGGCATTTTTCTTCGGATGATCAACCACGACATAAATCACGAATTTGGGCTCGGTTGCTGGAATAAAACCAGCAAAACTCGAAACGTACGCGCCCTGCATATAGCCGCGCCCATTGGGGTTGACCTTTTGAGCCGTGCCGGTTTTTCCGGCCACCAAGTAGCCGTCGACCTTGGCGTTGACCCCCGTACCCCCCGGCGCCGTCGCCCCGGTCAACATCAAACGTAAACTGGCAGAATCCTCCGCCGACAACACTCGACGAAGCGCCTGAGGTTGAAAATCCCTTGTCTCGCCAGACTCCGGATCTCTCACGGCCTGCACAATGTATGGCCGATTGAGGATACCACCGTTCGCAATGCTCGCGTAGGCATTGGCCATTTGCAGCGCAGTGACTGCGATCCCATGCCCAAACGAGATGTTCGCCAACAGATGGGGTCGCCATGGCAAAGACTGAATCAATCCCCGCGTATCCCCCGGTAAATCCACACCGGTTTTTTGCCCGAAGCCGAAATTGTAATAGTTCTCTCGCAGAGTTTTATCCCCAATTTGAAAAGCGATTTTTGTCGTTCCAATATTTGATGAATAAGCGAGAATCTCGGACACCGTCAGGTGAGACCATTTCTCTTTTGTCTCTGCTTCTTTGATGACCCGGTCACCGACTTGAAAATGTCCATTTTCAGTATTGTATTTGGTGTTGGGCTGAGCAATTTTTTCTTTCAAGGCCGTTGCGACCACAAAAGTTTTCATCGTACTTCCAGGCTCAAACATATCCGTCACAGCACGATTTCTTCGTAGCTCAGGCTTGGCGCTCAGAGCCCGATTGGCATCAAAGGTCGGCGCCGACGAGATCGCCAAGATCGCCGAGGTCTTTGCGTCCAAAATCACCCCGGTCGCTGAATCGGCGTCATAGTCATTGATGGCCCCTTGAAGTTCGGTCTCTAACATGTGCTGCAGGTCAGAATCGACGGTCAATTTAATTTCCGCACCAGCTGGGTTGTCGGCAAACATCAACCCATCAGCCACCAACGGACGACCTCTGGCGTCCCTACGCACAGTGACCTTTTTGGTATTGCCCTTGAGCTCTTTATCAAAGAGCAACTCAAGCCCCTCGAGCCCTTGGCCATCTTGACCGACAAAGCCAAGCACCTGTGACATCAAATTCTCGTTGGGATAAATTCGTTTGAATTCTTCAACAGTTTGCAAACCCCGAACATCCATTTCTTTAACTTCGTCAGCTGTCTTTTCGTCCATCAGCCGTTGAATCCAAACAAATCTTTTTTTCCCATCTTTGATTTTCGAATAGATCGTGTCCACTCGACTTCCCAAAATTTTGGCGAGCTTTCGAGCTACCCTTTTTTTTCCCTCAATCAACTGGGGGTCTGCATACACTGAGTAGGCACGATTCGAAGTTGCTAACTCTCGCCCCGCGCGATCGACGATAGTTCCTCGGCGATTCTGTAGCGTGATGACCGTCTGAAACTGCCGAGCTTGAAGAGCTTCTAACCGTTTGTTGGGAATCACTTGCAAGTAAGCGGCACGTAGAACCAATAAGCCCCAAAGAAAGACGATGCCAGCGAATAAAAACATCATCCGGCTTCTCAATTGATCTCCCGCGCACTTGTCAGCTCTTGACCGCCGTTCAGATGAATAATTTGACTGGCTTGAATTTTTTTAAGAGTGAATCGTCTTTGGGCCATCTTCTCAACATGCTGAGGTCTGGTGAGTTTTGCCAACTGCATGGTCTTTGCACGTTTTTCTTGGATAACTTGCCTTTGTTCCCGGGTCATTTTCAAAATGACATAACCGATGCGCAGTTCTTCCATTTGCATAAAAACCAAAGAGAATAATGTAGCTATCACCAGCAAGATGCTCAAAAAAGGCTTGGTATGTTCCACGTCTCACAACCTATTTCCGTTCAAAGACACGAAGTTTTGCGCTGCGAGCCCGCGGGTTTTCCGATGCTTCACTCCATGGAGCTTGGATCACCTTTTTATTGACAGCAGAGCCCCAATCCTTGGTCTCTTCAGCAAATTCTTTGAACTTATTTTTAACTATTCTATCTTCTAACGAGTGAAAAGTCAGGACTGCAAGTCGGCCTTTGGACTTCAGTCCATGCACCAACTTTTCCAAAGAATTTTCGACGACATCCAACTCGGCATTCACCGACAACCTCAGAGCCAAAAAATACTGGGTCGCGGGATGATGCCCCTTGCGATGCCAGCCCTCCACTCGCTCAATCAACCCGGCCAGATCTCTGGTATTCAAGAAGGGTTTTTCCTTTCGATCATGCACGATCGCCCTGGTAACCCTGTAAGGCCTTGAAATCTCGCCAAGTTCTTGAAACAACGCGTTCAATTCGTCCTCAGAATAGGCATTGATGATCTCGGCGGCGGTGATGCCCTGAGAGTTGTCCATTCGCATGTCCAAAGGGCCTTCGTGGTAAAAACTGAAACCTCTATGACCTTGGTCGAGCTGCGGAGAGCTCACGCCTAAATCTAAGAGCATCAAATCAAAATGCCCCCATCTTTCGACGTCAAACTGAGAGAAATTGCCCTGAAAGAGCTCCAGACGTCCCTGATCCAACCAAGTGGAGAAGTTTTTTTGACCATATTCGATCGCCTCAGGATCCTGATCAAAAGCAAGGGCGTTGATGTTCGAATGCCTTTCCAGCAAGGCTTTGAGATGCCCCCCTCGTCCAAAAGTTCCATCAAAATAGCGCAAAGTTTTGCCGTCATGAGCTTCAATCACAGGCGACATCATCTGCAAAAATTCGTTCATCAGGACAGGTTGGTGGAGAGAATGGGAATCTGGAATCATCTTTGGCCAAATTAAAGATATTTTGAGTTGAGGTCAACGAGCACAATGGCCTAACATAG
>PEZR01000116.1:17983-18168 GCA_002773975.1 Bdellovibrio sp. CG10_big_fil_rev_8_21_14_0_10_47_8
GTTAGTGAACTGTCCTAAATGCGGGTTTTCTCAACCAAAAGATCGTTATTGCGCCAGCTGTGGCGTCGATATGGATAGCTTCCGTCCTGAGGAAAGCTCTTTGATGAAGAAAATTCTCAGTAATCCTTTCTTCCATGTCAGCATCATCTTTGTCCTAGTTTTTCTTTCTATTATTTTCATTCGCC
>PEZR01000116.1:18215-25131 GCA_002773975.1 Bdellovibrio sp. CG10_big_fil_rev_8_21_14_0_10_47_8
GGCCCAGTCGTTGTTGAACGAACAAAAAGTACGGGCAACAGAGAGATCACCCCATCAGCGACCCAGGCTGAACCTGCTGCCACCAATAACGAACCTAGCTCTAACCTGAACCAGGATCGCAGCTCCAATACGAACATGGCTGCTGCTCAGATAGAGGAGCAGGAAAGAAGCCTCCCCTCGACAAGCTCCACCAGCTCTTCGTCAACAACCTTGGCCGCCGCCGCGATGGCAGCTCGAAACGAGACAGCTCCCGCCGGCAAAATGAAGATGATTATTTCCTATGTCGAAGTGGACCAAAATGTCCTCAATTCTTGGATTGATGAGTCTCGCGCGACCGGAATGCTCCGCCCCTTTGACAATGTCGATGTCGGCCCCCTGCTCCAAGTAGAGCAAAAGGTCAAAGGCTATACCGGAGTAAAATTGCTGCAAAAAATCGAGAGAACCCTGGACACCAGCAATGGCTCTCAGGAATGGTTTGTCGGCACCCATCACGGGCTTGGATTGGACAATGAAATGGGATTTTTTTCATCCTTGCTGCTCACAGAATCAAAAGACGGCCTCATTCACGGAGAAATCGAAGTGCAAAGAGCCTTTCGAGACCCCAAGGACACGTCCCGAGTGATGGAGAGAATTTCCTATGGCTCTAACTTTGAGCTGCCGCCTGGCGCTGGGCTGTTTTTGACCCGGCTGATGCCGCGAAAATATGTGGCCGAAATGGACGAGTCCATGAATCCAGACCCGGTTTTAAATATTTTTAAATCCCAAAGATTTATTTCTGGTCTGACAGAGTTTACTTTGGTCGTTCAGTTTGTTACACCCGAGTCCAAATAAGTCCCACTTCGACGAATTCAAACCGATCCTTCAGGAGGGGCCTCGTGAAGACAGAACATTATTATGGTCCCCAAGTTCATCTAATTAAAAATGCATTTCTTGGTGGCCTCTTAGCAAGACTTTGCGCCCCTGAAACCTTTCAACCCCAAATCAATCATTTGGTGGAAATGCTTTACAGCCATCTGCTGACTCTGGTGATGAATGAACAATTCCCCACTGAACAGGTCCGCTCGGCCACAAGAATGATTGAGTCTCACCCCCAAGCTCTTTTGCAATCTGAACAACTGAGCCGCTCTCAGCGAGTGATCTCCGTCAATATTGCTCGAGCCGGAACCTATCCCAGCCATATCTGCTTCAACGCCCTTCATTACGCCATCGACCATCAACACATCCGCCAAGATCACATTTTTGCGGCAAGAGCGGTTGATGGACAGAACCATGTAACCGGCACTGAAATTGGAGCCACTAAAATCGGGGGAGACAAGGAAAATGCGATTGTGCTTTTTCCAGACCCGATGGGAGCCACCGGCAATACACTGATCGCAGCCATGAACCACTATAAAAAAGAGGTGCCCGGGCAGCAGGCGAAAATGATTGCCCTGCATTTGATTGTAACGCCCGAATATCTGAAACGGGTCCTGACTCACCATCCTGACGTCGTGATCTATGCTCTCCGACTTGACCGAGGTTTGTCCAGTGAGGCAGTTTTGAGGACTGCCCCCGGCAAATTGTGGGATCAAGAACGCGGATTGAATGACAAAGATTATATTGTTCCCGGCGGTGGTGGATTTGGCGAAATGATGAACAATTCATTCGTCTAAGTGGATACGACAAGGAATCTAGAAAGCTACTCTAAAAATATAGGAGCAAAAAATGACCGGCTTAAAACTTTCTACCTACATCTCTGAAGATGACATTCAAAAAAAAGTAAAAGAGATGGGCGAAAAACTGACCAAAAAATTCAAAGGTCATGACATCGTGGCCGTCTGTGTTCTGAAGGGTTCTTTTATTTTTTATTCTGATCTTGTTCGTCACATTGAAACAGATATTGCCTGCGAATTTTTTGGTGTTTCTAGCTATCACGGCAACACCACCTCTTCCGGAGAGGTCAAGGTCACTTTGGATCTCGGTCACCCTGTCGAGGGTAAAGATGTCATTCTGGTTGAAGACATCGTTGATACAGGCCTCACCATGAATTACCTCAAAAGCTCCATCTTGTCTCGTAAGCCCAAAACACTGACCACGGTGGCGCTGCTGGAAAAACCAGATGCTCTCAAAGTGCCTTGTGAAATCGACATGGTTGGCTTTAAAATCCCCAACGACTTTGTGGTGGGCTACGGGCTGGATTACCAGGGCCTTTACCGTAACCTGCCCTACATCGCGCAAGTTCAAAATTTCCAGTAAACCAAATATTCCTTGGTTTTTTTCATCCCTTCCATGCTAGCGTTTTGGGTGTGCTTTAAGGCACTTCACCAAGGAGGGGAAAATGAAGACGTCACGTCTTGCGCTCGCGTTCGTCGTGGGCCTACTAATGATCATAGGGAATCAAGCAACAACCGCTGAACATACTCAGTACTGGATGAAAATTAAGGCTGAGGGCAAATTTCAACGAAGTGTTGTGGCCAACATGGGCGTCTCTATTGAGACCATCAAAGACGAATACGTCTATGCGATTGGAAATCTAGAAGAAAAAAATCAGCTGGAAAAATTAGGCTGGGTGGAAACGAGCTTTCCTCTGACGGCGGCCATGGATTTCCCAAAAGAAGATGCTCCCTACCACAATTATACGGAGCTCACCACCGCGCTTGAAGATCTTCATTCGACCTATCCGGAACTGACACAAATATTCTCGATTGGGAAAACGAATGAAGGACGAGACATCTTGGGAATCCGTATCGGACAAAATTTTGATCAGGCTGATCAAAAACCCGGTGTGATCTATATGGGGGGACACCATGCCCGCGAACATCTCAGTGTCGAGATGCCCCTGTACTGGGCGACCTATTTGCTGACCGAGTACGCCGCTGGAAATCAGCGGGTGATTTCTCTGGTGAACAGTCGGGATATTCACATCATTCCTGCCGTAAATGCAGATGGCTTGGAATACGATATTTCAACCGGCAACTATAAATACTGGCGAAAAAATCGTCGTCAAAATAAAGATGGCACCTATGGTGTGGATCTGAACCGCAATTATGGATTTCAGTGGGGAACCGGCGGATCAAGTACGAGCACCAACAGTGATGTGTATATGGGACCGACCCCTTTCAGCGAACCTGAAACTCAGGCGGTGAAAAAATATGTCGAAGACCATGTGAATATAACGACTTTGTTGTCATTTCATACCTTCTCGCAATTGATTCTTTATCCTTGGGGACACAAATACGCTTCCATCGCGGATCAAAAGGACATGATGGTTCATAAAACCATGGCAGAAACAATGTCGAAATGGAACGGTTATACCCCGGAACAGTCCTCATCTCTGTACATCGCCAGCGGCGACACGACAGATTGGTCCTATGGTGAGCACAAGATCATTTCTTTCACCTTCGAATTAGATCCCGCGAACAGTGGATTCGGCTCTGGTGGATTTTATCCAGGTGCTAAAATTATCCAGGCAGTCGTAAAGAAAAATATTGAACCTTGTCTGTATTTGCTGGAGTACGCGGACAATCCATACCGAGTTCTACCGACGGGAAAACTCAGCAGTTTTTAAGTTTCTACTTGTTGTTACTAGAAACACTCGAAGCCGTTCTGGCGCGTTTTAAATTTTCGGGTGTTTCTAGTTCTCTCATCACCAGATCCTGTTTGCCTTTGATGATCGACACGACAACTCCTTTCGGAATTGGTCGTCCCTTTGATCTGGATAATCTGGTGAGATGAGGATTGAAGACCTGAACTTTTAAATCATCGCCGTCAAACCATCGCAACAGATCATCGTATTTCACGGGTTGCGACAGCTTAAGATCCACGACATCCAATGGCTGAGACCAGGTCACGGTTCCCAGATATTTGGGCGCATGGCTGGAAACCTCGAGCGCGGCCAAAAAGCTGGCGTAAAAATTTCTGGATGCAAACCCCAATCGTTTTTTACTGCCGTTAGGTTGGGCCAACTCTCCAAGATCCCGAGTTTTATATTTTTTTGTAAGCTTCAAGACCCCGGTCGGTCCGTGATTATAACCCGTCAAAGCCAGTGGCCAACTTTGCAGCATATTGTAGTTGATGCGAAGTAGTTTCGCCGCCAACTTGGTGGCTTCAATCGGATGATTGCGCAAATCAATTGCCGGATCCCTCTTCATAAAACCCTTCATCGTGTAAGGCATGATCTGCCACAGACCACTGGCGCCCACTTTAGATCTCGCCAGGACATTGAAGGAACTCTCAACAAAAGGCAAACGCGCAAGCTCTATGGGCAAACCGGCTTCTCGGAAGATCTTTTCGAAATCCTCGATATACCGACCAGAAAAGAAAATTCCCTGGATCATTCGATCCTTCTGACCCAACTGAAAACGCAAACGATTCTTTTGCGCAGCCTCAACGAATTTTTTCGGATCAGCGTCTTGCTTAAAGGCCTCCCAAATTTTCTTTTCCTTTTCCGTCAACTGCGAGGGGTCCTGGGTCTGATGCAACTTTTTAAGCAAAGCAATAACTCGTTGTTTTCCCTCTTTCACCATTTTCTTTTTGAGTCGTTCTTTTTGCCAAGCATTGAGATCTGTTCGACTCGAGATCGACGTAAAATCAACGACCTCATAAATGAGATCAATATTTTCGGAATCATGCAAAACGCCCTGATCAGTGGTGTATTTAGCATAGATATCGATCCAGAACTGAACGTTGGCTTCAAGGCCCTTTGGAATATCAAAGGTCTTAGAGGAATAACCCAGCGCCGTCTCTTGGCCTGAGAAGTCAGGAGCCTTCCAGTCTCTTGAACTGGTCAGGTTTTTTTCTCCGGCAATGGCATCATGAGAAACAGGAGTATCTTCGTCAACCACATCGGAAAATTCAGAATCATCTTCCTCCGAAATTTCAGTGCTATTTTTTTCCTCGTACTCGGAAGACACGTCCGCAACAAAGGGCACACCATTTTCCACAAAATCCCGCTTCAAAGGAGTGAAGGGTCCTTTTGAATTCAAAGCCCATGCACTGGTCGACAGCCCATGGATCAACATCACAACAACAATTGCCTTAAATCTTTTCATTCTCTATTCCACCAATGAAGTAGCCATCCGATCAAACAATGATCTCACATGTGACTCATCGGCAGAACCATTAAACAAGAATACGAACGGAAGGACAGTTCCGTCAGCTCGACCGGCATATCCAGCCAAAGAGACCACCCCGGTCAAAAATCCAGTCTTGGCCCGGACCCACCTTTCGGCGGGGGTGCCCCTCATTCGATTTTTTAAGGTGCCGTCGATTCCAGCAATGGGAAGTGATTTGGTGAACTCTGGCTGAAACTTAAACTGAAAATGCATGTCGTTGAGCACCTTCCACAAAGCAAAAGCCGACATTTTGTTATCTCGGGTCAGACCCGACGGATTAACCAGCTCATACTGATCGGATGGCACAGAGATTCGAGTCATATACGAGTTCAGGGCTTTCATCCCTTTGTCCAATGTCCCCGGTGGATCAATACTGGCTGCAATATCTTTGGCCAGCATTTCCGCTACATAGTTATTTGAAAACTTATCCATATCCGCCAAAACATCTTCGATGAGTTTGCCCTCGGCCTCGGCCAAAAGTCTGGCCCCCGACGGAGTGATTCCTGAGCGAACTTTTCCAGTCACCTCGATGTCTCTCTGCTTCAAAAAAGATTTAAGATTTGATCCCGACCAAAGGTCAGGTTGGGTCACATTTTTATAAGCCACTGTCTCCTTTGAATCCAAGGCGATTTGACCACGAACCGTGATCAAGTCCCCCACACCTTTTCCTCTTTTGTCTCGGTCAATGGAGATGGCTGTTTTTCCACCAGCCTTTACCGTCTTGACCTTGGCTTTGAGTTCAATATAGTCATTTTCTGGGTCGACAAACACATTTGCAGCCCCCCCGACTTTGTCTCCGGGACGAACAAAAATATTTGCTGAATTCCAATTGAAAGACATCGCTCCGGCCGGCGCATCGTAGGCCCGATCTACGCGTTCCTTTTGGCGGCTCTCATCAAAACGGACCTGATCAAAAAAGTGATCATCAACCACAATGTCACCCTGAATCTTTTGAATGCCAGTGCGCTTAAAAATATTCACCAGGTACCACATGGTTTCCGACACAAAAGAAGGATCTCCGCCACCCTTTAAAATCAGGTCCCCCTTTAAGGTTCCATTCTCCACTTTGGCCGAACTCAAGAGAGTAGTTTTGAATTTAGATCCCGGCGGGAACTGATTCAAAACAGCCGCTGCAGTAACCAACTTTGTAACCGAGGCCGGAGTCATCTTCTTTTCCGCCTGCATGGCCGTAACAACGATCGGCTCACCCTCGCCCCCAGCCACATAGATCGCCAGATTCTTTTCGGGGATGCCGCTCTTTTTGATCAGTGCCTCGAGGCTCTTTTTCTGCTTTTCGGCCCACGGCTTATCAAAGGCCTTGGTGACCAAAGGAATTGAACATAAAAGTATCGCTAGCAGAATATTCTCGTATCTCAACATCATTGACCTCGTCCTTTGATGCTAGGACGTGTTTCCTCGATCATCAATTAGGATTGGCAATGATTTCGCTAAATTGGGGAGGTGCACCGATGCCAGAGAACCAAAAGCTCACTCTTGATGCACCAGAAGATTCAAAGTATGGTAAAGTGAATGACTATGAGCAAACCCCTTCTCTTTTTAATCGATGATGATGAAGCCATCACCAAGGCTTTAGAACGACTTTTCCATGACGAATTTGTTGTTCGCAGTTTTGCCGATCCTCAGGAGGCTTTGCGAACACTGACGGTGGAAGACCCGGCCATTTTATTGACGGACTATATGATGCCCTCAATGAGCGGCCTAGAGTTTTTAAAAAGAGCAAAACATTTAAGACCGACTTCAGTGCGAGTCATTTTGTCTGGAAGAATTGAGCCTCAAGAGCTTACCTCGGCCCTTCAGCAGGG
>PEZR01000026.1:0-5750 GCA_002773975.1 Bdellovibrio sp. CG10_big_fil_rev_8_21_14_0_10_47_8
CTCAAATCGCGGCTGAAGACTTAAAGAAAAAATATGGCTGCGCAATGGCAGCATTGGTCGACGATGATGAAACCATCGAAGTCGAGGGTGTTGGCGGTCGTAAGTCCCGAACTGTTTTGCGTCGGGACCTGGCCGATGTGATTGAACCGCGAGCAGAAGAAACCTTGCAGCTGATTTCAAATGATCTGCGAATGAGTGGCTTGTTGCCATTTTTGGGTTCAGGGATTGTTCTGACGGGCGGAGCCAGCCAGCTGGATGGTTTGATTGAGATGGGCGAATTTGTATTTGATATTCCTGTTCGACGGGGTTCGCCGATGGGGTCTCATTCGCGAGTAGGTGGTCTGGCAGAGGTGGTGAAATCAGCCTCGTTTTCCACAGCTGTTGGGCTTCTGTTGTATGGGTTTTCACAAAAGAAATTTACGAAGGCAACGGCGACCAAGGGTGAAGATGCGATTGCGGAATCAATCAATTCATTTGGTCAAAAGATGAAGAACTTAATTGACGGATTATTTTAATCTCGGCTTCTCGAGCTAGGAGGGCAAATGTTTGAGCTTGAAGAGAATATCAGTATCGGAGCGAATATAAAAGTTGTTGGTGTCGGTGGTGGCGGAAGCAATGCAGTGACCACGATGATCGATGCGAACATGAACGGCGTTGAGTTCATCGTCGCCAATACCGATATTCAGGCATTGAACTCGAATCGTTCTCCCGGAAAAATTCAATTGGGTTTGGATCTGACAAAGGGACTTGGAGCTGGTGCAAATCCAGACGTGGGTCGTCGGGCAGCGATTGAATCCTACAATGAAATCGTTGAAAAATTGGAAGGCGCCGATATGGTTTTTGTCACCGCTGGAATGGGTGGTGGAACTGGGACTGGTGGCGCTCCCATTGTTGCAAAAATCGCCCGCGAGCTGGGAGCTTTGACCATTGGTGTGGTCACAAGGCCTTTCGTTTTCGAAGGAAAACGTCGTCAAAAACATGCTGATGGTGGTCTTCAGGAACTGAAAGAAAATGTGGATACTCTGATTGTTATTCCCAATCAGAAATTGCTTTCAATTGCCGGAGACCGAACGCCTTTGGTGGAAACCTTTAAAAAAGCCGACGAAGTTCTTTTGCAAGCGGTAAAAGGGATTTCAGATCTGATCAATATTCGAGGTTTAATCAACTTGGATTTTGCAGATATTCGTACCGTCATGCAGGCAAAGGGTCTGGCTTTGATGGGCACAGGCTATGCGACCGGTGAAAATCGGGCGGTAGAGGCTGCGACGGCTGCGATTTCTTCGCCGCTCTTGGAAAACATTAAAATTGATGGCGCCACTGGAATTATCATAAATGTCACTGGCGGACCTGATCTGAGTCTCTACGAAGTGAATGAGGCTTCCACTTTGATCACGGAAGCAGCTCACGAAGATGCAGAGATTATCTTTGGCGCAGTGATTGATGAAAATATGACTGATGAAGTGCGTGTGACCGTGATCGCTACGGGCTTCGCGGATCCAGATAAAAAAATTCAAAGCGTGGATACGATGTCTCGCATGCAAGAGTTTTTGAATTCAGCTCCATCGGCATCAATGCCAAATATTGAGTTACCGTCGGTGCCGTCTTTTCAGCAACCTCAGTATCAACAGCCGGCCCCAGAACAAACTGTCGCGATGCCACAGTTTCAGGCGCCAACTCCCCCTGCTGCCGTTGAGCAGCCCGAAGTGATTTCTCCGGCACCTGTGACCAGTCAGGCTTCAGTGCAGAGCCCAGCGACCAATGTGGTGCCACCACCTCAAGGAGTACCCACTCAGTCCGACGTGTTGTCGGCCAGAGATATGTTGGTGGCCAAAGCCAAGGCTTTCAAAGAAAGTCAGGATTTGAAACAGAAGCACCATCAGCCAGAGCAGTTGTCGATGAATGTCGATCCTAATGAACAACAGTCGTTGGAAGACGCTCGGCGCATGGCTCGCGAAGTTTTGAGTTCACCGTTTGCGGGACAAAATCTGGAGGTTCCAGCTTTTATCCGTAAGCGCCAAGGGGACATCAATAACGAGCGCTAATGCAAGCTTGGTTTGTATCAGATATCCATCTCAGGGACATCAATGAGCGCAACAGTGTTAGGCTGTTGCGCTTTTTGCATTTTTTGCTCAAAGACTCTGAAGCCACCCACTTGTTTCTGCTGGGAGATATTTTTGATCTTTGGGTCGGAGACTCGGATCTCTTTCAGCGAAAATTTCAAGCCATTGTTGATGCGCTTGCAGAGTTGAAAAAAAAGGGCGTCGAAGTCATCTATTTCGAAGGCAATCACGATGTGCACGTCAAAAGATTCTGGGAAGAGAAATTTTCCATCCCTGTTTTTGTTGAACATAAAGTCTATCATCTGGGGCCTTTTCAGGTGCGTTTAGAGCATGGCGACTATATCAATCCGAAGGACATCAAATATCTGAAGTATCTGGAGCTCATTCGATCCAAAAAAATGGAAAAGGTGGCGCACGTTGTTCCTGGAAAATTTTGGGACCAAGTAGGAAGCTGGAGCGCCAGGAAAAGCCGGAAACGAAGCTCCGGCCAGAGGCAGAACAACGAACAAAACCTGCGGGAGATGATTCGACTTTATGCTCAAGATAAATCACAGGAGCAAAGTTTTGACTATATCATTACAGGTCATATGCATATTCGCGACGAATTTGCCTTTGAGGCCGCAGGAAAAAAAGTGATGTCCATCAATCTGGGAAGCTGGTTCGATGAGCCTAAGGCTTTGTGTCTGACCGAGAGTGGTCACTCCTGGCGAGAGCTATAGGATTGGCTTGGCTGCCAGGCGTAGAGGCCGCTCAAGCCTGTTTTTTATCTATTTTTAATCGAATGGCGTTTTGTGAGTCCATCAGCATGACCTCAACCAAATGGTCTCGGTTAATATTTAAAATCGAAATTAGTTCCTGAAGACAATGGCCGGGTGGAGAGCAGAGTCCTCGCTCCCAATTAGATACAAATTGGCTGTGAATATTGCCGAGTGCAGAGGCCAATTGTTGTTGTGTCAGGCCGGCCAGGGTTCGTTTTTCCTTGAGATAGATTCCTAGATTTTTGAATTCTGACATAGTTATTCCGCCCATTTTTTTGAATGTTTGTTGGCCATTGAGATCTGCAAAGGGAGACATTGCACTGTCCATGCCCAGGCTGTGGTTGTCAGAGCCTTCTAGATTCGAGATGCTCACGGCCTCGACGGACAGCTGTCAGGTGCAGACTGGACACCTGTTTAAATCTTCTCCATGCTCCGAGAGCTCACGGCCTTAGAGGGCGTTACTCAGCTCGAGGGCTGGATAGTTCGTGTTTTCGAAGCGCCAGGAGCCAGCGACATAAATCCAGTGCGCATGAATCTGGTGGTTTCTGATCGGCATTTCAAAGATTCCCCATGTGGGGTCAAAAATATGCCCGTCTTGCAGTTCGATCCATGAGTGGCCTTCGTTGTGAAGGTCATAATGAGAAATGGCGCCATTCACAAAACGATGGCGAACACCAAGGCGGCTCAGAGCCAAGGAAGCAAAGAGGGCCTTTTGCAAGCAGTAGCCTTTTTCTGCCTCGAGATATCTTTCTAACGGGACTACGGGAAGTCGGGCGCGACTCATCACCAGAGGAAAATGAAAGACAGGTGAATTGATCGCGGCAGTGAACTCAGCATCGGGATTTTTTTTCAGTCGAATGGATTGATCCCACGGCAGATCTTGTTCGACGGGACCCAGCTTTTTTTCAATGTAGGATTGAACAAATTGGATAGGTCCCGTCGCTCCCATTTTTGAAAAGCGAGATCTTTGGTATTCGGCGACCATCTTGTCCAAAATCATTGAGAGTGGAGAGCCAGGTGTGGTGTCTATGCCCACAAAGCTGCGTCGATAGGAGCCATCACCAATGACGAATCTTTTTGCCAATTGCTGGGGAAGTTGTCGGGCATTGAAGTTAACAAGTAGGCCTTGAGCAGGGGTATCCGGAGTCGGAACAAAAACGGTGACGACGACGTCGGGGGAAATCAGACGGTGGTCAAAATAACGATCAATGGTCGCCGCTCCGACCAAGACATCTTTTGGTAGATGACTGATGCCAGCGAGTTTTGCAGGCCGGTGGATCTGACTGCATACTGGTCCATTGGCTCTTGCAGAGACGGTCAATGCTAGCAGAATGGTCACGGCTCCCCATTGGAAGCATGTCAGAAGGCTCATCCAAGGGTCTTTTAATGCGATCTTCGCGCCAGATAGGGCTTCTTTTTGAAGGATTTGAGCTCGCAAAAATTGAAGATCATTTCAACAGTCCAGCGGAGTCTGGATTTTTCCAAAAAAATACAAGTATTTTCAATGTGTTATATTGATGGCGCCACTGTCGTTGGGCCCGACAAAGGGCAAACTTTGTCATCCATTGTGATCAGAGTTTTTCTGTCGGAGAGGGCCCTTAGGCCCGGCTTTCTGACAACAGCTGCTCGGCGTGGGCCAAGCTTGTTTTGGAGATTTTTTCGCCTGAGATCAGGCGCGCAATTTCTTGAACTCGATCTTTTTGTTTGAGCTCTTTGATCTCCATAGCGACATGATCGCTGGAGGGGGATTTCTGAATAAAAAAGTGAGAATCCCCATAGGCTGCGACCTGAGGCAAGTGGGTCACGCAAATGACCTGCTGACCTTTGGCAATAGTTCGCAATTTTTTTCCCACTTTTTCCGCCGTGGGCCCAGAGACTCCAGTGTCGACTTCGTCAAACAGATAGGTTCTGGGTTGGTGAGATGAGCCCACTACGCGTTTCAGAGACAACAAGATTCTAGAAAGTTCTCCGCCACTGGCAAATTTAGCCAACGCTTTGGGCGTATCTTTGTGCGAAGTTTGACTCATAAACTCAACATCGCTGAAGCCTGAAAAATTCAAATGATCCAATTTGTTCACGGCCACATGAAAGGTCACCCCCTTCATATTCAGATCCAAGAGTTCTGCGTTGACAGAGTCCGCAAGAATTTTTGCTCCGTTCTCTCGTTTTTTATGAAGATCTTGGGCCCGTTTTTTGAGGTCTTGACTGATCTTGTCCTTTTGAGACTTAAGGTCCGCCAAAACACTGTCCGAATTTTCGAGTTGCGAGATTTCAGTTTCCATTTGTTGAAAGGCTTCGATGATTTCGGAAACCTGGGGCCCATATTTCTTTTGCAGTTTTCGGAGCTGACTGAGTTGTTGTTCTAACTCTTCCAAACGTGCTGGGTCTGCCTCGATTTTAGATACATATTGCCGAAGATCATAGAGCGTATCCTCGATCAGGGTTCGCGCCTGCTCCAAGTTCTGTAGTTTTTCATTGATGGCAGGGTCAATCTGCGCAACTTCGGCAGACTTTTGTAAGACGACACGGAGTCTTTGAATGGCAGAGTCGTCATCGGAATCCAATGTGGACTCGGCCAGAGACGTAAAACCACCAATCTTGGCTGTGCTTTTGAGCTTTTTAATTTCAATTTCGATGTCCTGGTTTTGCAAAGTTTCGAGATCCAATTTGCGAATCTCATCTCGTTGGTAAACTAAGAAATCCAGTCGTTGAGCTTTGTTTTTAGAATCTGTCTCGAGCTGCTGAATTTGTTGATCGAGCTGGGTCATTTGTTCATATTTTTGTTGATAGAGAAGGCGTTGCTCCCATGCGCCGACATATTGATCGGTCAGGTCCAGATGATAAGCCTTTGACAGAAGGTGCCGGTTTTCATGTTGTCCGGTCATTTCAATCAGGGGGGCCGAGTGGCCAGCAACTTCGATCAGGGGGGAAA
>PEZR01000026.1:5816-6040 GCA_002773975.1 Bdellovibrio sp. CG10_big_fil_rev_8_21_14_0_10_47_8
ACAGAACCCGACGTACGATCAGCAAATGCTCATCGGTCTCGATGCCCATGTCAGACAATTTTTTTTCCAGATCTGGTCTTTGAGACACATCAAAAGATCCTTCGATGGAAGCTTGGTCATGGCCAGCCCGAATGGACTCTGCAGAGCCCTTTTGACCCATTAGTAGACTCAAACTTTTTAGCAAGACGGATTTGCCGGCACCAGTTTCGCCGCTCAAAATATTT
>PEZR01000026.1:6068-8473 GCA_002773975.1 Bdellovibrio sp. CG10_big_fil_rev_8_21_14_0_10_47_8
AAATCTGACTCAGGCTCGATCGCCGAATTTCAATTTCTCCCTGAGCAGGTGAAAATAATTCTGCCGAGGATCTCTCAACATAAAATGATCCATCTTGCTTCGACGGATCACCAACTGATCACCTTCAGAGATTTGGTCAACTTTTACTCCATCCACAACGAAATGAGCTTGATCCTGGGTGCTTCGAGTTCGCTTCAGGGAGGAGCCTGGATGCAATTTTCCCACCAGCTTGAAATTCAATTGAATGTCATCGGGGAAAATCAATGGCCGGCTGGTCAGGCTGTGGGCGGCGATCGGCGTGACAACGAATGAACGGACAGCCGGATGCAAGATGGGTCCACCGGCCGCTAAATTGTAGGCCGTCGATCCCGTTGGGCTGGCAATAATCAGTCCGTCCGCTTTGATTTCAGACACCAACATTTTCTCACAGTAAATAGAAATATTGATGAGCTGGCTCAGGGAGCCTCGTTCGATCACAACATCATTGAGAGCCATGAGGTCATGTTTTACTTTTCCATTGCGCAGAAGCTGTACTTGAATCATGGATCTTGGCATAAGCTCCATTTTATTTTGCAGAGCTTGCTCGACCGTGGAGAAAAGTTCTTCAGCGCGGATCGGAGTCAAGAATCCAAGAGATCCCAAATTGACTCCCAAGATGGGAACGCACTTTCCCTGGAGCATCTGTGCAGCCCGGAGATAAGTTCCATCACCTCCGAGCACGATGACCAAACCCATTCCCTCGAGGGCGGAACGTCTTTTTAAACCAACGGTTCCCTGAATGGGCTTTTGTTCTGGGGCGGTGAAGACCTTGTAGTTCCGTTCTTTAAGCCATTGAGCCAGGGTTTTTGCCAAATTCACGGCGGGGGCCGTGTCTGGGCGATAAACCAAGGCAATGCGATGTTTGTCGCCGATCACAAAACGTTTTTTCATAAGCTGATCAGTCCCTCTCGACGAAGCAGCGCTTGGGGGTCGGGTTCTCGGCCGCGAAATTTTTTATACAGATCCATGGGGTGTTCAGTGCCACCACGACTGAGCACAAAGTTTCTGAATTTATCTGCGATTTCGCGGTTGAACAACCCATGCTCCTGAAAATATTCAAAAGCGTCGGCATCCAGCACCTCGGCCCACTTGTAGCTGTAGTATCCGGCAGAATACCCACCGGCAAAAATGTGACTGAAACCAACGCTTGAGTTGGTCCCAGGAATCTTAGGGAGAACTCGAACGGGATCCGTGACTTTGGTTTCAAAAATATCGACCTCTGAAATCAGAGTCGGATTTTGTGAATGCCAAGCCATATCCAGTAAAGCAAACTGCAATTGTCTCATGGATGAATAGCCACTCTGAAATTGAGAGGACTTTTTAATTTTTTCCACCAGCTCTGGTGGGATCGCCTGTTTGGTTTTGTAATGGCGAGCGAAGATGTCCAAGCCCTCTTTTTCGCGCACCCAGTTTTCCATGATCTGGGATGGGAGTTCGACAAAATCCCAGTAAACATTGGTTCCCGCCAGCGACCGATAAGTGCACTGAGACAATAGACCATGCAGAGCGTGGCCAAATTCATGAAACAGTGTTTGAACTTCGTCATAGGTGAGCAAGGAAGGTTTTGACGCCGTAGGCTTCGTAAAGTTACAGACGATGCTGACATGGGGTCTTCGCACGTGACCGTTGCTATATCCCTGTTCCCGGTAAGCCGTCATCCAAGCGCCACTTTTTTTGGTCTCTCGAGGAAAAAAGTCCGTATAAAAAAGACCGACATAGTTATTGGTTCGTTCCTCTCGAACCTCAAAGGTTCGAACATCTGGATGATATTTGGGAACATCGACAACTTCGCGAAAGGTCAGTCCATACAATCTTCGGGCGTGTTCAAAAACACCTTCGATCACATTCTCCAATTGAAAGAAAGGGCGAAGCTCTTCTTCGCTGTATTTGAATTTCTTTTCTCGCAGCTTCTCAGAGTAGTAAGCAAAATCCCAAGGCATCACTTCGTCGTTGCCATCCAAAGATTTTTTGAAGCTTCTTAGCTCTGCGATGTCTCGGTCCGCCGCTTTTCTCGAGGGGACTAAGAGCTTATTGAGAAAATCCATGACCTTTTCGGTGGACTGAGCCATTCGTTCAGAAAGAACAAAATCAGCGTGAGTGGTAAAACCCAAAAGCTCTGCCCGCTCATGTCGAAATCGAACAATTTTTTTCACCAGCTCTTGATTATCAAAAGAATCTCGGAAGGCTCTGGTGTTGTAAGCCATCCAAAGTTTTTTCCGAAGCTCTCTGTTCTGTGCGTACTGCATGAAAGGAATAAAGCTGGGGGCTTGCAGATTAAAAAGCCATTTGCCGGCGTGGCCTTTTTTTTCTGCTTCTTGGGCCGCCGCCTCGATCACTCCTTCGGGAAGTCCCACAAGGTCGGACTT
>PEZR01000036.1 GCA_002773975.1 Bdellovibrio sp. CG10_big_fil_rev_8_21_14_0_10_47_8
GATTTGGCCAAAGTCAAAATGGCCACGGCTTTGTTCGGTGACATTTTCGATGATCTGACGAATTTCTTGGCCTAGCTGAGTTTTGTTTTGCAGCCAATGCGTATAATCCAGAGTGTGGGCAAAGAAAGTCTCCAGGTCATCAGGGTTAAAAAGGCCATTGGGATCTAAAAAATGGTTCAGATAGTTATAAAACGTCAAACGCGCGGGGGTTGCTTGAGGATTATTTTCAGATAAATACTTTATTAATATTGCAACTTTCAGCATACTTTAAGCTTAAGGGATTCTGAAGGTGAGTCAACCTTCAATATCCTGGGGCAAATCCGCACAAGGAACGGCGGATCCAAAGAAAATGAGCCAAGCATGAAGTATTGGCGAAATCGGTGGGAGTTCAGAATCAATTCCTGCTGAAATCAAGGATGAGGAGAAAATGATGCACAAAGAATTGAATCCAGAGCTATTTGGCGAAAGAGGATTAAAATCCCGGGTTGTTGAAGAGCCACCCATCAATCAGATGGTGGTGCTTGAAAAAAAGGTCGCCGACAACCGACAGCAGATGCACCAATTGGCAGAAAGCATGAATCGCATCGTTCAGCAGGTGAACGAGTTCATGAAATCCACCAACCACAAGTTCGAAAAAATATATCAGGCCCTGCAGCGGCTCGAAAGCAATGACCAGGCCCTGAATTTGGATTCCGCCCAGAAAATTTCCCAGATCCACAATCGCCTGGGCGAGAGAAGAACTTTGGAGATCAAAGTGCAAGAGCTGGTTGATCGTCACAACAATGTGCTGAAGTCTTATGAGGTGCGCATGAATCAAATGCAAAAGCTAATTGCTGAGCGTGAAGCCCAGCTGATTTCAAGCCAAGCTTTACTGAACGAAACAAAGATGGAAATTGCGCGCCTGAAGCGGGTTTAATGGTCGTTCCGTTTTAAGGAGCAGCAAGGGCCTTTTTCATTCGTTCCTGAAAGGGCCCTGGCAATTCAAATTCTGTCAGGGTGAGTGGTTGGATCCACTCTCCCGATCGTGAGATAAACACCAGTGTGGGTAAACCAACAATTTGATATTTTTCTTTGAGTTTTGCGAGGGCATCGCTTTCTTGGGTGGCGTCGAACTTGACCATGGTGAACTGGGTGGAAAGCAACTGAAGCCCCTGATCCGTGAAGGTCTTTTCTTCCATCTCGAGGCAGGCTGCGCACCAGTCCGCTCGAAAATCAATCAATACGGGTTTTCCTTTGGATTTGGCCTCGGCCAGGACGTCGTCAGAATAGTCTTTCCAGACGATAGTGCTCAGTTTGAAGTGATCGCCCGAGGTCCTTGTCGAAGATTTAAGAGATTCGGCGACTGTTGTTAATACAGACTGAGAAATGACCTTTGAGCTAACCAAGAGCACATCTAAATAATACAAAGAGGCTCCGAGCATCAAGAGACCAAAGAAAATTTTGATTCTAGTCATCCAGGCGCCATTCTTTGGCAGATGTTTTGTCATGGTGGTGGAAAACCCCAAAGCTAAAAAGAGCATTCCCATGCCCAGGGCATAAACAAAAAGCAGCCAAAATCCTAGCCACAAATTTTTGGTCTGAGCAACAAAGGTCAGAATTCCCACGAGCACCGGGCCGACGCAGGGACTGGCAACAACGCCAGCAAGCATTCCGGAAACAAAAGCGCCGATATAACCATGCAGCTGAAGTCGGGCAAAAACATGGTCTCGAATCCATTGGGGGGCCTGCAGCTCAAACAATCCAAACATGGACAGAGACATCATGAAAAAAATCAAACACACAAATCCCAAGACCCACGGAGAGGACATAAAGGACCCAAATAAAATCCCCGTGCTGGCGGCAAAAACCCCCAGGGCTGAAAAGGTGATGCCAATTCCGCTGACATAAACGAAGCTGACCAAAAGACTCTGCCAACGATTTCTTACATGGGCTTCTCGACCTAGGATTGCGAGGGTGATGGGAATCATTGGATAAATGCAGGGTGTAAAGCTGGTCAGCAAACCAAAGACAAAGACAAAAAGAAATGCCCAGATCAAACCATGCTTATAAACTTCACTGAAAGAAAGTTTCCAGAAACTTTTTTCGTTGGTGGCCTTGTGTTCAGCAATAGCGACGAAGGGCACATGGAGCTCTTTGTTTTGCGGGAAAAGACAGTACGAGCTGGTGCAGGCCTGATAGGTCAGCTTGACGGTGAGAATTTGATTTCCTGGATCCAAAGTGGAGGCTACTTCGATCGGAGCACGAATTTGAGCCTTGCGAATGACGACATTTCGTTTCTTTTTTGAAAATTTGTCGAAGATTTCTTTTAAGGGAGTGATTTGAAACTGAGAAACCTTGAAACCCTCGGGGCTTTCGATCGATATTTTGAATTGATCTTCGTAGGCTTTGTAGCCCTCAGGCAGTTCAATCTGTATTTCCAGAACAGCGATCTGTTCAGGCTCTAATTGATACGGGGTCAACTGTGCCGTCGCCGACAGCGGCTGTTCCTTCTGCGCCCAAGCTGGACGGAGGTCCAGTGACAGAAAGCTGATCAAAGTCATCAAGAGTAAAAAGGCGAAGTGTGATCTCATCAGTTCCTACAATTTAGTCCAGGGTCCAGCCATCAACAACCAGATTTTCGTCATAAATCGCTCTGTTCTTAACACTTCAGTCTCAATATTATTGAGGAGTTCACCGATAGACCTATTGAAGAGGTCAAATATGGGATTTGTCGGTCTAATAGTAGTGTTCGGGATGGTCTTCGGCGGATACATTATCCACGGTGGTAAGATGGGCGTGATTATGCACGCAGCACCGACTGAGCTCATGATCATCTTGGGTGCGGCCCTCGGTGGATACATCGTCGCCAATCCAATGAAAACAATCAAGCTGGGTTTCAAGCTGGGAATCAAAGCTTTGTCTTCGAAGGGGCCCGCAAAAAAAGACTATGTTGAATTGCTGCAAATGTTGTTTCAGCTGTTCCAGCTTTTTCGAAAAGATGGACCTCAAGCGGTTGAGAAACACATTGAGACTCCTGAAAAATCTGAAATCTTTAGCGCGTATCCAAGTTTTATGCACAATCATCACGCTGTTCACTTTCTGTGTGACACCATGAAAATCACTTTGTCAGCGGATTTGTCACCTTATGATGTGGACGATCTGTTGGATGGTGATATCAAAGCGATCCATTCCGAAGAGCACATGGCTCAGCATGCGATTCAGGCCGTTGCCGATGGTATTCCGGGGCTAGGGATCGTTGCCGCGGTTTTGGGGATCGTGATCACCATGGGAAAACTGAATGAAGGAACCGAAGCCATCGGGGCATCGGTTGCGGGCGCCCTGGTCGGAACGATGTTAGGGGTGTTCTTGGCCTACGGTCTCGTCGGCCCCAATGCGACCAAAGTGGCCAATGATTTGGATGCTGAAGGTCGATATTTAACATGTATTAAATGTGCAATGGTGGCTTTGCAACGGGGAGCGCCCCCTTTGGTTTGTGTTGAGTACGCAAGACGTGCGATCCAACCCGAAGAGCGTCCAACGTTTGAAGAAATGGATAAAGCGACCAAAGAAATCAAGAAGGCTGCTTAATTGCAGCTTTCATCAAAGGATTGAGGACCGTCCGTGGCAGCAGAGAAAAAAGGGACAACGATTGTCATTAAAAAGATCTACAATGTCGGGGGTCACCATGGTGGTTCCTGGAAGGTGGCTCTTGCGGATTTCATGACAGCCCTGATGTGCTTTTTCCTTGTGATGTGGCTTCTTAATCAAACTCCCGAAACCAAAAAAGCGGTGGCAGATTATTTCTCAACGCCAGCAATTATCGAATACAACTTTCAAAATTTTGGTGCCGAGATCACTCTGGAAAAATTATTTCTAGATCTGATCAATGAGCCACTGAAAGCTTTTGAAAGTTTTATGGAGCCGATTGATAAAACTCCAAATCTTTTGGATATGGGTTCGCAAAAGGTCGTCGCCGCATACATGGCCGACCAGATGCAGGACCTGGCCAGAAATGTTCAGATCAGTCCGGATGGATTTGAATTCATAATTCCAGATTATCAATTGTTTGTCCCCGGAACAGCCAATCCAAGTCCGAACTTCATCACAGCCATGGAAAAGCTCAAGGGCATCACCACAGGTCTTGAAGACGCCAACGTGACAATTTCGTCTTTCCTTTTCCATCAGTCGGTGATGGGAAGCAATTCAGATCTCGCAGACAGAGTGGCTTCTGAGAGATTGGATTTGGTTCAAAATAAAATCCAGGCTTCTCTTGAACATGACACGGTCACAGTGGGTGGAGCTTACAGGGTCGAAGAGAAAAAGGGCTTTATCGAAGGCCAAAGCCAACGCCCTCCAGGTCTGATCAAAATCCAAATCAAACAAAAAGAAGTCCGCTCCGACGGCCGTAAACCACGAAAACTCGATACTGTCTTTGGTCAATCCAATGCGGATATGTCTGTGTACGACAGCTTTGTGAAGCAGATCGCGGACAAGAAGAAATCGAAAGAATAGAGAGTGACCACTTGGTCACAGCGGAAAACTTCGTATTTAACTTGTCGACCTAGATTTTTATCTGAGTCTAAAACTTAGCGGCTAAAACCAGGAAAAAAGAAGTATCCGCGATGCCGTCGAATTGGGCGGGGCTTGAAACCCATGTGTTGATCAGTGAAACGGTCAGACTGCTGGTGACATAGGAAAATCCCAAGCGGGTGTCGAAGAAACTGTTGTAGAGTGCGGCATCGACCATCGAGTAGCCGGCGGTCAGATTGATTTGGTAGCTAGTGCCATAGGGCCAGTCCTTGGCCATGCCGAACCAGTTTCTTTGGGTTTTTGTTCCTTCGAAATTATCTTCGCGGGAAATGATCACATGATAGCCCGAAAAATTTTGATCCAAGGTGATGATCGTTCCGTTTCGCAGCCCTTCAGAATAATACTGAAGCAAATCGTTGCGTACACGAAGATCCGAAGTCGGCGAGAAGATAAATTTGTATTCGCCAAAACCTGCCAATCGAACATTGGCTCCATCATTGGGGTATTTTACGCTGTCCGCACTGATGCCGATTCGGCCCTGTGTTCCAAACCAATATCCAAGGCCGGCATCAACCGCGGGCCCTTTGTTGGACTGGGACAATCCTTTTTCGACAAAATTACTCATGACGGCGACCTCGCCGTACATTTTCGACGTTTGAGCGTGACTGGTGAGCGAAACCAGTGACATCAGCAAAATCAAAACGCCCGTGGCAAAAATAGAAATCTTTCTCGGCAAAGAGGCCTCCGTGTTCTGATCATACTGGATTTTTTTATCGGTTGGGATCAAGTTCTTTGTCCCACCTGGACTTTCATCTCAATCAATGCTTTAAAAGAAAACTCCGCAAAAAAATCGGCAAAGGATGTATGGCAATGGATTTTTCAAAACCTTGGACAGAATTTGATTTGATCGCCTTTGATACCGAGACATCGGGGGCTTATCCGTTGGGTTCTGAGGTGGTCGAGTTTGGTGCGGTCAAATGGCGAGGTGGCCAGGTTATCGATTCTTATCAGACTTTATTGAAGCCTTCTGAGCCGATGACTCCTTTTATTATTGGCATTCACGGCATCACCAATGAAATGGTTGAGAACGCACCAAAAATTTCCGAAAAAATTCATGAGATCAGAGAGTTTATTGAGGGCAGTATCTTGATGGCCCACCATGCGCCTTTTGACATGGGATTTATGGCCGTCGACTTTCAAAAAAATAAAATTCCTTTTCCTTCGGAGCCTGTTCTGTGCACCAGTTTGCTTGCGAGACAACTAATTCCAGAGAGCCATAATCATAAATTGCAGACACTGATTCAGGTCTTGAAATTGGATCAAGGGGCTGCCCATCGGGTTTAGGACGATGCTCAGGCATGCCTGATGGTCGGGTTGGAATGTATGAACCGCTTGGGTCCGTTGACCTCGATGCAAGAGGTGATTCAAAAGGTTGGCAAACAACTGACCTGGGGCAAATA
>PEZR01000046.1:0-2961 GCA_002773975.1 Bdellovibrio sp. CG10_big_fil_rev_8_21_14_0_10_47_8
GGATTTCGAAACTATCTGCGTAAGGGACAAGAGCAATTTGCAACAGAAATGTTGCTAGACCGTGCAAACCTTTTGACCCTCACTGCTCCAGAAATGACAGTTTTAATTGGTGGCCTGCGGGTCTTAAACACAAATTTTGGACAAAGCAAATACGGTGTCTTTACCCAAGCGTCGGAATCTTTGACCAATGATTTTTTTGTGAATCTTCTGGACATGAAGACGAAATGGCAAAAATCCTCCCAGGAAAGTGTGCTCGAAGGACGCGATCGAGTAACAAACGAACTCAAATGGACTGCCACTGTCGTTGATCTGGTTTTCGGTTCCAATTCACAGCTTCGAGCACTCGCAGAGGTCTACGCCTGCAACGATTCACAAAAAATATTCGTCGAAGACTTCGTGGCGGTGTGGAACAAAGTCATGAATCTGGATCGTTTTGACCTTCCCCAAGGCGGCAGAGGGGTGCTCGCGCGAAAATGAAAATGTTCATCGGCCAGTGATCGCAAGCCTCTTGGCGCCCTAATCTCGAAACCTCACTTGTCAAAGTCACCGGGTGCACGATGAACAATAAGCACTGGCTTTTGGGATGCTCGTCTCTTTACTCGCATTGTTGAATGACGATGCGAATATCAATGATTTTCGTCATTTTTTATTCAACACGATCATTTTGGAGTTCCCAGCATAGGATCCGTATTCTGTTTCCTTTTTTTCTGTGACCTCGCGGATTTTTTTCACCACGTCGGAGATTCTCCACAGGGCTTTCTTTAATCTCTCGTCGGACTGAGCATTCAGTCTTCCGATCGCAATCGCCAAAGGATTGTTGATCTCATGGTTATAGGTCGTAATTAATGCGTCCAAGGCCGCCATCTCTCTCAACTTGGACATCTCTCCGGACAGCTCTGCCAACCGCAGCTGGGTGGCGATCCGAGACCTTGCGACCTCAAAGTTAAGTGGCTTAGTGATGTAGTCATTGGCCCCTCGCTGAAGGCAGTTGACGACCTCGGATGTATCACTATTTCCCGTCACCATGATGATTGGAAGTTCGACTGCATTGAAGCATTTGCGCACTTGCAAAAGAATGTCGTCTCCGCCTGTTCCCGGCATGACGATATCCAATAGAACCAAATCCACGGCCTGTGAATTCAATATCTCCAGACATTGGTCTCCGTTGCTGGCTTCAATCAGAACATAGTTCTCGACGCTGGATAGAACATGAATGAGAAGTTTTCGATCAAAATCACTATCATCGACGACAAGAATTTTTTGGCTCATCGGCTCCCCCGAAATACTGTGTCCCGCAAACTTCAATCAGCGACCGTCGCCATGAAACCTAACAAGGTTATGACAGCTATTTCTTCTTAAAAAACCCGGCGACGAGATCTTTGAGATCTCGGTTAAGAACGTCCTTCTTTTTGGCCTGTTGACTGTTGATCAAAGACATCTCTCGTCTTGCGACCAACAAAGTATTGTCGATGTTGTAGGCCTTCTCGAACGATTTTTTTGCGGCCACACCGTCTCCTCGGGCCCTTTGATAAAGACCCATGACGAAAGCATAGAGCGCTTCAAATTTTTCTTCAGGTGGAATTTGCATCAATTCCATTTCGACCTCATTCAAAAGACCCGCATTCATGCGACTGCTATCAAGCTGCCCTAAACGAGACCAAATCAAATAAAGACGAATCATAGGCAGGGATGGGTCTAAGGCCTCGGCCTTTTGAAGAAGCGTTGCCGCCTGGGCAAATTGTGATTTCTGCAAACAATTTTTTGCTTCTTCAAGCTGAGAGTTGGCCTTCATCTTGGCTTGCACCTCGGCCTTGGCAATTTCTTCCTTCATTTTTTCACGACTGCCGGTCTGAGAAAAATTAAAAACGTCCTGACCTAATTTACTCAATTGCGCATAGATTTCCTTGCACTGGGCTTCCGCCGGACCTGGTTCTGGACCTAAAAGTTTTTTAAACTCCCCCACCACCAACTAAGGCTCAGTGTCGGAAACGCCGGCAATTCTTGCCATTAAATCCCAGGCCTCAAGATTATTTTTCCCCTGCAGCTGGGACTGCAATTTTTTAAGGTGCTTCAAACGCTCAACAGGGTCCATGACCGCCGTTCGATCTCCAAATATCAATAGCCCCTTTGCCAACAACAAATGGAGCGCCTTGTAAGCCGTGTCTTCTGGAAACTTTTTTGTATCCATCAACTGATGCAGGGATTGACCCTTGGTAAAATAGTCCACAAATCCAGAAAAGTGCGCCACCAAAGGCGTCATCAAGACCGGATGGGTCGGTTGAAAAGTCGATGACTTCGCCAGCGAATAATCTCCCCACTGCATATAATGAGCCTTTAACCACTTCACCGAAATTTTCGAAGCAATCCAATCATGAAGAAAGATTGAAAGTGCGTCGGAATCAATGTGTGGATGAGTGAGCTCCACATCGGTGGTCACAAAATTGACCTTCAGCGCCGCATCCACAATCGTACGTGATAACCGAATGCTCATCTGATTTGCGAGAGCGATGTTAAAAGCATGAGGACTCAGCAAATTATTAGAAATAAGTTTTTCACCCAATCGTTTGGAGCTGGTGATATTCAAACCTTCCTTAAGGTCGTCCGGATGAATATAGCCAGATTCTAAAAGCAAAGTTCCCAACTGGGTCTCTTGATCCGTGATATCCACGGCAACAATTTTCCCTTGAGAAAAAGAGATCCCGGAAACTTCGCCTTTGCCATTCACAATGTTCAAGTGACCTGTCGCCAGAGTTTCAACCATCAAACTGTACAGATAGGGCAAATCAAACCCATGAATTTCTTCCAAGGCCTCGATCACTTTTCGTTTTTCTCGAACGGAGACCTTGGGTTTGTTGAATAAAAGATAGAGCGCTTTTCGAGGAGAGGACTCTACTTCTTGCCGAGGCGCAGTCTCTTTGACCTTAACACAGTCCATGGCCTCTTGAAGTTCGAAGGGTTTTT
>PEZR01000046.1:2981-8885 GCA_002773975.1 Bdellovibrio sp. CG10_big_fil_rev_8_21_14_0_10_47_8
AAATCGCGCGAGTCGCCCTCGTCGTTTCTTTGATAAATCCGGCATCGGTAAAGATACCGCTCATGATCACCACATCTAAAACATTGGCAGGAAATTTTTTTCGGATGCTGGTTACAAAATCAACACCACTCCCCCCCGGCAAAAGACAATCCACAAAAAGAGTGGCCACCGTGAATTTCCCAAGATATTCGTTCATCTCGGTCGTCTGATTCGTCCAAAAAACTTCGTATCCTGAACGCTCAAAGGCCGCCGTCATTGCAGCAGCAATAACGTTGTCATCTTCTAAAATGGCAATACGAGCCTTAGCCATAGTAACGAAGTTCCTCCACTCACCCTCTTCGGAAAAAAATGGCCATCGGTTGACTGATTTTTAAGGGGCAGGACTGGACCTTGGTCGAAAAACCATGAGCTAGAGAGCCGATCTCGCTGGATCGAGCTCTATTTTTTCAGAAATTTGAAATATTTAGCCTCAACAACGTCCATTTCCATCTCTTTGCCCTCGTCATCTTTGACCACGGGTGGAGTCTGTAGACCCTGCTCAGTGAACTCTTTGCCCTCAGTGAAAAGAACATTCTTCTCCGCACCAGAATCATCGCTGTAATAAGGCACGTAAAAGGACTTTACTCGACCCTGCGCTGGTAAAAATCCCTGCACCATATTGATCTGATCCACGATGATTTTGGGGCACTCAAAGTATTCTACTTTGGCTGATCCCGCAGTACCAATCCATTTGATCCACTCGCGAATACCACAAGAGTTGATCGATTTAACGGCCCCCAAGTGCACTTCAACCGAAGTTGCCCCGGCCAATTGATAGGGTGAAAAATCCACATCCTCGTCAATGGTTCCAGAGATGGAAACTTTAAAATCAGAAGCTGACTTGTCGACTTTAAATTCGTACTTACCCATAACTCTTCCTTACCTCAAGATTGAGTGTATCAATTAAACGCAAAACCAATGAAGACTTTTTTTCATGTTTTCTCTCTGCTTAATGCTGGTCCCCGTAGGAATAACGCAAGTCACCTTGGTCTGAGCTCCCGGACGAACGCCCAGAATCATCCCTACCGAATTCTCAAAAAGAATCACACAGCCCAAGCCAGCGCCACCGGTATTTCTCATGTTGATGGCCTCACCTGCACCTCGTTCATAGACCTCATTCATGCGACCTAAAAACTTTTCAGTGTCCAAAGAACCAAAGGGATCGGAACAAGATACCTGCAATGACCCCTCAAGATCCGCCAAAAAAAATTCACAGGTCCCACCTTGAAAAATAAGGCCCTTTTTATGTGCCTCACGTGGAGCATCGATGATCGCATTCATGTAAAGCTCTTCAATAATTGACGTGACTGTTTCGGCCAAAGAAGCACCCTTGAGCTCTTGAACAAACTGGCGGACCTCGGCTTTGATCTTTTCTTTTTCATCCGAAGAAGAGAAAATAATTCGATGGGAATTCACGGTCTTTTTATTGATCAGACAAAACTGAGATTCGAAATATCGCTCAGGGTTGTCCATGACTGTAGCGGCGATCTCTAAGTCAGAGTCAAATCTGCCAGAATTTCTCTGCACCAGGTGTTTGATTTTTTTTTCAAAAACATGAGCGACGACTTGAGGTGAGCTCAACGAATCGTCGACATAAATACACGACTCTTTTACTTTGGCATTGCTTCCAGTTGGCACCTCGCTGATTGGTTCCACCAAAATAGACTCCCACTCTTGGCTCAAGTCAGTTGGAAGTTCAGACACCCAGGACTTTAGATTTGAATGAAACCTCATACCCCGTCCTCTGAACAACGGGTCATAAAGAATGTGATGTCATCTTTCAGCGGAGCCCCTTTTCGATATTCAGAAAATTGAGCCACCATCGTGCTCACAGATTCTTCAATCGGAGGAAATGAAGAGTTGGTGCTAATGATGGACTTGATAAACTCGCGCTCACCCCACGAGTCTTTGGCTGGATTCTCGATATCTGGAATCCCGTCCGTATAGAATAAAATTCGATCCCCAGCATTCAACTGCACGGTCGTCTGTTCGTATTTCGTCTCACGCTCCTGACCCAAACGTGGGCTGTTCACTTCATTCAACGGAATAAGATCTCGTTTCTTCAAGTCACCCTCTTTTTGCTGAATCAAAAACGGCGCCTCGTGACTGGCGTTGGCATATGTTAATAGTTTGGTCACAGGATCGTAACAGGCCAGAAAAAAGGTCATCATGATTCGGCCCTTGCTGACATCATAGATCGCTCGATTTAAAAGCTCCATCGCATGTGCGGGATCGACATTCAGTCTTTCAATAATTGTCGCAGCCGATTTTGCCGCACTGGTGATAAGAGCTGCCGGAGCTCCGTGCCCAGTGGCATCACCAATCCACAAGAAAACTTTTCCATCCACTTCGCAGTAATGCCACCAGTCACCGCCACACTCACTCGCAGGTTCATAGTGACCAGATATCTGCAAACCACCCATGGTCGCTTGAGTCGGCGGGAACAGCGTCTCTTGAACGGTTTGAGCCGTCTTCAATTCCGACTCCATCCGCGCTTTCTCGGCCGTCTCGCCCATCAATCGAGAGACCTCGCCGGCCATCGCATTAAAAGACTCGGCCAGCCCGCCGATTTCATCCCGAGAGCGCACAGCCACTCGAATATCAAAATGCCCTTCCGCAACCTGCCTGGTGGCGCTGGCCAAAGCCGTGAGCGCCGATGTGAGAGACCCCGAGGCAAAAAGACTAACGATCACCGAGGCCGCCAGCAACAAGACGAAAAACACCAGAGAACGTCGGATCAAAATATCGACCGCTCTCAGTGCTTCTGCACGATCCACCACTGAAATAACGGTCAGCTCGCCAAAATTAGAGCGTGAGAATGAAGCCAATAAACTTTTCCCCTGGCCTCCCTGGACGAGCTCTGTTCCGGAATTTAGATTTTTCTCTTTGGCGCTCGCCAAAAAGTCCAAGGGCATTTTCTGGCTCAAGTAACTCGCTTCAGATCCAGCAGGACCAAATAAAATAAAACCTTGGTCATTGACCAAAAATACCTCTGATCCACTGGTCGCACGAAAGCTATTGGCAAGATCCGGCAGACGACTCATGATCATAAAAATTTTCACATCCGGAGATCGATCGTTAACCACCCGTTCAACCAACAAAATTCGATCGTCCTTGAAGGGAACCCGCAGGAGCCGCCCTTTTTCCAGAGATTCGCTGAGCAAGGGTGTGACGTCTTGAAAACTCAAGATATCCCGGTCACCAGATCCAACAATTTTTTCAACGATTCCAGATTTTTCAAATTTTCCTTCCGGATTTTTTGAATAAACTGCAACCCAATCTAACTTTCCTTCGGACTCAAACACGGCCTTCGCGACCGGGCCAAAACTTCCTGAGAGAAGAAACTCTTGCATGACTGGTTTTGAGAGCGAAAGTACACTGTTGAGATCGGTGGTCGACTGAGATGAAAGCGTTCTTGCCAAGGACGAACCACTCTCAAAAACATAGGCCAACTTGTCACTTTCGAAAACTCGAACAGCCAGCACGAGATAGAGTGACAATGTCACCAGTGGCACCAGGGTCAGTAGTAATAGAATTTTATAGCGGATGCTAAGCCCACGGTGATTCATCTTGAGATATTATGGCGCGAGATGCTGTAAGCAGAAAAGGACTAGAAACGGAATCAGTCCTTTCTCCGCCCAAGGTCCGGCTTTTCCCCTGGACATCCATCCAGTTCGGGCAAGATTCAACACCCAATTATTCAGAGAATTCCCAGACTTTCCGAACAGTTGATAGCAATGTTTTGGCGTCATTTTAACTCTACCGACAAAAAAATATTTGCGGCCGCCTTGGCCGCGGTCTTTGCTATGCTTTACCTGCTCTATGATGATTCTCTGATTCTTCCTGGCGACAACGGCAGCAATCTGAATTCGATCGGAAAAATCAGCATCACCAGCAACGATGTTCGACGAAAAGTCTCGCGGCAATTTGTCTGGCGTTCAGCGAAATCCAGTGACAAGGTTCATCTCGGCGACAGCCTCTTCACGGGAAAAGATTCCTCTGCTGAAATCAAACTCGATGATGGACGACAACTGACCGTGCAGGAAAACTCGCTGATCGTGTTCAACAATGTCGGCAATCAGCTGAACCTGGATCTCCGCTTTGGACAACTGAACGGAACCATCGACGGATGTTTGAAGGTCAACGTTCAGGGTGAATCTGTGGACATCTGCGGCGATAAATCTAAACTGGAAATCAAATCCGATGGCTCGGTCAATGTTCAGGAGGGCTCGGCCAAACTGTCCTCTGCCAAGGGCAGCAAAGAGATCAAAGCCGAACCGCCCAAGGAGCTGGCCTGGACCCCGGTCCCCAAACCAACTCATTTCCATACTCATCAGGAAAGGCCCCTGATTCTTTCTTGGCAAAGCTTCCCAGGTGCGCTCAAGTATCGCACCCGACTTTCCAAAGAAAAGGACTTTCAGTCGTTGGCCATGGACACCACCAGCAAACGAAATGGCCTCCAAACCCGACGATATCCCGAGTCCGGGGAATATTTCGTTCAAGTCGAAGCAGAAAATGAACACAAACAGGTGATTGCAATCAGTTCGATCGAAAAAATATCATTTGTAAAACTCGAGGCTCCCGAAATTATTGCCCCTGCTGACAAGACTACGTTGACTTTCAAAGTCAACGCCGATGGAGAGTTGATAAAACCCATTCAGGTCGATGTTCAATGGAAAACCCTCAAGGAAACCGCATCTCAATATAAGGTCGAAGTCAGCTCGACCGCGGATTTTACCGACGTGATCGCACAAACCGAGGTCGCCGATCTTCACTGGACGACCCCAAGTCTCGCTGTGGGAACCTATTTTGTTCACGTGCAGGAAATCAACGAAGCCGCCGGCAAAGAAAACCCTTGGTCTCTGCCCGTCGAGTTCACTGTCGACACAGACCGACCTGCCAAATTGCCCGCACCCAAATTACTGACCAAAGAAATCGAATATCTTGGCCCCAGTGAACAGCCCATCACCATGGAATGGTCTCCGGTTTCAGAGGCAAAAAATTACGTGGTTGAAATTTCGAGCAAAGAAGACTTCAGTCAGATCGAAGTCTCCACCGAAACCGATAAAACACAATGGTCGCTTCCCTCTTACCATCCTGGCCGGAGTTTTTTCCGTGTCCATGCCAAGACCGCCAAAGGAACCCTGGGGCAATTCAGCGACACCGGCGACCTCACAGTCAAAGTTAAAAGACCAGTTTTACTTCCCGTCGAGCCCACCGTTATTTTTGGAAAAACGCCAGAAGACCCCGGCGATCCACAAGAAGTAAATGTCGGCTGGAGTGACCTGCAGATCGTCGACTCTTATCTCTTGGAAATATCCGAACAAAAAGACTTTACCGACAAAGTTGAAGTATTGAGCAAAGCTGTGGAAACCAAAGTCACCCTGCCAAAGCCTGGACAATTCTTCTGGCGAGTCAAAGGGTTGGGCACCGACGGCAAACCGGTCACTCGTTTTTCAGACGTCGGCCAGATGGACTATATCTTGAAGGTTCCGCTCGCGCAGCCAATTCTGATCGAGCCTGACCATCAAACAACGCTCTTTTTCCAAGGGAACATGAATCCTTATATCTGGGTTTCGTGGAAGCCTGTTCGTCAAGCCACGGGATATCTGCTCGAAGTAGCCACGGATGAGGAGTTCAATCAAAAAGTCTTTTCCACCACCGTGTCCGAAGCTCGGTACTTGATCAAAACAAAAATGCCACAGGGCCCTTTGTTCTGGCGGGTTCAAGCACAAGGCGAAGACAGTAAAATATCCCACTGGTCAGACACTCGGCAAATGATCGTGTGGACAGGAAGTAGTCCTTCTAGGCATCGAGTCCCCGCCAACAAAGGAAGTCATTGAGTCATGGACGCAAAGATTTTTG
>PEZR01000113.1 GCA_002773975.1 Bdellovibrio sp. CG10_big_fil_rev_8_21_14_0_10_47_8
AGGATGATAACCCATGGGAATGACACTAAAGCTACGATCCGCCACCGGCCAAATCTCGTCGACCTCTTTGCCATCTGCCCAAACTCCGCGTCCGACCTGAAATGCTTTTTTGGGTCCCCCTTCAAGAACATAGAAAAAAACTTCTTCAAATCCGTCTTCAAGACGATTTTCAAAGTCATGCGGCAAACTGGACCAAGTGCCATAACCATCATGCACCGTCAGTCCCAAACGAAGTTGTAAATGAGACTCAGAATTTGGTTTCAAATAATGATAAACATTTCTTTTCCAATTAGAATCCCCAACGACGATGTGATGACACTTTTCAAAAGGAATCACATTCTCTTTATTTTTTTTCAAATCAACGTGAACAACCTTGGTGATCGCCCCCTTGTCATTCAAAAAAACAGTGGCCTTTTCGGTTGGAGTGGTAAACTCCAATCTGTTGTCTGAGCCTTCGGCCTTCAAATCCATCAATGCAGCATTTTTAACGTAAGGGTACAAGGTATTCTCCTTTTTGAACTTTACTGAGAGCTTCCTCAATAATTTGATCGATTGAACCATAACCCGAAGCCAATGCAAACTGTCGCCCCACACAATCCTTCGCTTGATCAGGAATGGTGGACATCACGGCCACTGTTCTTTCCGAGTCTTTGTAATTAAAAAACTGATTCCAAGTTTGTAAATCAAGCTCTTTTCCGAGTGCCAACTGAATCACGCCACCGGGGATATCTGCACCTCGGGCCATGGAGCTCCCACTGCTATCCCATCCTCCCGAAGTTCTCGGAGTCATTTCGAGAATAACTGGCCCCTGCTTTGAAAAAAACAAGTCGGCCTTTAATATATGAGCTCCCTTTTGTCGATGCATGCCTAACGATCGACCCGCAACTTCAATATCTTGCATCACCTGCTGCTTCACAGAAAAATCGTGACGTGCCGGATTTATATGTCCGATCTCGATTCCTTCCGCTGGCTTCTGGGACATTTTGATCTGTGGAAAAAAGCGAAGATCTCGGGGGAAAATTCGATCCACCCAATTGATCCAATACATCTTTCCATTTTGCCAAACCGTTTCAGCCGAAGCCTCAGAGATCTGTCCATCGTAGGAAATCAATCTTTCCTCAAGAATAACAGAGCCCGTGGTCCCCATTCTTAAACTCTCGTTAAATTGATCTTCGCTTAAACCGATGGCCGCATCAATCACCGCAAAACCCCGGGACCCCGAATTGTCCGTGGCTTTGATTACATAAGAACTCGAAGTTCGAGCCAAAATATCCAACGCCTGTGCGTAGGTATTTGCGCGATGACTCTGTGGTTGAAGCAAACCTGCTTTTCTTAAAAGATCCCGAGTTTTTGTCTTATCTCGACAAATATCTGAAATTTCAGGGTCGATGTGGGGCAGCCCAAGATGCTGGGCCAACCGAGCCACTGTTCCATGACAATCTGCCGCCGTTGTTAAAACAGCGCAAACTTTTAAGGAGGTCCGCAAACGTTCAGCTGCCGCCAAATGCGGCTCCACGGCAAAAGTATCAACCTGAATAAAAGTATCTGCCAATGGCTTACAAAAAGGCTCCGCACTGCCATCTGAAATAATCAGATGGTAGCCCAATTCTTTGATTTTTTTAGCGGCAATAAACTGCATGGGGCCGCCAGCAATAAGCCATATGGCATTGGTCACAGCACTCTCCAAAAGATGGGTTGAAGTATGCTTCCGGGGGCTACTTTAATCAAGTTTTTTGCTCTAGAAACTCAAACAGCATCTGACCTACGGGAGGTCTCGGTTGCCGCGGAGAGGCCTTGGGATCGCCCCCCTGCAGCCATTGATCACGCAGAATACTGGGCCGTGGTTGGGCCAGAAGATACCTTTGTGCATCTCCAAGATGTTCTTCATGATGGGCGTACAGAACTACTTTTTTGCCCACTTGTTCCAACTCAATAGAGCTCAACCCAAAGGCCACCAAACAGGTTTCGGCCTGACATAGATTCTTCAGAAAAAAACCAGATGACGGCATCAAGTCAATTTTCATTTCTGGATAATTTGCCACTTTTTCTAGAATCTGCTGACTATGTCGAAAGGCCGGCCCGGTCAATATCAACACCCGAGCATTTCTCTTTTTAACAAACACATCCTCGAGAGCCACGGCAGTTAAATTCGTAGGATCGGCGCCCCCCATGAAAATAGAAAAATCATAATTTTGAATGGGCATCTGTCGCAGAAAATCTAAACTTGGATTCATCCAGTGCCACGAGGGTCCGGTCAGCACTGGCGTTGTCTTTGACTCAAAATGAGCATAGTCATTGGGAAATAGAACTCCATCCAACTCCAAAGAAAGAGCGGAAATATTATCCACAAAAAGAAGGCATTGAAAACGACTGTACAGTTTTTCAATGTCCGCCTCCGTAAAAGTGTATTTATTGTCTGAGATAAGAATTTCTGTCGCTAGCGCCCGCGGGACTGCACAGACCGATTCAATAAAGCGAGACTTCTGTCCCTCAGTCCACAGTTGATCAGAAATCGATTTCAACTCATAGTGTGGAGCCAGTGGGATCGACAAATCTGACCAGTCTTTGGCAATTCGATCGGCCAATACTTGATTGTTGGTCCACACTTCCACACGCCAACCCTGAGGTGCAACCCGAGACAAGTCCGATGCCATTCCTAGTGCACGCACCAAATGGCCTGTTCCACGAATAGAATCCCCTTCGCCATGAAATAGGATTCGCACACCCTTTTGCGTCATAGGAATTCAATTTAACGATCGAGGACTTGAAGATCAATGGATTTTCTCTGTATGTTCAGGTCTTCCGATGAGACAAAAAATTCAAATCATTATCGACAATCCTCTCCGTGATCTACCCTCTGGGGTTCTACTGGCGGCTCATCTTGTTAAAAAAGGGCTCAACGTCATCCTCACGCCTTTTGATAATGCTCCCTTCGAAACCTTTCGGTTTTGCCCTCATTACCTGCTGGTCAACTATGCGCGAAAAACCAACGAAACCTATATGTCTCGAGTCCTCTCTGCCCGTATTCCACTTGGAGTTCTGGATACCGAGGGCGGAGTTTTCGTAAAACTGGAAAATGAAGGTGGAAAGCCCAATTTTGTCAAAACACTGACCGAGAACAAATCAGTCATCTCTCAACTGAAGGACTACTTTGTTTGGGGAAATTTTATTTTTGATTTCATGAAAAAAGAGTGGCCAAGTGCTGTTTCAGCTCTTCAGCTCATGGGCACTCCCCGCACGGATGCCCTTCACTCAAAATGGGCCGAGCCCCACCAGCAACGAGAATTCATCCTCATCAACACGAGCTTCACTCTTATCAATACGAAATTCCGCTCTTCTGAGGAAGAAATCAATGATCTGGTTCATCGTTTTGGCTATGAACGAGCTCGACTCGAACAAGAGTATCAAGTGCAAAAAAAGGTGGCGTCAGAATTTTTAGCCACGGTAAAAAAGGTAGCAGAAGAATTTCCCAACGAGTCCTTTGTTCTCAGACCACATCCCTTTGAAAGACATGACATGTATCTGCAAGAATTCAAAGACTCCAAAAACGTGGTTGTTCGTGGAGACCAAGCCATCGACCACTGGCTTTCTCAATCAAAAGCCCTTATTCACTATGAATGTTCCACAGCGATCGAGGCTGGCTTGGTGGGGGTCCCAGCCTTTTCGTTGAAATCCGCCGCTCATACCCGCCCCATTGAGGCCATCTCTCTGCTCACGGACTATTGCGAATCCGAGCAGGACCTGAACGAAAAGATTTCCCAGGTTTTAAATAAAACCTATCAACCCCCGTCAACTTTCCAGAAAAATCTGCAACAAGTCATTGAAACGATCTACTATCGTTTTGATGGGGAAAGCAGCTCTCGAATCGCAGATCATCTCGCCAATAAAATTTCTCATCTAGAGAAGCCTTCAATCCTCCGATCTTGGCTTTGGTTTTCATTCTATTTCTTCCGTAATCTAGCCAAAAAGCTGCTTGGAAAGCAGCTCGTCCGAGACTCCAAAAAATTCACCCTTGCCCAGGTCCAAACAAGCTTGCGCCGATTTCAGGCTGCCCAAGAAACAATCCCCAAAGACATTCGACTTGTACAGAACGGCGACTCGATCATTCTGTCTCAGTAATTTATTTTTTTTGAGTTTCGTTGTATTTCTTTTGCTCGATGTGGGAATTGATCTGATTCAAGGACGGGTCCTTATCAAACTCGTGACAGATATCTGCCAGATCAAAGTTCGGTTTCACGGGCCATAGACGCTCAATCAAGGTCTGAATCAGTTGAAAGTCCTCTGGTGTATCTACGGTCAGTCGATACTTTGGATAAACCTGCTCCGAGCGAACCTGCCCCAGACGGAAGAGTTCCGGATGGGTATAAAAATACGGTGTGACATGCTCTCTCTCATAGGGCTTAAGACCTTGGTTGTTCGCTTCAGCCAGCATTTCTGCAGAAAAAATTTCCACATTCATGCCATTCGGATAAGCCTCCGAGTTGGACATATAATTCATACCTGAATCCAAGTACTGCTCGATACAATGATCCAGAATCTGCGGGTCATGAAGAGGACAATCTGAGGTCACACGAATAATATGGGTCGACGGATATTTCAAATGAGCCTGATAGTACCGCCCCAAGACATCCATCTCGGATCCTCGAAAGACATGAACATTCAGCCTCTCACACAACGCCACAATTGCCTGATCTTCGGCATTGACGGTCGTCGCGATCACCAGGTCATGGAGATGCCGGGATCGGCGAATTCTCTCGATTTGATATTCCAACAAGGGCTTCCCAAGTACGGGCTTTAAAACCTTTCCCGGCAATCGAGTGGAGGTCATTCTTGCTTGATTGATGACCGTAAAAGTCTTTCCAGACTTCATCTTCGATTTGCCTTCTCGGTTTGGTACCAAGACCAGAACTTCTCAAGACCTTTGGCAAAACTTTCTTTCGGTCGATACTTGAAATCTTTCTCGGACTGGGTGACATCTGCAAACGTGCGCTTCACATCGCCGGTCTGTTCAGGCTTTGGAATCAGCTGCGCTTTTTTCCCAGTAACAGTTTCAATCGCTGAAATCATTTCTTTTAAACTGATCGGGCTTTCGCTGCCAATATTGTAAACTCGAAATGGAATCTCCGAAGTAGAAATCTCCACCTCCGCTGAAGCTAAAACCCCCTCGATGATATCATCAATAAATGTATAATCCCTAGAGGTGGATCCATCCCCGAACATCTCAATGGGTTTGTTTTCGTCAATCAATCTCATAAACTTATGAATGGCCAAATCCGGCCTTTGACGGGGTCCATAGACCGTGAAAAATCTCAAAGCAATGACTGGCAACCGATAGTTTTCCGCATAAGAGTAACCAATGGCCTCGCTGGCCAGCTTCGATGCTCCATAAGGAGAAATAGGTCTTAAGTTTTTTTCCGAAACTTGAAACGGAACTGATGCCGAATTCCCATAAACCGAGCTCGATGATGCCATCACCACTCTCTTCACCTTGGCCAAAACCGCTGCCTGCAACAAACCCGTGGTTCCCTCGACATTGACCCTCATATAAAGAGTTGGATTTTGTAAAGAGGGACGCACACCTGCTCGAGCGGCCAAGTGGAAGACCAAATCAGGTTTTTCTTGAATCAAGAGCTCTCGAAGCTTTTCTT
>PEZR01000010.1 GCA_002773975.1 Bdellovibrio sp. CG10_big_fil_rev_8_21_14_0_10_47_8
TCCGCTCAAAGACCTTGAACTCGTGGAAAACGAACTCCGGCAAACAGCCAAAGATTTACAAATGAAAGGCTTGATTATTCTCGGGCCCGAGGGGCTTAACGCCACGATCGCGACCTCCTCGGAAGAGGCCTTGAGTAAAGTGAAGTCTTGGGTGGTTGACCGATTTCAGTGTCCTGAGATCATGTTTAAGGATTCAAAGTCTCAGCTCGCACCCTTCCGGCGCTTTTCGGTTAAAATCCGCCCAGAAATTGTGACCCTTGGAACTCCAGATTTGCAGCCGAGCAACACCAACAACCACCACCTGTCCCCTGAGGACTGGAATAAAGTTCTTAAAGAAGAACAAGACTTTTTACTCATTGATACCCGCAACTGGTACGAATATCAGATCGGAACTTTTAAGGGCGCGGTGAATCCCGAGATTGATCAGTTCACTGAATTCCCCGATTGGGTCGATCAACAGAACTATGCAAAAGATAAAAAAATGCTGATCTTTTGCACCGGGGGCATCCGGTGTGAAAAAGGAATTTTAGAGCTGCAACGACGTGGTTACGATAAAGTTTATCAACTTGAGGGAGGAATTCTCAATTACCTTGAGAAACTTCCCAACGATCAGTACGAGGGCGAGTGTTTTGTGTTCGACCAAAGGGTGGCTGTCGATCAAAACATGGAACCGTCGAAGAAATACAAGCTCTGCCCTCACTGCGGCCAACCTGGCACCCTTGAAATCACTTGTTCCCGTTGTGACTCCCCGACTGTGATTTGCAATGCCTGCGACAGAAAACCTTATGTTGCAAAGTCTTGTTCAAAAAATTGCGCCTATCACCTGGAAAGATTTCCCGGAAAAAAAGGCGCCAAACAAGTGACTCAATTTTTGGTATAAAGAGTCATTCGATAGGAATTGTCGTGGAATAAATCAGGGGCACAAACGGCTCCGAGAGCACGGCGATTTCTCGCATCTGAAAGAACAAAACTTCGATCCCTGAGACAATCTGCAAAGCTGCCATAACTCGCATCCGCGTACGGAAGAATTTCTGAAATTCGAAAATCCCCTTCAAAAATAACATTCGGTCGAGAATCTGCACACCAAATCAGGGGTCTTACACTTCCGGCCTGTTCATAGATTGTTTTGATATCATTGAGCTGAGTTGCACACTCATCTGTCGTATTCATGAACACTAGACGGTCATAACGAACAGGGGCCACTGTTTGTCGATAGTAATAGAATCGACCAGCGCCTTGTTTTGCAATCACAGCCCCAGCCATTGTCAGTCTCTGAGCAATTGCAGTTTCATAGACCTCTCCAGCTCCCGCAAGGCCTCCTGGTGTAAATCTGAAAAACTGAGTTTTCCTCTCAGCCGGGAATTGGCTTCCAAATCCGTCCATTTTCAACACAAACTGTGAGGTCGCCACGGTCTCATCAAACTCGCACGTTGCAGACACCACATGCAGTCCCACCTGTCTCTCATAGAGGGCGACCTGCGCTGACAAATCGACCTGACAAGATTCCAGAGTTGGATAAAGAATCTGTTCTCCTTGCTGAGTCCATGTTTGTCCAACCTGTCCGCCGATGGCGACGGTATAGGGAGAATAAGGCCTTGAAGCACTATACACCAAACCCAGCATGTACACTTTCACTGGTGCTGGGTAAGACGGCACCATTTTCTCGCCACGACAAACAGCATTGACCGAAGCAACTTTGGTCGCCACCTGAAACCTTCCGCCCAGATTCTGAGCTTCCGTGTTGCAATCTAGGTCCCCTGAAATCACCGTTGTCTGATAGGTAAAAGTATTTTGGGCCGACGCCACGGCCGGCGCCAAAAACAAGGCACAACAGAAAATTTTTAGAAAAGAATTTCTCAATGCAGGCATCCGATTCTCCTTTGCTGATCAAACTTCAATGATTGTTCCAAGCGGCCCCGAGCCTAGTCCTCAAAAAAATGAAGGTCAATTTCGCAAAGAAACTAGCTGCGATGAGCCGCTTCCACACTAGTCCTCATATTCTCTTGGATCCAAGAGATATAGCCCTGGGCATATTTCTGAAGCATTCCCTTTACATAGTCGTCTATGAGCTGACCTTGGTCACCAAAGGCCTTGGACCCATTCAAATAGATCTCAGGCTGCAACATAACTCGAACTCCCAATGCGCCAAGAACCTGGCGCAAATGTTGTTGTGCACCAAAAGTTCCGATATTCCCCGCTGACGCACCCAAAATTCCGGCTGGTTTTCGGGCCCAAGTGTTTTTCCCCGCAGGCCTTGAACCCCAATCCACGGCATTTTTTAAAACTCCAGGGATTGAACGATTGTATTCTGGGGTCACAAAAAGCAAGGCCTGGGACTTTTCAATTCTTTCTTTAAAATCGCCAACAATTGCAGGTGGGTCCATCTCTAGATCCTGGCTAAAAAATGGCAAGTCTTGAATCGGAAAGAGATCCAAAGAGCAGCGTTCCGACAAGTTGCCTTCGAGAGCTCTGAATAATTTTAAATTCAAGGAGTTTCGACTGATTCCCCCAACCATACAAAGAATCTGATAGGCCATGCTCAATTCCTTCCGCGGAAAATATTATTCAAGCTCCCTGATCCGATCACCCCACCGACTCTCTAGACCTGACTGTTTGCAAAAATCACGCTGACACTTCTCGATCCAAGGAAGCTGTTTATTCTGTATGGCCACATAGGCAAAGAGGAATTTTACTCTTTTGCCCCAGATTCAGCAAAAAGCCTCAAAAGGCTGTTTCAGGACTTTCTAGTCTGCTTGAATATTCACAAAGAGATTCACCTCTTGTGGGAATAGCGCGTTGTTTCTGAGAGCGCTTGTTGCGCGTTCTTGAAAACTGACACGGATACGACAAAATCGCGGCACTGCGCTGAAAGCATCGTTCAAGCTCACCGAGAAGTTGAGCGAGCTTGAGTTCCAGGAGCTTGGGGAAGAAATCACCCAGCTATCTGACTCCACCGAGCTTACTCCGAGTTCATCAGAAGCCCTGGGATTTTTTCGAGCCCCTCGCCCCCGCAGATCGCAGATCGTCTCAAGAGATGTCTGAAGGCTTGCGCTTGAACGGTAGCTCTCGCCGGTTCCCCCAGACTCTTGAATATTCACGGACAGATCTAAATTGTAAATCCCCTCGGACAGATCATAGGGAGTAGGACCTTCAGACATCTGCTTTTGTGGTCCTCGATAGCAAAGTTCAATAAAATATTGGGTGCCGTACTTTTCCGTAGCGAGATCAAAATGAATCTCCCCAAGTTGCGTCAGCCAGAGCTCCGTACCTCCGGCTACCTGTGATTTTGGTGCGTCCGCAAATTGAACCCTTAAAACATTAGATCTCTGCCGAGCCTCGGAACTCTCTGGGACTCCAAGATCTTCGTAGTTAATGACTAGGCTGTCGGATCCAGCAATGCTTTCGCCATCGGTATGGCTGATACCCGCGTTACAAACAAAAAGGGATTCTGTGGACAAGGAAGACGACAATCCGCCGAGCGCAGCACTGGACAACACCAACAGAATCCAAAATAGACCTTGGCTCAATGTGCGCATCTATTGACACACCAACTGAGGAAGGTCTGGAACGGAATGATTATAGCTAGGCACGAAACGAGCCTCTCTTTTCGTAATGATCTTTGTCAGCTTCATCGACCGGTCATCATTGAGCCCTGCGGTGGTAAATCTTGTAGTCAGAGTCAAATATTTTGAAGTCGCATTCATGCTCTGGCATTGGGTCAGCAGCGAATTACACACTTGAGAATAAAAGGGTGGAAATGTTTGATCCTGTCCCAATTTTTGCATCAGTTGTCGAACTTTTTCGAGCTGTTCTTCAATCTCTGTTGAACCCAACTGAGGCAATACCGGAATCTGCGGAAGGCCCAATAGTCCACTCAAAGAATTCAGTGGCTGAATGAAATCTTTCCCAGCGGTCCCATTCATCAGAGTCAAATCAATAAGGATCTGCTGATAACCTTTGATCAGCATCAAATAATCATCATAGGGGCTGTAAAAGTTGAACTGAACCTCGTAAGTCTTTCCATCCATGATCTCGAGCCCTTCAGACACTTTTTGGTTCAAACGAAAAAGTCCCTGCCATTGGGCCTTTGCAAAGGGGTTCGCCGGATTGCCAGCATACCAAGAATCCAGAAACTGCCTTTTGCCACTGGCAAGCACTTCATAAATTTCAACTTCTCCGGCCATTGGAGTTTGGTAGTCCCCAGGTCCAACGCAAATGCCGTCCCGACATTTCCGCGCACTTCGGGTATCTAAGAACAGTGAAATATCAAAAAATGTCTTTTTGTCATCCCCGAAGGACCCATCTCGAATAATGATCGGCCCCTGATGAATGTCCGTGGAAAAAGTCGTCGGAAACAAAGCACTCTCTGGTCCGAGGTCCTGATTGACCTCCAGAACATGAGAGTTCGGCATCAAAGACAGGCGCACCTTGGTGCTGCCAATCATGTTCTCTGTGGTTGTGCTGGTCTCATCATTGACAACAAAAGCCTGCAAAAGGGCATCCAAATCACGGGGGCTGATATCATGAGCCTTTAAAAATGCGGGATCCAGGCATTCGTCTTTCAGCAAGATTGAAATAGCGATACGAAGATCCGAGGAAATTCGCACATAGCAAAAATCACCCTCGGCAATGACTTTTCCCGAGGGAGTGGCATGCATGTGGCAATAGTTTTGATCCGGAGTGAACTGAATTTTTTTATCATCAAGATGCGTGAGCTCCATGTAAGTGCACGAACGTAAAATCTTGAACTGATCTTTAAATTGAATGAGTTTTTCATCAAAGCTCTGAGGATTCGCAACCGGAGAATTTTTAATCTGGCAAACTTCAGGTCGAAGCAGGCCATCAAACGAAACGTCAGAGGTATCCGAGGACAAATAGGGTTGTTTAAGGCCCAACCCAAAAGCCAAAGTTTTGCCAGAAGCACCTTGGCAACTGGAGATCACTGTCGGTGGAATTCGGTCAGCCATTGCCCCGTACATTCCTTTGACCTTATTTTCAGGGGATATAAAGAAATTAAAACTATAGTCCTTAGACATCTTGCAACCAGGCCCAAACATTTGAGCCTGTGCAAAAAAAGGCACCAGAGACGGCAATAGGACCCAGAGAAATTTCACAATGATTTGCGATACCTTCATTGAATCCTATCCCTTCTTTAAGAACTAAAGCAATCCAGACAATCCTGGAACGCCTTCGTTGATTTCGGTGTAAGTACACATTTCAGCACCGTGACGTTGCCATTTTCTCAGATTTGGCAAAGCGGTGCTCCAGTTGGTCTCAGTGAACACATACCGAACTTTACAAAAACGAGGTGTTTTTGAAGATCCAGAAGTGATCCAAGGATTCAACAGATCCGCAACAGAGGACGAAACTCCTTTGGGAGTTGACAACCAAAAAGCAGATGCGCCTTCGGAAGCTCCATTGGGCAATTTGTTCGCGCCAAATGTGAAAGTCGCTTCATTGTCAGCTGTGTTGTAAACATTGCTGTTGTTACGAGCATAGATATAACTTCCTTGGCCCTGCATGTCACAGACAACAAAAGCTTGAACAGTCACACCCGCAAGCTCTGTGTACTTTTTGCCGTCCACAGTTCCTGGAATTGTCAAACCATCACGGTTGTTTTCACCAGGATTTGGGCCTGTTGCCAAAAAGTCCGTCGCAAATGCCTGAGCCGTCAACGCGAAATTGGTATTCACGTGATCTTCGAAGTACTCAATTTGAGGACCACG
>PEZR01000025.1 GCA_002773975.1 Bdellovibrio sp. CG10_big_fil_rev_8_21_14_0_10_47_8
GCAGCCTCCGCGTGGTCAAGTGCACCAAAATTTTTGCGACACTATTTACTGCGAGAGATACTAAAAAAAGAGTCAATCCAATGCCAGTTAAGGATGATAGATGCAACCCAGAACCGGCCTCGGGATATTCATTGGCAATAACACTGGCCATGGTCGCCCCGGGCGCAAACAAGGAGCTGGAAATCAAAGGTCGATTTCCAATCAACATCGTGACAGCCATTGTTTCACCCATGGCCCGCCCTAAACCCAAAACCACCGCTGAAATAATTCCCGAAAGACCCGTCTCGATCACCGCCACCTTGATCATTTCCCATTTGGTCGCTCCCATCGCCAGCGCTCCTTCTCGTAAGGTCATAGGGATCGCCCGGAAGACCTCACGGCATACAGCAGTGATGGTCGGCAAAATCATGATCGCCAGTATTAAGCTGGCGGAGAGCACTCCAATCCCCAGGGGGGGGCCCTGAAAAAGGGGCAGGTATCCGAAATATTGACTCAGAAAAGGCTCCAAATAGTTCCGCACCGCCGGCGCTAAAACAAAAATTCCCCAAAGCCCATACACAACACTGGGAATAGCGGCCAACATCTCGATCAAAAAACCCACAGGTTTTGACAACCAGGGGGGACAAACTTCCGTCAGAAAGATCGCGGACCCCACCGCCACTGGCGCTGCTATCACCAATGCAACGAAGGACGTGACCAAAGTTCCGTAAATAAAGGGCAGCGCCCCATAAAGATCTTCCGTCGGAACCCAGTCCGACTGTATTAAGAATCGCCAACCGTTGGCTTGCAGACTGGGCAGACTCTCCAGCGTCAGAAATAAGACGATCGAGGCAAAGATAAGAACAACAAGCAGCGCCAACAAACGCAATGAAACGACAAACGCGAAGTCAGAGAGTCTGACTTCGCGACGTCCAGCACGACCAAATAGAAATAAACTGACAAATCTCATTTAGTTAAGCTTGATCTCCCCAATCGCTTTCAGTGCGGCTGCTCGAATATCCTTGGGAACGGGCGCATAATGTACGCTCAAGGCTGTCTTTTGCGCCTCTTCGCTGAGGACCCATTTGGCAAACTTCTCAATAGCTTGGCCTTTTTCCTTCGGCATCTGAGAATAAATCAACATCCAGGTAAAACTAGAAATGGGATAGGCTCCTTTGCGATCAGAATCCGTCAAAGAAATTTTGAATTTCTTTTCCAAAGCTTCTTTTTGAAGTCCTTCTGCAGCCACCATGACAGACTTGGCTGAGGCTTCCACGAACTGGTTCTTTTTATTTTCAACTAAGGCAAAGGCCAACTTGTTCTCGGTGGCATAAAGTAGCTCAACATAACCGACAGCCCCCGGATTTTGTGAAATCAAACCAGCGACCCCTGCATTTCCTTTGGCACCAAGGCTGCCAATAAACCAGTTCACAGTTTTTCCATTTTTGCCAACCCAGTCAGGACTGACCTTCGCAAGATACTCGGTAAATACTGCTGTGGTGCCTGAGCCATCAGCTCGGGTTGCAACCGTTATTGCCAGATCTGGCATTTTTTCGGACGGATTTAATTTGGCAATCTCTGCATCATTCCATTTTTTGATTCCGCCATTAAAAATCTTCGCTATGACTGGTCCGCTCAGACGCAGAGGCTTTTTTAATCCTGGAACATTGTAACTCACAACAACAGCACCCATCGCCACTGGAATATGCAAGACCTCCGATTTTGCCTTGGCTGCATCTTTTTCGCTCATTGGATCGTCAGAACCTGCAAAATCCACTGTTCCTTCTAGCAACTGACGAATGCCGGCTCCACTCCCGATGCCCTGATAATTGTATTGAGTAGTCCCATCCTTTTTTTGAAAGTCAGACATCCATCGAGTATAAATCGGCTCAGCAAAGGTGGACCCCGCACCATTGATCGAAGGCGCTGCGGATGCATTGATGGAACTAAAAAGGCCCAGAACGGTAAGTAAGGTGATCAGAAAACGATGCATGCCGACTCCTATTCTCGAAGTTAAATTCATTACTGAGTAGCCTATTCAATAGCACCCTTACCCCGATAAATATCAGTCATGATTCTGTTGTGACAAGGCGCGCACGATCTGACGTCAAAAAGACAGCTAAAGTTTTCAGCAGCGCGCTCCCTGGACAGGGGGCCAATGGCCACCATTTAAATCCCCATCGATGCACAGACTCTTTCTTGATAGAGCTCCATCGAATCATCAAGCTCGTAAATATTGTTCTTGGGATAAATATCAAACCCACAAAGTCTTCCAATGCGGCGATTGATTTCCCGAAGCTCGTCAGATTCTTCGGTGTAGGGGACAAAATCCCGCCCGCCCATGGTGAGTGAGGAATCTCCGTACTGATAAACATATTGTTCGGTCGATAGAGGGTGGTTTGAGTCAATGACATACAGCTGATAACCGTTGGGGACGGCGACCATTCCGATCACATTCCATGCATGGGCAACGATGCCCTTTAACTGAAGCATCTGAAAAACAATTTTCTTTTGAACAGTGACCAACTCATAAAGTTTATCCATTCTCAGGCGCAACTTATCGGGATGGATTCTAGAGCTTCCAGATAAACCTCGAATCCAATGAAACTTCAGGATGCCATCTACCCGTTGCCATTCCTCCAAAATATCCTGAATCTGCCGCGCATAGGCCGCAGAAAATTCCTGAAAATTCGTGTATCCAGGAATCACGGCGATCCCACTCTTTCGTTTAATGGTTCGAATAATTTGCCGGGCTTGTGCCAGGCTTGGTTTGGGTGCTTCAGGTCGAAAGACAGTCAAATAAATCGCCGCTCGCTGAAGACGAGAATGCCACCAACAGACCCCGCCCTTCGCCAGTCCTCCATTGTTCTTGAAGGCCATTCTTGCACTGACCTGCTCCCCCAAACGCTGAAAATTTTCAGGATCTCGAGCAGACTGACAAAGCTCCTCTACCGACTGCGGACTCCTGGTCTGAGCAAATGCCGTGACAGAGAACAACGAAATAAAGATCCATCCAATAAACCTATACTTGTTTCGCATTTATAACCTTCCTTGTTATTCGTTTTTTTCTCCACACCCACAATACTCGAATAATTTGAAGTCCCCACAGGGACAGAAGCAGACTCCCGTACTTGATCAGATCTGTTTTTTCGATGGACAAGATGTGGGCCGTAAACAACGCGCTGGCGATGTACACCAAACGATGAAAACGTTTCCATCGTTTGACCCCAAGCCTGCGAACAGAAAAATCATTGGATGTGACGGCCAAGGCGAAAAGAATGATCCAAGCCCCCAAACCAAAAATCAGGTAGGTCTTGGTCACCAGTTGGGTCCATGCCTTCGTTTCAAAACCCTCCATTGTCAGATAAAGAAAAATATGGAAAATCAGAAAAACAAAACTGAGCACCCCGACAAATCTTCTTTGCATCAACAGAAAACGCAGAAATACTGGAAAGCGAAATGAAAAAGAGATCAGAATTCCAAGCAAGAGATTGAACAAAATATAATAAAGTGCGATCTCCCCGGTTTTGTGATTCAGTGTCTTTGCAGGATCAACTCCAATGGACCCACTGCCAATCAAATAAACCCAGTAACCTGCCGGCACCAATAGAAGAATTCGAAACAAGCTGCTTTTGAGATTTCTTATTTTCAAACTCATGCCTTGGCTCTCATTCGGTATTTAATAGTTTTTTGCCAGATCCAATCCCTTGTAAAGATCGGCGACTTCTTTTTCATAACCATTGAACATCAGAGTTGGCTTTCGTTTCGGAAAAAAACTGCTATCTAGAATTCGCTCCGTTGCCTGACTCCAGCGCGGGTGATCGACCTGAGGATTTACATTGGCATAAAAGCCATACTCCGCCGGAGCCAAAGAGCTCCAAAGAGTTTTTGGTTGGACGTCTGTGAATTCAATTTTAACAATCGACTTGATACTTTTAAAACCATACTTCCATGGCGTCACCAAACGAAGGGGAGCTCCGTTTTGTTTCGGTAAAGTCTTTCCATACATTCCTGTCGCAATGAGTGTCAGAGGATTCATAGCCTCGGCCAAGGTCAATCCCTCGGTATAGGGCCAAGGATACTGGGGCAACTCGGACATATTGCTCCCAATCTTCTGATCACTGAAGGACTGAAACTTCACAAACTTGGCAGAGCTTTTTGGTTTTAACTTTTCAATCAGGCGCGCCAACGGGAATCCGGTCCACGGCACGACCATGGACCAAGCCTCGACACAGCGAAATCGATAGATCCGCTCCTCGATTCCGCCGGCCAGCTCACAAAGCTCTTCGACGGAGTAAGACTTTTTTTTCTCAACAAGTCCGCTGATCTCAATCTTCCAATCTTTGGAATTGAAGTTCCATTTTTCAACTTTTGTTTTTACCTCGCCTTTTTCCAAACTGAATTCATAAAAGTTATTATATGACGTAGCGACGTCCTCTTTGGTCAGAACCAAGTCTTTATCGGGCAGTCCATATTTTTCATTTTTCTTGGCTGGAAACGACGTCGCCCCAAAGGCCCATTTTGGAAACACGGAGGCCATTCCCAAAAGAAAGCCCTTCTGAATCAATTCTCGGCGGTGGAGAAATAGAAACTCCGGTGTAATTTGCTCTTTCATCATGAGGTCTCCTTCCATGAGAACCAGATTTTATCCTAGGCCATGCGGGACAGGAGAACAAGCGATGAGCCGATATGCCTCACCACAGCTTTTTATTTTTAGGGCCGCGTCATACCCCCTCAGGGGCGCTGGATGCCGGCCAGCGCCCCAAAACTGAAAAAATTGCCCGTTGACATACTTTCATAGTTCGAATATTTTCGAACTATGAAAGAAACAGAGAAGTTCTCAAAAATATTCAAAGCCCTCTCGAACCCTGGGCGTCTTGAGATCTACTTGAAGATCCTCAAAAGCCACAAGGCTGACTTCAAAACAAAAGATGCCGCCAGCTCATGTCCGCTGACCCAGCTTTATAAAAACATGAAGCTTGGTGCGCCAACACTGTCCCATCATCTCAAAGAACTGGTCCATGCAGATCTCGTCATTACTGAGAAGGACGGGAAATTCGTCAGCTGCCGCGCCAACATGAATACCTTTCAACAAATTATCACGTTGCTAAATAAACACTCTGTGGAACAAACAGAGAAGGAGTAAGAAATGAAAGATGTCTTTGCAAAATGGGCCGTCGTCACAGGCGCTTCCAGCGGCATCGGAGAAAACTTTGCCAAACAATTGGCTCAAGAGGGCCTAAACCTCATCCTTGTTGCCAGGCGCGAAGACCGGCTTCAAGCCCTAGCACAAGAACTCAAATCTAAAAGTTCCATCGAAGTGGAGGTTCTGACTGCGGACTTGAGCGAAGAGAACTCTTGCCGGGAGATTTTCACTAAATCCACGGCCAAGGGTCGCAAGATCCATGTCTTGATTAACAATGCCGGCTCTGGTTTCTATGGCCCCTTTTTGAACCAAGATATGAACGCCTACAAAACCATGATCAAACTAAATGTATTGGCGTTGACTGAACTCTCCCATTACTTTCTTGAACATATGAAAACCCATGGCGAACCAAGCTATTTAACAAATATAGCTTCC
>PEZR01000063.1:0-147 GCA_002773975.1 Bdellovibrio sp. CG10_big_fil_rev_8_21_14_0_10_47_8
CGAAAAGAGGCTGGTTTATCACAAGAACAACTTGCCGAGTTGATAAAAACTGATGTGGGGACAGTTGTGGCTATTGAAGGCGGTAATCGAAATCCGACAATGAAAACAATAAACAAAATATCTAAAGCGTTCAAAGTCAGCCTTTCC
>PEZR01000063.1:164-327 GCA_002773975.1 Bdellovibrio sp. CG10_big_fil_rev_8_21_14_0_10_47_8
GTTTCTATTACTTTGGTAGATTGAGCACATACGTATGTCAATAAGGGTACGTTTTAGCTTGGAGTACAATTGAAATATGGCAGAGGACGAAATTATAGGAAAGCTTCAAAAGTTTTTGAATGAGGACATATCTGTTGATAACGAGTGTTGTGTGGTCTATTTA
>PEZR01000063.1:372-3469 GCA_002773975.1 Bdellovibrio sp. CG10_big_fil_rev_8_21_14_0_10_47_8
AATTATTTGACCCTCCGTTTTTATTGCGATTGGACAGTCCATATTCAAAAGGATAGAAATATGGCTGGTATAAGTGAAATAGCAGAAAAGATTGATAAATTAGTGCCAAGAAACAAAACACTTGATAGTAAGACTGCGGATTACATATTCGATTTTTTGAGAATGTCAAAACTTAGAGCGGAGATGGCAAATTTCTTAAAAGCAAACAACATTCCTTTGGGTAGACTTAAAGAGGATAATGACTGGCGAACTTTTGCAAGCACCTTAGGAGAAGTTTTGTCTGGCCAACCAATCTTAAATCCAATTCTTTCGATTAAATCAATAGAACTAAATGTTTTTGGTGACGGCTCTTCTGTTGATATTGATTTTGATAAAGGTTTTTCAATAACAGTTGGTAAAGGAATAGATGTTTTATAGATTTTGCCAAAGTGTCTAAGAAGCTAACTAATGATTTATATGTTTTACTTGAGTCTCTTGCGGATTGGATAACTAATGTAAATCCAAAAGTCGTCTATTTTTGTAGGGGTTGCCACAAAAGGTTATCTAAAAGGTTTACAGAATGTCCTTTTTGTGGATTTCGTGGTCGAGACATAAATATGCTTGCCAGAGATGGGATAAAGATAGAGGAAAGTTCCTTTGGAATAAGACAAAAAAGAATTGGTTTCCCAAAATTTATTTTTGAATTAGTGAAGCGATACAAATCAAGTGGAGACAAAAGGTTACCAGAAGGGATTTATGAGGAGAGAATAATCGACAAGCAGAAAGACTCATATGACCAAACTGTTTACAAAATTAAAGGAGGAAAGGTGGGCAAGATATTGCATAAAGATAAGATGAAACTTTCTGAACATTGAGTTAGATAGTTTTCAAAACCCCTTATCTTTTTCTGAATATCCCATTTTTTCTAAATAATCAAGAAAATCAAATCCTAATTTCTCCATCTGATAGTAATTATCTGACACCGACACAAGATTGTTTTCTTCCAAGTAAGCAGTAAAGAAGGGTGTTATCCAGCCGTCATATCTATTAGTTCTGGGCTTAACGAAATTTATATGGTAGTTACTAGCATAGCCGCATGGCATGCCTATTTTTCCACCTTTTGTGTAAAACTGTCTTAATAAAATTAAAAAATGTATTTGTGCTCCAGAAATTTTCTCGTAAATTTTTTCAAGAAATTCGTTTTTACTGCCCTTATTAGTTTCCTTTTTAGGTTTGAACTGTCCAAGAATAACCTTAAATTTATCGTAGTTAATTGCGTTTATTCTATCTATCAAAGCTCTTAATTGGTCTCTCAATATAATTATTAGGAAAGCACCAAGAAATAGGGCTACTAATGGATAGTTCATTTGTACGTTCATGTCTTATTTTATCAAATATTGCTATGGTAAAAGTTGTTCAGATGTCTAATTTTTCTTTAAAGGAACTGGCGGATTAAAATCCGCACTTTCAAGCACAGTAGACAATTTATTAAAATCTTTTGCTGGGTATATACACGTGAGAAAATGAAAGTCTTTCTGTATGTCATTGACCTTATCGAATCCGCCAATGAAGGAAAAAACGGCTTCTCTATCCTTGTCTATTTTAGGTATCGGTTGGCAGGATATTAATATTACAAATTCTGAAAGAGGGAAATTTTCTGGCGAACTTATTACAAAACCTGTTTCTCTGATATTACCATCTGGGTCTCTAAAACCAAATTTAGGTTCGGCGGGAATACTGGCATTTATTGTCCCTTTTAAGTCGGTGGCCTTGAACCACCACCCCACAAACTTTAAAGCTTCCGGAACACCGTCTTTAAACTCGAAATCTAAATCAATACGGTTCTTATCTAATTTTTTGTCTCCTTCCCTCAAGGTAAATTTATGTATTCCCTGAATTTGAATTGTGAACATATGCCCCTGGCCTATATCTAGCCTTTTCGATTGGTTTCTTATGGTAGTGATAATTTTCCCGTCTCCAGAAAAGTGGGTGTTTCCATCTAGCGGATGGCTATATTTGACAAGATGACTTGTAACCTTACCTTCTGGAAGTAATGAAATACTAGGAGCACTTCGTTTGTTCGCTGGAAAAGTGAGTCTGCTTAGTAATCCTTTTGAATCAGAAAAATATGGGAATCCTATCATAGCATAAGTATTTCGACTATTAGTTCCTGAGTGGAACATAATCTGAAAAATTTTATGAGGAGTTCCACCGACTTTTACAGAGACAGAAAATGTTTTGCTTCGAATTGTTGGTAGTTTTACCATTTTTATTTTTCAATAGATTCCCAGTATTTAGCTAATTCCTTTGATGCTTCGTCAAATCGTTCGAATAAGTCTCCAACTTCAAGCTTTACCCCTTTTCTTTCGAGGAAGCCTTTAACGTGGATTAGCGTATTTACACCAGTTATCATAAGTGTCCATGTAATACGGAGTCTATTCCGATTTTTGGGTCTTTTGGTTCCAAATAAATCTGTCAGTAAAATTATGTTTCCATGTATAAGGTGAGAAAATGCCGAGAAGAATGCTTCAATGTTTTCGGTTCTAAATATCTTGGGGGTTTTTGTCTTTTTGCATAAGTCGTTTCTTTCACTGTCGACCAGCTTCCTAATTTTCTTGATGAGTTTTTTGTGTTCTTCGTAGTCCTTGACCGTTAGACATTTATCCATAGCTTCAAAGAGTTTTGATTGATTCTCGCTTAAAAGATGTTTTTGCTCACCAAATAGTCTTTTATATTCAGTAGTACGACCCGGGTGTCTAAAACCAAGGAAAGCATAATCCCCAAGCATAATGATTGTTTTGAACCTATTTTTTTCTTCATCTGACAAGTCAGAGCTATAAATGATTTGCGAGTCTTTCAGCCCCATCTCGGCGATAGTTCTAATTGCAAATTCCTTAAATAAATTTTCTCCTCCATTCATCATCTCTGAAAAGAAGTCATTGAACATACTAAGGAATTGAACTTCGTAGCCATCAATGAGTATTCGGTGCGATTTAAGAGGTATATATAAACCTTTTCGAAAAACGAGTCCGGCTCGTAGGTCCGAAATTCTTTGGTGAGTGTTAAATAAACTATCCAGCTTTTCTTTTGCAACCTTTAGCGTTTCCAAAATCTCGTT
>PEZR01000063.1:3523-5388 GCA_002773975.1 Bdellovibrio sp. CG10_big_fil_rev_8_21_14_0_10_47_8
GACAGCATTCCCGCGGATAAAAAAGTAGTACAGATGGTCAATAAACCGGAAGCGACACGGCAAGACCTACAGACAGGCAACGGGAGAAAAGCAGTAAAAATCGAGAATGACATTCTGGTCACAGTCCCGGATGACCTGACGCTCATGACGCCGTATATCCTTGAGGAACAGCAGGACTGGTTTGAAGACGAAATTGAGTTCGTGCGAAGGCTGATCAGGCCGGGCATGAACGTGATCGACATCGGCGCCAACTATGGTTGTTATGCGCTAACCATTGCCAAGCTGGCAGGTCCCGATGGCAGGCTCTGGGCTTTTGAACCTTGTTCAAGCACAGCCGACCACTTGCAGCAAAGCATCAATGCCAACGGCCTCGATCAGATTCAACTGATCCGGGCAGCCCTATCCAACCGTCAGGGAGAGGCCTGCCTGTCGACTCAGGACAATGCCGAACTGAATTCTCTTTCCGATGACAATGGCGGCACCGACTCGGAGACCGTACCCCTGTATCGGCTCGATGATTGCATGCAAGAACATGCCTGGCATGACATCGAATTCCTCAAGCTGGATGCCGAAGGTGAGGAAGTGCGCATTCTCGAAGGTGGGCAGGCGTTTTTTACAGACCTGTCGCCACTGGTCATGTTTGAATTAAAACATGGAGACGAGGTCAATGAAGGCCTGATTCAGGCCTTCCAGAACATGGGTTACTCCCCCTACAAACTAATCCCGGGCCTGATGCTGCTGGCACCATTCGATGTGCAGGAGGAAGCCGATCCGTTCCAGTTGAACCTGTTCTGCTGCAAACCGGACCGCGCACAGAAACTGCAGAATCTCGGGCTGCTGCTGCTTGATGAACCCGCCAGCATCGATACGGCCTGCGATTCAAACATATGGGAAAACTACCTGCATGACTTCCCCTATGCCGCCATCATGTTTTCCACCTGCAGGGGTTCGGCTTCACAACAGCCATTGCCCGACTGGCCGGAATATCGCGATGCCCTGAATGCATATGTCATGGCGCAGGATACCGAACGCGCACCGGGAGAACGCTATCACCTGCTGCGAACTGCCTTCATCCAACTCGTATCCGTGCTGGATGCGCATACGAGTCTTCCACGCCTTCTCAGTCTGGCTCGCATCGCCAGTGAGCTTGGCAACCGCGCGCTAGCCGTAAACATCCTCAATGAGCTAGCCAGGCATTTTGAAGAGAAGCAGCAATTCAATGTCGATGAACCTTTTCTGGCAATCTCCGCCAGAGCCGCCGCCATTGATCCGAAAGACATGCTGGGAAACTGGTGCCTGGCGCAAATCCTGGCTGAACGCGAAAGACTGCATGCCTTTTCTTCCTATTTCACGGACGCGAGTTCACTGCCCATACTGGATATTATCGAACGACTGGATTATCCGGATCCTGAAATGGCATTGCGCGGCGATCTCATACGCCAGCGCTTTGGACTGTCCGCCACGGCCCTGGCCGCATAGTGGGAGAAATGTGATTACTTGCTCAATATCAGTGAACCCCCTTTGGAGGAATAGATGACAATACGAACAAGCTCTGCATTGATAACGGGGATTGCTGCCGCCCTCTTCTGGCCGGCAACTGCATGGGCCTCTGGGGGACAACAGGGCATCGACTTAACCAATCACGCTGTCGGCTTTGCAGCATTGGCGCTGTTTTTCATCGCCTATGTGTTCGTCATGTTCGAAGAGTTTACGCATCTGAGAAAATCGAAGCCGGTCATTCTGGCCGCCGGCATCATGTGGGCTCTGGTCGCCTGGCAATACCTTGGACATGAGCAGCCCCATCTGGCCGAAGAAGCAGTTCGGCACAACATCCTGGAGTACGCCGAACTGTTGTTATTTCTGCT
>PEZR01000122.1 GCA_002773975.1 Bdellovibrio sp. CG10_big_fil_rev_8_21_14_0_10_47_8
AGACTTTTTTTGACACGCAGAAGGCAAAAGCAATCAATCTGAATCAGGTAAAGCCACCACGAACCTCGTCGTTCTTTGAAGATGCCGACGATGACAAAGCAAAGTTGGAAAGAATTACTGACAAGCAGATTGCAGAGCTGTTTAAGCTTACGCAGAAATTTAGAACGTCACCGCAGCGAGGAGAGTTGTGGTTGCGGTTGGCAGAGCTGTATGTGGAGAAAGCTGGCGTTATTGATTTTCGTAAGCAGGGAGAATATGACGTTGCCCTCAAGGAATATCAGGCCGGCCAGAGAAAGAAAAAACCTGTTCTCGATTTAAGAGATGCCAAGGAGTACAATCGGAAAGCCATTCAGCTCTATGAGTGGTTTGTTCGAGACTTCCCCAAAGATGACAAAATGGATCAGGCGCTCTATTTTCTCGGATACAACTGCTATGAAATCGGAGACCTAAAGCGGGGAACTCTTTACTACACTCGTTTGACCAAGGAGCATCCTCGCAGTCAGTATGTGACGGAGGCCAATTTCGCCTTGGCAGAGTTCTATTTTGAAAACGAAAAATGGAAGCCCGCTGGTCAGTACTATTCTCAAGTTTTGAAGTACCCAAGGCATCGGTTATATAACTTTTCAATGTACAAGGTTGCTTGGTGTCAGTTTCGTCTCGGAAGCACGGTCCGCGCACTGCATACGATGGAGAAATTGATCCGAGTCAGTCGGGAGCAGGTTGCTCAGGCGCAAGCCGATGGCCGAAAGAATATCAACAAGGGTCGGCTTGAATCCGAAGGACTTCGAGATATTGTTTTATTTTATGGGGAGGCCGGTTCTCCTGAAAAGGCTTCGGCCTATTTTCGATCATTGGCAGGCGCGGATGCCAATAACTATTTGGAAAAATTGGCTTACTATTATGGCGACAAAGGAAACTTGCATGGCGCAAGAATCGTTTTCAACTATCTGATTCAGCAGAATCCCACTGCAGCTAAGGCCTTTGAATACAAGTATCAAGTCGTAAAACTTTACTCGACGGTCAAAAAATCTCGAGATTTTAGGGATGAGCTTTTTTCATGGGTTCGAGATTTTGGCATCGGCAGTGCTTGGTACAGTGCCAACCGGAACAATGTGGAGCTTTTGGATAGCTCCGCAAAAATTCGGGAACAGACTCTGCGCACGTACGTCCTTCAGCAGCATCAGACCGCACAGAACTCACGGGCGTCCTTTTCGCAGGGTTTGGCCCTTGAAGGCTATCGAATCTATCTGAGCGAATTTAAAAATTCGCCAATCATCGCTGACATGCATTTTTATTTTGCCGAACTTTTGTATGACATGAACAAGTTTCAAGAAGCTGGTGAGCAGTATCGCTGGGTGGTTGAGAATGGCAAAGGAACTAAATTCTATGCTCGAGCCACGGAGAACACCATTCTTGCCTTAGGTAAGGAGCTCCCATCGGACGATGAGCTGTCCAAAAAGGTCGGCAAGTCCTTGGAGCCTGTGCCCATGGATGCGCAGATCCAGACGTTTGTGACCGCAGCTCAACAGTACGTCGACACCAATCCAGAGAGCGACAAGGTTCCCGAGATGAAGTTTCGCATTGGTCGGCTATATTATCAGCACAATCAATTTGATCAGGCACTCCCATATTTTCGCGATATTGTATCGAAACATCCTCAAACAAAATATGCCGAGTACTCAGCTAATCTGATGTTGGATATCTACAATCTGAGAAAAGACTATACCGGCCTTGAAAAAACGGGGAGCGAGTTGTTGAGTTTGCCGGGGATAGCGAATACCAAGGCGGGATCGGATATCAAAGGAGTGCTTGAAAAAGCCAACTTCAAACGAGCTCAGGACCTTGAGGTTTCCAAGGACTATGCTGGCAGTGCTCAGCAGTTTGAGATCTTCGCCAAACAGAACCCGGGTTCGACGTTGGCGACAACGGCGCTGTTCAATGCGGCGATTAATTACGAGCGTGCAGGTATGAACTCCAAGGCAGCGAGCAATCATGCCGCCGTCTTGGCGTCTCGGGATCGATCGGCGGACGGTTTGAAAACGAAGTCTCGACGTATTGTCGCGAAGCTCTATCAGGACTCCGGCAGACTGGAAGATTCGGCTCAGGCCTACAGGGCTGCGGCCATTGAGGCAGGCAAAGACCCCGTGGCAGCAAATCTGTTCTTTAATTCGGCGGTTCTCTATCAGGCCTTAGGAAAAAACTCCGATTCAATTCGAAACTATGAGGCCTATTATGATCGAAGCAGAAAGTCTGATCGGGTCGAGGCAATATATGAAATTGCAACGATGTATCGGAAGCAAGGAACGCTCACTAGGGCCGCAGATAAATACGAAGACTATTTGAAAGCAGGAACGGGCAACCATGAAAAGAACGTCGAGTCGGCTTTTCATATTTATGAAATTTCAAAGCGTTTACGTCGAACCAAACAAGCGGATGAGTGGAAGCAAAAAACATTGAGTTTGCAGAGACGGTACTCCCCGAATAAAAAGGGGGTTGGTGCAACCTATGCAGCGCAAATTAAGCTGGATGAGACGAGCAAGGTTTTTGACGAACTTAAGGCCATTCGAATTCCCTCAAATCCCGCGAAACAGCAGCAGGCCGCTAAAAATAAAATTGCTCTGGTGTCTCGTCTTAATTCAGATCTAACAGATGTAATTAAATATGACAGTGCCGAGGAAATCGTGGGAGCTCTCTCTTTGCTGGGCCAGGTGAATTTGCATATGGGCGACTCGTTAATCAAGGCTCCGTTGCCTGCGGGCCTTAGTCCCGATGAAAGCAAACAGTACAAGGCGGGCATTGAAAAGCTTGCCGAACCATTTTTTAGTAAAGCCAAGGAAAGCTTGAAGGCAGCGGTGGACCGTGGATCCCAGTTGGATGTCTATAACAGTGCCTACCATCAAGCTCGGGAATTGGTTCTGAAAATGGACGAAAGTCTTTTCTATCATGGTGATGAGATACCTTCGGAAAGCCATCAGGGCACATGGGTGGAGTTGTAAATGAAAAATAAATTTTTCAAGCTGACGATTCTGATTCTTGTTGTGACTGGTTGTTCGTCTTCCGAAAAAAGGGAAGCTGCACCAGCGAAGAGCCCGCTGACGAGCCGAATCCAAGCGCCAGTTCCGGTGGAGGGGGCCGACGAAGCGACCGCGACCTCTGAGGTTAAGGAAGTGGAGTCAACGCCGACAGAGTCTCAAGTCTTAAAGGAAACGGTGGCTGGTGGTAATGATGAGGCGATTTCGCGAGCAGCGATCCAGGTCCTGTCGCGAAATCCTCGAGATCTCGCAGCACTCAATGCTTTGGGATTGGTGTATTATCACAAAGGTCAATTGGGAGCAGCGCAGTTGATGTTTGACAAAGCCTTGCGTGTGAATGCCAACGCGGCCGGAGTTTATAATAATCTTGGCCTGACCTATCTGGCAGAGAAAGATTTGTCCCTGGCTATTCAGTCATTTCGTCGAGCGATCGAGCTGGATCCCAATCAGGGAGATGCGGCAGCGAATCTTGGAGCGATCTATTTGAATCAAAAGGACTATACCAAAGCCTTGGTTGCTTTGGAGATGGCAATCGGAAAACTTGGCTCTGATCAGCGTGTTTTAAATAATTATGCAATCGCTTTGACCGCTGGCGGGAAGGCATCTCAGGCGCAAGAAAATTACAAAAAAGCCCTACAACTGAATAGTAACAACAAAGACGTGATGTTGAACTATGCGGCTTTGATGATCAATCAACTGAAGAAATACAGTGATGGACTGGACCTTTTGAACAAATTGAAATTTTTAGGACCTTCGCCAGAAGCAAGAAATCAGATGAATGTTCTGGAAAATAAGGCAAAAGCTGGTTTAAAATAGGACTGCGGAGTCCGGCTGGCAGAAAATGGGCGGCAAAATGGTTGGTTTAAATTTAAAAATTATTCTCGCAGGGTTGATGGTCTCTGCGTTTTGTATTTCAGCTCAAGCCCAAGAAAAAGCAGGCGAAAAAACAGAAAAGAAAAAAACTCTGAGTTTTGAAGATGAACTGGTTGAAGGCTCTACGCAAAAGCCAGAGCTGTTTTATCTTTTTCAAAAGAAAAATTTTAATTATAAAAGATTGATCAAGTTACGTGAGAATTTTATTCCTGAAATGAGAAAAACATCTGAAGACCTGAAACCAAGCCGGAGTTCGAATTGAGAGCGCCAATTATATTGCGAATTTTTAAGAATAATCAGCTGGTCGAAGTAAAGCAGTTTGAGCTCGACCAAGTCGTATTTGGTCACGATACTGAGGTCAGTCTCGAGCTGAAGGACGAGGCTGTTTCGCCGATTCATTGTCTCATCGAACTTCGAGATTCTGGGTATTATGTTTGTGATATGGGTTCCTCAACCGGAACAAAAAAGAACGGCAAGGTGATTCTCGATGAGCCGATTTCCTCTGGGGATAACATCGAAGTTGGACCTTTTCGCATTCAGTTTTTTGTCGGGGCACCAAAGCCGAAAGTCGCTCCCACTGAATCAGTAGCTCCGGTGGTGCCCGTTCAGCCCATGAAGCCTTTGTCGCCACCGGTGGATATTCCAACGCCGCCAGTTCGGGTCGAGCCGCCCAAGAAGGCCACGCCGCCCAAGTTAGCCGATGTGAAAACGCCGGGCAGCTATTCTGTGAATTCAGAGCATGGTGGAAAACAAAAAACCTTTGCGCCACCCAGTGAAGTGCGAGATCTGCGCACTTATTTAAGACCCACAAAGGGACCAGTTGTTGAGGTGATCGTCGCGTGGCAAGAGCGAGTTCTTGCAACCTATCATTTTGGCTCTGATCGCAAAGTCAATATTGGCTCGAATCGCAAGGCTCAGGTGATCGTTCCGTCTCAGGTGATCAAAGGAGCTGTCCCTTTCCTTGAGCTGAAGGGTGGCTGTCGAGTTTTGGTTCCGGGAAATATGAGTATGGAGTTGATCAAGGCGTCGCAGGCATCGGCCGGAATGGATGAGCTGAGTCGTTCAGGCAAAGTTCTTCGGGCTGGATCTACCAATGCCTTGCGATTAGACCAGGGCGAGCTTCTTTGTTTGTCTTCGAGCGATGGGGCGCTGCAAATTTTTATTCGTTACGTGCCAAGTTCGATTATTCCGGCGTTGGGAACTCCGCTGGATTTTACGGCCGGTGAGTTGACCGGTTTGATCGTGTCCCTGGTGATTGTTTCTCTGACAGCACTCTATATGTCGGTGTACTCCCCAAGTGCCAATGAGGAGGATAAACCCGATGAGCAGGTACGGTTGGCCCAGTTTATTTATAATAAACCGCCGCCGCCTCCGGAAGCCCCTCCAAAAGTGGAGCCGAAAGAGGCGCCGCCACCGGTCCCGAAGAAAGTCGTTCTTTCTGATAAAGAAAAGCCAGTAGAGAAAAAAGGCAACAAAGAGTCTAAGAGTGCCGTGAAACAAACCGAAGCAGCGAAGGCTTCGGAAGTTCGTCCGAGTCCTACAAAACGAGATCGACCCAAAAAATTCACCTCGATCAAACACGGCGGAGCGACCAAGGTTGGTGAAACAGCCGGGGCCAATGCTCAGAGCGCCAAGGACGTGAACAAGATGGGGCTTCTCAGTGCCTTTGGTGGTGGTGGTGTTCGAAAGCAGTTGGATGAGGCCTACTCTGGCTCGGGCAGTCTTTTGGGAATGGCCAATGAGGCCACTGGAAAATCTGGCCAGAATGACAATCGAGCGGGTGACGA
>PEZR01000161.1 GCA_002773975.1 Bdellovibrio sp. CG10_big_fil_rev_8_21_14_0_10_47_8
AACCTTCGGTGACTTCGTCGACTTCGCTTCTTTGCAAATGACGAAGCTCCGTAGCCAAACGCTCAAGCCCTGCGCCCAAAAGTGCCAGTGCCATCATCACTTCTGCATGGCGATCTCTGGGCACAACCTGGGTTGCAACGGTCTCAGCTTGCAGCTTCAAAAGTTTTGCAACCTTCTCTTCGACCTTGGGGGATTGACTGGAATAAGTGCCCACCGCCCCGCTCAATTTCGCAATTTCCATTTGTTTCAAAGCTCTCTGAACTCGGATTCGATTTCTTTGCAGCTCCGCTAAAAAACCGGCCATTTTTAAGCCAAAAGTCGTCGGCTCCGCAAACATGCCGTGAGTCCGCCCTGCACACAAAGTTTCTGCGTGCTTTCGAACCAGATTTTTCAAAGACTTTTCAAAGAAATCAAGGCTCCCCTCAAGAACTTCACCGGCCTCCCGAACTTGCAAGCTAAAGGCCGTGTCCAAAACATCAGAGCTCGTCAAACCAAAATGCACATAACGTCCATACTCGCCCACATTTTCGGCGACATTGGAGACAAAGGCGATCACATCGTGTTTGGTTTGTTTTTCGATTTCTAGAATACGTTTTACCGAAAATTTTCCCTTGCTGGAAATTTGCGTCGCAGCCACCTTGGGAATAATTTTCAAACCCGCCTGCACTTTGGCGACGGCAATCTCCACTTCGAGCATCTTTGAAAATTTGGCCTCGACATCCCAGACTAAGCCCATCTCTGGGCGTGTGTATCGTTCAATCACAGCTGTTTCTCCCGTTTGCGCTGATTCTCTTCCTGTTTCTTTCTCAACTCTTCTTTTCTGGTCCACCAAGACGTCAATTCACGAAGAATCTCATTCTGATGATCAAAAGCGCCCTCCCACCCCAGTGTCGCCCATTGCTCGGGACTGTCCATGGTGACATTCTTCATTGCTTTTGGTGCTAACTCGGACTTGAGTGTTCGCGAAAAAACCGGGTGTCGCGAGGGACCAATCTGCTCAAACGTATAATGGCTTTCTTGAGGTCCCTCGGCCACTTGGACTTCGTTGTCTGGAATTCGCGCCATCAGATACTGAACCATCATTCGACCGCGCTCTTCCAAATATTGGCGATGAAATCGATGGGAATTTGGAATTTTCATCCAAACGTCAAACTGATCCGCTGTTTGGGTGCGAATTAAAATCATCATGTTCTCGTGAGTCCATGGCAACATCAGGTCCTCAATCACCACACAATGCAGCGGCAATTGAGCTCTGGTCATTTCCGCGAGGGGTCCTTGGTCTTTCATGCGAATTCGATAGCGAACCCATACCCACTCAGGCTCAACAGGTCCCTTGGGAAAAAGCAAAGCCTGAACTTTGGAACTGACCAAGCCACTTTCCTCGGACGACAGACACCAAACAAATTGTTCTGCTTGAAAGAGCCCCTGACGATCAGTTTTTATCTCAAGATTTGAAATACTGTGACGATCTTCCAGGGCAACGTCTTTCAGTTCTACATTTCGATAAACCTGCACTCCTAAGGATTCACACCACTTAAGAGACTTTTCCAGCCCCTGTCGACTCGCGTGGCGAAAATAAAAGCTGGAGAACAGAGGCAACCGTTTTCCCTCTAAAAAGCTTTCCGGCAAAAGAGTTGCTACCACCGACGAATACGCATGCGCCAAATGCGCCACCCATGTTTGGGCAAAAGTCATTTTCTTCAACGACTCGACTTTGATTTTACCCAGCAGATATTGTTCGACCTCTGGGTCTACGCCCATTTGAGCGAAACGATGTCGAGTGGTGGCGCCCTTCATTTCCACAGGTCCAGATTTAAGCCAGACTGTAAGGCCTTGGGGAACCATCTGCGGATCATCCCCATGAACCATCCGTTCATACTGGGAATCCAGCATGCTCTCAGACTTAAAAAATCCAAAGGGCCCTTCCCAATCCTCGGGCGCCCAATTTCCCATCTGTTGAGATATCTCCAACAGAGCGACCGGGATTCCTTTGCGAGCGAGCTCTGCCGCTAACCAATGCCCACGACCAAAAATGGAAATAATTCCGACCTGTGCTTTTAAATCCATTGTTGATCTCGCCTTCTTGCCAGTTCTCTCACCAACCTCTGCTCGGCCTGAGAGATTACGGTCTTTGCTTCTGCCAATGAAAAATGATGAACACCCTTTTTGTTGTCTGAGGCCGCTTCCGCGACTTTAAACTGCAACAGTCTAGGCCCCGCATCCATTTCGGCGGTGACCTCGTGAATCGTCACCCCCATGGAGGCGCCGTCTTGGTAGCTAGCTTCAATCGCATTTTTCCCAGGATAGGCCGGCAACATGCTCGGATGTAAATTCCAGATTTGCCCCTGCCAGTCCTGAACAAACTCCGCCGGCAAGATCTTCATAAATCCCAGAAGAAAAATTCGATTCACTCGACGTCGCCGAAGATCCTTGGTGAGCTCTTGCCATGAAGGGTTCTTATCCAGCACCAAACTCGGAACCCCCCAACGTTCTGCGCGTTTTAAACCATAAGCGTTTTTCCGGGAGCTCACGCAGACCGCGATATCCAAATCTCCGAACATTTCAAACAGGGCCTCCGCGTTAGAACCTCTTCCAGAAAGAAAAAGCGCCCATCGCGAAAAACTCATTGAATCTCTCCGATTTCAAAAAATTCAAACCCCTGTCCAGAAATCACTGTTTTGGCTGCGTCCAAATCTTTGCCCGGCAAAATGGCAACAAGGCCAATTCCACAATTCAAAGTCACCAGCATTTTTTCATCACTCATTTTCGTCCGTTTTTGAACCTCAAGAAAAGCCTCCGGCCAAGCCCATGCTTTCATTTTCCAAGTCATTCCCGGTGGCAAAACACGGGGAATATTTTCAACACCGCCGCCGGTGATATGCGCCAGGGCATGAAGCTCAGTATTTTTCCGGAGTTCCCGAGCGAGATGAACATAAAGAGCCGTCGGCGTCAGCAGCCGGTCCACCCACTGATCCATGTCTTGAGCAAAAACCTGCCTGAGCAGACTGTACCCATTGGAATGAAATCCAGAGCTGGAAATTCCTAAAACACGATCACCCTTTTGAACAAGTTTTGGCCCCAAGGTCTTTTCTTCATCGACGATGCCCACTGCGAATCCTGCACAGTCAAAATCCCGATCATGATAGACACCTGGCATTTCTGCGGTTTCACCACCAACCAGGGCACAGTCACTGTCGATGCAAGCCTGGCGCACGCTTGCCAGAAAAACCTTCGCCTCATCCAGCCTCAACTGCCCCGTGGCATAATAATCCAAAAACATCAGAGGCTCGCCACCAGTGCAAATCAAGTCATTCACACACATCGCCACCAAGTCCTGACCGATGCCTTGTAACTTTTGATATTGAGCTGCCAATTTAACCTTGGTTCCAACACCATCTGTGCAAGTAACCAAACAGGGTTTTTTCATTTCTGGAAAAGAAGCGCGAAACAAAGATGCAAATCCACCAATGCCTGAAACAATTCGTTCTCGATGAGGCATTTGTTTTTGATTTTCGGTTTCTGCTAGCCAGTCGACAAGCGCATCTCCTGCTTCAATGTCCACTCCGGACGATTTATAGTCCATCACTACCTCCAAAAACATGTGCAGGAATTCGGCCTCAAGCCTAGCTTGGAAAAAGGACTTCGTCCATCAACAGCTCGGCTGCGATGTCGTATTCTCCCCCAGCCAATGCGTCGCAACAGCGATCAGCATTGGCTCTTTGTTAGAGAAATTACTTCAAGTTTTTCTTTAAGAATGCAAGGGCGTGCCCCAGCTCGAGAACCTTATTGCTTCGTTTGCCGGCACCGTGCCCCTCGTCGGCAAAAATAATCAGCGGACTTTCAATTCCCTTGGACTTCAGAGCCTTGTGCATTTGGATGGCTTCGCCAGCTGGGACTCGCGGATCCGTGGCGCCTTGAATAATCATCAATGGGGCTCTTACTCGATCCAGGTAAGTGATCGGCGACAACTGAATCAAAGCTTCTTTGTCCTTCTCTGGGTCGCCATACTCAGGAGTTCGCAGCTGACGACGATAAGGCGCGGTGTTGTTCAAAAATGTCACCAAATTACTCATTCCCACCAAAGACACCCCTGCATCATAGGCGCCTGCGAACTGGGTCATCGCCATTAGGGTCGAGTAACCACCATAACTCCATCCCATCACTCCCACCTTGGGAGCAACGCCTTGAATCGCCCAGTTTTTCTTTATAAAAATAGAGGCATCTTCAATGTCGGTGATTACTTTTAAACGCTCAGCACCGTCATCACTGTGAAGCCAGGTTTTTCCGTACCCGTCGCTGCCTCGAACATTGGGCTCAACGAAGACAACCCCCTCATCAATGAACATCTGCGCAAAGACAGAGAATCCAGCCGTTGTCTGGGCCTCGGGACCACCATGAAAATGCACCACCACGGGGCAGGGGGTAGCTCGTTTTTTATCCATACATTGCGGTGGTCTGCGCACAAACATGGGAATTTTCACACCATCACGGGTGACATAGTTCTCCAACGAAGCTTTCGCAAAAGTTTTTAAATCCACTTCGGGCGCACTCGGGAGAGCCCACTGGGTCAATACTCCAGATTCAAAACTGTAAGAATAGCTGGTTCTTGGCGCCGAGGCCGTCTCAACCCCCACCATGATCATCTTCCCATCTTTGGAGAAAGATCCGACATAAACATTGTCCGCGTTCGGAAATCGGGGGAAGGATATTGGCTTCAAGGTCCTTGCATCCAAGGCATGCACTTTGGAATAACCACCTTCATTCACCTCATAGGTCAATTTGGTGCGATGATGATCGATGGAAAAGCCTGCGACATTCCACTTCAAATTGGGCGTCACCGGCGACAGCTTTTTTCCATCCCAAGAGTAGAGCCGCTTAAATTCGCCCAACTTCGGCGTCAAAACCAGGTAGGTTCCATCCGCGGCTCCGTATTGAACCGTGTAATCTTCCTTCTCCCCTTGGCCAATAACGGGCTTTAACTCTTTAGATGCAGGATTGAATTCATAATATTCAGAGGCAAAGTTCGACAAAACCTTCGCCATCAACAAGCGCCCATCGTCTCGATAGTCCGCAACCACCCAATAGCCGTCCTGAGAAAAAAGAAGTTCTGATTTTCCCGTTTCAATGCCGTAACGATAAAGGGCAAAAGAGTCCGGCTTGACATCATTGGAGCGATAATAAATCCATTTTGAATCATCGCTGACAAATTCAAAAAAGGTTTGCACCTTGGTTTTGTGTTGAATCACTTTCAGCGGTCCACCCGAGGTCTTTTGCAAATACAGTCCTGGGTTTTCTTCGCCGTTACGGTCCCTGGACAAAATCAGCCATTGATCGTCTGCGGTGAGCCCTTCCAAGGAAGTTGAGTCTTCTCCCCCCGTCATTTGTTGGGGAAAACCTTTCGGGTTTTGCAGCTTCCAAACCTGCGACGTCCCCGTCACACGCCAAGAAAAATAGAGATTGTTTTTCTTAGCAGAAAGCATTCCCAACCCCGGAGAACGAATATCCAACAGGCTTTGGATGTTTCGCGAAGTCTCTGGCTCCAAGGGTGGCGGTGCAAATTCCGCCAGAGTTTTTTCATCCACAGAGTCACGGCCAACGCCACTGTATCCCCGGGTCCCCGTC
>PEZR01000144.1 GCA_002773975.1 Bdellovibrio sp. CG10_big_fil_rev_8_21_14_0_10_47_8
AGGCTCAATCAATTTTGCTGGAGCCCATCATGAAACTTGAGGTTTCCGCGCCCGATGATTTTGTGGGAAGTGTTATCAGCGATCTCAATTCTCGCCGTGGTAAAGTTCTTTCGATGGAAGTGAAGCCAGGAGGAGGTCAACTGATCCACGCAGAAGTCCCTCTTGCAAAACTTTTCGGATATGCCACGGATGTGAGATCTCTCTCTCAGGGAAGAGCGAGTTTTTCGATGGTTTTCCTCGAATACAGCCCTGTTCCACCAAAGGTTAAAGAGGAGATCCTCAGTCACCTTGGAAGATTCTAAAAATAATTTTAAATCTTTTTGACATTGCTTAAGCACCTCATGCATATTCGCCCCTCGTCACACTGGAAATACCTTCCGATGGTCCCAGAAGTTGAGCGTCAGATCGAATATAGATGATTTGAAAGCAACTTTTGGACGGCTCATAGGGGGTATTTTGGCATTTTTCGGGACTGGGAACTCTTGTGATATCAAGCCCTTACCAGATGTGACCCATAAGAGATGGCAGTCAATAGAAGGATTGTGAGTATGCAAAGTCAAAAGATTCGAATTCGATTGAAAGCCTTCGATCATAAGCTTCTCGATCAATCGACCAAAGAAATCGTAGAAACCGCTCGTAGAACGGGTGCGCGAGTTGCGGGACCAATTCCCTTGCCAACGCGGATCAATCGTTATACCGTCCTGCGCTCTCCCCACGTGGATAAAAAATCCCGCGAGCAGTTTGAGATTCGTACTCATAAGCGCATGTTGGATATTTTAGAACCCACACAGCAGACTGTCGATCAGCTCATGAAACTCGACCTCTCTGCTGGGGTAGATGTTGAAATTAAACTGTCAGCGATCTGATAGGAGTAAGGTGTGAGCGAAGATACACAAGAAGTTACAGAAGTAACAACTGGCTCGAATGAGCTTAAGTTAAACGGCCTGTTTGCCTTCAAAGAAGGTATGGCTACAATTTACAACGAACAAGGCGAAGCGATTCCAGTGACAGTGCTGCGCTATGAGCCTTGCGTTGTTTCCCAAATCAAAACTCAAGAAAAAGACGGCTACTCAGCTGTTCAGGTTGCTTGTGTTCCTAAGAAGGCGAAAAATTCTTCAAAGGCAGAGGTCGGCCACTTTAAAAAGGCGGGTCTTGAAACTGGCGCTCAGGTTGTTCGCGAACTTCGACAAGAAATTCCGGATGGAACAGTGCTGGGGGCGACCGTTTCTATCGATAGCCTTAAAAAAGGTGATTTCGTTAATTTGACAGGAACCTCCAAGGGGCATGGATTCACTGGCTCAATAAAGCGTTGGAACTTTGCCGGGGGCCCAGCGTCCCATGGATCCAAATTTCACCGCCGCCCAGGATCCTCTGGTAACAGAACTTGGCCTGGTCGGGTCATGCCTGGAAAGAAATTTCCTGGTCATTATGGAGATGAAACAATCACTGTTCGAAATGTTCAGGTTGTTGATGTAATCCCTGGAGAAAATGTACTGATGGTCAAGGGGCCTGTTCCTGGCGCAAGAAACTCATTGGTAAGATTGGTGAGAGGCTAGATATGGCGACGACAAATATTCTCAATTGGAAAAAAGAAAAAGTCGGCACTGTTGAACTTCCGAAAGAAGTTTTTGAAGTCCCGGTAAAAAAAGAGATTCTTCACGAAGTTGTTCAATGGCAATTGGCAAAACGACGTCAAGGGACTCACATGGTGAAAACTCGTGGGTTGGTCAGTGGTGGTGGTAAGAAGCCATTTAAACAAAAAGGAACGGGGAATGCTCGACAGGGCTCAAATCGTTCTCCTTTGATGCCTGGTGGAGCAAAGCTTTTTGGGCCTGTTCCGCGTTCTTATGCATATGCTTTGCCTAAAAAAGTAAAAAAATTGGGCTTGAAAATGGCACTTTCTCATCTTCATCAAGAAGGAAAGTTGTTTGTTATTGAGAGCATGAAGTCAGACGGCAAAACAAAAGAACTGGCTCAGCGCCTAAAGTCTTTCGGCTTGTCGAAGGCTGTTTTGGTAGATGTGAAATCTGACGATCAGTTCAAAAGAGCTGCCAATAATCTGCCTAAACACAAATATTTTGCTGCAGAAGGTTTGAACGTATTTGATCTTCTTAAATACGACGCTGCAGTGATCACCAAGGAAACAGTGGCCTTTATCGTTAGCCGCTGTGAAGTGGAGTAGGTCATGAAGCATGTTATTAAAAGACCTTTGGTCACAGAAAAAAATACCTACCACAATGCGGTCGGTGTTTACGTGTTCGAAGTCGATTTAACTTCAGATAAAGCTGAGGTTAAATCAGCGGTTGAAAAGAATTTTAAGGTAAAAGTGCAGTCAGTCAGAACAAGTATCTGTCGTGGACATGCCAAAGTGACGAAGTTTGGTCGAGGTAAAGTGCCTCACTGGAAAAAGGCTTACGTCAAGCTAGCAGCCGGCGAGAAGATCGCCCTGTTTGAGGGAGTATAAACATGGGTATCAAGGTTTTTAATCCAAGATCACATGGCTTGCGTGGGGCAACGGGTTTTGATTTTAAAGAGATCACAAAAACAACCCCCGAAAAATCTCTGACAGAACCTTTGAGAAAAGCATCTGCCAGAAACAATACGGGTATGATCACCATGCGACATGTTGGTGGTGGGCATAAACGTCGTTATCGCGTGATTGATTTCAAAAGAACAAAAATCGATGTTCCGGCCAAAGTTATCGCCATTGAGTACGATCCAAACAGAACATGCCGAATCGCTCTGATTGGCTACGTTGATGGGACCAAGGCGTATATCATTGCTCCGATCGGACTTAACGTTGGAGACGCAGTTCTTTCCAGCGACAAGGCAGATATCAAGCCTGGGAATTCGCTTCCTCTTCATGCCGTTCCTGTGGGAACGACTATTCATAACGTTGAATTGCGTCCTGGTAAGGGTGCGCAGGTTGCTCGCGGCGCGGGTGTCAGTGCAGTTCTTGTATCGAAAGAGGGTCAGTACTGCCAAGTGCGACTGCCTTCTGGGGAAGTAAAATTGATTCTTTCAGTCTGCCGGGTTTCTATCGGGCAGGTGGGCAACACAGACAATGAAAATATTAAACTTGGAAAAGCAGGTCGTGCACGCTGGAGAGGCGTTCGTCCTGGAGTTCGCGGTATGGCAATGAATCCCATTGATCACCCACTCGGTGGTGGTGAGGGCGTCGGTAAGGGTCACCATCCGGTGACTCCTTGGGGGCAGCCATGCAAAGGCTATAAAACTCGTAATAACAAACGTACTGATTCCAGTATTGTTAAAAGACGTAAGTAGGAGTAGGTCGTGGCACGTTCAGTAAAAAAAGGTCCCTTTATCGACAATCACCTTTGGAAAAAGGTCGAGCACGCTATTCAGAAAAACGACAAAAAGGTGATCAAAACTTGGTCTCGTCGTTCAACTGTTTTACCGGAGGCAGTTGGCTTAACATTTGCGGTTCACAACGGCCGTAAGTTTGTTCCAGTCTATGTTACAGAAAATATGATTGGTCATAAATACGGAGAATTTGCTCCTACAAGAACTTTCAATGGTCATGCAGAGAAAAAAGCAGCCGGTCCAGCTTCCTCTGCAGCAAAGAAGTAGGTTGAGGTAAATATATGGAAGTCAAAGCAAGCTTAAAATATGCACGTGTCGGAGAGCAAAAAGCTCGACTTGTTGCAAATCTAGTCCGGGGAAAAAACGTCAGTGAGGCCATTAAGACTCTGACATTTTTGAACAAAAAGTCGGCAGCAATGATCAAAAAGATTATCGAATCTGCTGTAGCGAATGCAGATTATAAAAAGACGATCGATTTGGATAAATTGTATGTCAAAACAATCAGCGTCGATCAGGGGCCAGTGCTGAAGCGTTTTCGCCCTCGAGCTCAGGGGAGAGCCTCTGGGGTACGAAAGAAAATGAGCCATATCAACGTAACTTTGGATGAGAGGTAATTCGTGGGACAAAAAGTAAACCCAATTGGACTCAGACTTGGTGTCATTCGAACATGGGATTCTCGTTGGTATGCAAAAGGACAGGCGTATTTTGAATATCTTCATGAAGACGTTAAGCTCAGAAAATATCTGAAGGCCAAACTGAAGCATGCAGGAATCGCGAAGATTGAAATTGAGCGAGCAGCAAAGAAAGTAAAAATTATTATTCACACAGCTCGTCCTGGTGTTGTTATCGGTAAAAAAGGAACTGGAATTGATGCCCTTAAGGCAGACGTTCAAAAGCTGACGCCCAACGAAGTTTTCTTGAGCATTCAGGAAGTTCGGAAGCCAGATGTCGACGCGCAGCTGGTTGCTGAGAGCATTGCTATGCAATTGGAGAAACGTATTTCCTGGCGTCGAGCGATGAAAAAAGCCATCGCTGCGGCCATCAAAGGCGGAGTTCGTGGGGTTAAAGTAAAAGTTTCCGGCCGATTGGATGGTGCTGAAATTGCCCGAACTGAATGGTATAACGAAAAAAGTGTGCCTCTCCATACATTGAGAGCTGACATTGATTATGGAACAGCAGAAGCCCTCACTGCCTACGGCATTATTGGGTTGAAAGTATGGATTTATAAAGGCGATATTCTTTCTGCTCGTGAGGTTGAGGAGGCTGGTCGTGTTAAGTCCTAAAAGAGTCAAACACCGTAAACAGTTTGTAGGTCGCAATCGAGGTCTTGCTAGCCGTGGTTCAAATCTAGATTTTGGTGACTTCGGTCTTCAGGCTACTGAAGAGGGCCGGTTGACAGCCAGACAATTAGAGGCCGGCCGTATTGCAATTTCACGATCTATTAAGCGTGGTGGAAAAATTTGGTGTCGAGTGTTTCCGAACATTCCGGTAACAAAAAAACCCGCAGAGGTTCGAATGGGATCGGGAAAGGGAAATCCAGAGTTTTGGGTTTCTCGTATCTTGCCTGGAAAAATTTTGTTTGAAATGAATGGAGTAACTAAAGAGCAGGCTCAGGAGGCTTTTTTGAGAGCTGCCCATAAGTTGCCATTCAAAACACGCTTTTTGGTGCGGGAGTAGTTTATGGTGTATTCAGATATTAAAGATTTGTCAGTTGCTGAGCTCAAAAAGAAAAAGGCTTCTTTAGTCCAAGATCTTTTTGATGCCCGGGTTAAAAATCAGATTGGTCAGCTGAGCAATCCTTTGGAGATTCGAAAAATGAGAAAAGACCTGGCTCGTGTAAACACAGCTATGGTTCAAAAGGTTGCTAGGTAATTGAGGGTAATATGACAGAAACAGAAAACAAGCGCGGTCGTCGGATTGAGGTCGTAGGAGAAGTGGTTAGCGATAAAATGGACAAAACGATTTCCGTTTTGATCTATCGAATGGTTCGCCATGCTAAGTACGGTAAATACATGAAAAGAACATCTGTATTTAAAGCTCATGATGAAAAGAACGAAGCAAAAATTGGTGATATGGTTCGCATCCACGAGACACGTCCTTTGAGTAAAACAAAGAGATGGGCTTTGGTTGAGATCGTAGAAACAGCTAAGGGCTAGGGGTTATATATGATTCAGATGCAAAGTCGACTGAATGTAGCCGACAACTCTGGTGCAAAAGAAGTAATGTGCATCAAGGTTCTCGGTGGATCTAAAAAAAGATATGCCCAAATTGGGGACGTTATTATTGTCTCCATTAAAGAGGCACTTCCTACAGCCAAAGTAAAAAAGGGCGATGTGGCGAAGGCAGTTGTTGTGCGAACAGTTCACAAGCTTCGTCGAACTGATGGTAGTTACATTCGTTTTGACGACAATGCAGCTGTTTTGATCAACGCGGCAAAGGAACCAATTGGAACTCGTATTTTTGGACCTGTGGCAAGAGAGCTTCGCGGAAAGCAATTCGTGAAAATCGTTTCTCTGGCTCCAGAGGTTCTATAAGGTGGCAAACATGAACCGGCTTCAAAATAAATATCAAAAGGAAATTGTGCCAGATCTGCAAAAGCAGTTGGCCCTAAATAATGTGATGGAAGTTCCTCGTCTCGAGAAAATTATCATCAGCGTTTGCACTAGCGAGGCTGTTCAGAACCCTAAAGTTTTGAACTCTGTAGTCGAGGAAATTTCGGCAATCGCAGGGCAAAAGGCAGTTATTACTAAGTCAAAAAAGGCGATCTCAAATTTCAAAATTCGAGCTGGCTTGGCTTTGGGTGTTCGGGTCACATTGAGAAAAGAAAAAATGTGGGCATTCTTGGACCGTCTGAACACCTTGGCTCTTCCTCGCGTTCGAGATTTTCGGGGATTGCCAAGTAAAGGGTTTGATGGTCGAGGCAATTACAATATGGGCCTGAAGGAACAGATTGTATTCCCAGAGATTAACTACGACCGGGTAGAAAAAGTTCGCGGTATGAATATCACAATTTGTACGACAGCAAAAACAGATGCTCACGGTAAAGCGCTGTTGGATGCTCTCGGAATGCCGTTTAGAAAATAGGGTGATGTATGGCTCGAAAAGCAAGTATTGAGAAAAATAATAAAAGAAAAGCAATGTCTAAGAAGTACTTTGCTCATAGAAAAGATCTTCGGGAGAAGGCAATTGATTTGTCCTTGTCAGAAGAGGATCGAGCTGAGGCTAGAAAGAAATTGCAAGACTTGCCTCGTGATACAGCTCCATCTCGAGTGATCACTCGCTGTGAGCTTTCTGGTCGTCCCCGTGGAAATTATCGAAAATTTGGATTGTCTCGAATGGCCTTTAGACAACTTGCCCTGGATGGAAAACTTCCGGGCGTAACTAAGGCCAGCTGGTAGGAGTAGATCAATGGATACAATTGCACAGTTTTTAACTCGAATCCGTAATGCTGGAATTGCACGACATGAAAAAGTGGATATTCCAGCCTCTAAGCTGCGAGTTGGTCTGGCGGAAATTTTGGTAGGAAACGGTTTGATCCGTAGCTACAAGGTTGCAAAAGACAGTAAGCAGGGGGTTATGCGAGTTTATTTGAAATACAGTGAAGACGGGGAGCATGTAATCAGTAAGATTGAGCGTGTTAGCCGTCCAGGGCGTCGTGTTTATGTGAAATCGACAGGCGTGCCCGTAGTTCGGTCGGGTCTTGGAATGACTATTTTATCAACGAGCCAAGGGTTGATGAGCGGACAAGACGCTCAAAAGAAAAACCTGGGTGGCGAATTGATTTGCAAGGTTTGGTAGGTGATATATGTCTCGAGTTGGAAGATCTCCCGTCTATTTTGATGATAAAGTTCAGGTGTCAGTGACGCCGGCGAACGAAGTCGTAGTTAAAGGAGCCAAGCAGTCATTAAAAATTGCTTTGAGACCTGAAGTCACGGCTGCAATTGAGGGAAAGAAGATTGTATTGACCCGAAAGTCTGAATCCAAGGACGCCAGATCTCTTCATGGGATGTACCGAGCCTTGGTTCAGAATGCTGTAACGGGAGTTGGGGCGGGTTTTCACCGCGGCTTAGAGCTTCATGGTGTAGGATATCGAGCCAATGTGTCGGGTAAGAAACTTGAGCTTTCATTGGGGTTCAGCCATCCTGTGGTTTTTGAAATTCCAGAGGGTATTGAAATCAAAGTTGAGAAGCAGACTGGAATCACTGTTTCCGGTGCAAATCGAAGTCTTGTGGGGCAGGTCGCTGCTAAAATTCGGGGCTTTCGTCCTCCTGAGCCCTATTTGGGTAAAGGTGTACGATATGCGGGTGAACATATTCGACGTAAAGCTGGTAAGTCGGCTGGTAAATAGAGGTAATGTATGAAGTTGAAATTTAGAAAAAAAACAAGCCAAAGAACTGTTGCTCGTTTGACAAAAAAAATTCGAATTCGAAAGACAGTCAAAGGCACTGAGGAGCGTCCTCGTCTTTGTGTGTTTCGCAGTGGCAAGCACATGTATGCGCAAATCATTAACGATGTTAATGGAAATACATTGGTGTCGACATCCTCTTTGATGGTGAAATCGGATAAATCCGGCAAGGACTTAGCGAAGGCTATCGGTATGGAAGTGGCTAAGCAGGCACAAAGCAAAAGTATTAAAAATGTCGTTTTTGATCGTAATGGATATATTTATCACGGCCGAGTTCAGGCTTTGGCTGAAGGCGCTCGCGAGGGCGGCCTGAACTTCTAAGGAGATGTCGGTGGAAAAAGCAGTTTCTGAATTTGAAGAGAGAGTAGTTGCAATCAATCGCGTCACCAAAGTTGTAAAGGGCGGACGTCGTTTTTCTTTTGCAGCACTTGTTGTCGTAGGGAATAAAACAGGCGAAGTTGGTTTCGGTACTGGAAAGGCCAATGAGGTTCCAGAAGCCATTGGTAAAGCTAGTCGAGCAGCTAAAAAGTCTTCGCGTGTAATGAGACTGAAAGAGGGAACCATTCCTCATGAAGTTATTGGGACTTTTGGTGCGGCGAAGGTGATTATGAAGCCAGCGGCACCTGGTACTGGAGTGATTGCTGGGGGAGCTGTGCGAGCAGTTCTTGAATCGGTGGGTGTGCGAGATATTCTGACAAAATGTGTTGGGACTAGAAATCCGCACAATGCAGTTCGTGCAACTCTAGATGGTCTGAAACAGTTAAAGACCGCGAGCGGGCGAGGGTTATAAGATGGCAAAAAAGTTTGTAGTTACTTTGAAAAAAGGTCTTAGTCGATGTTCTCATTCTCAGCGCGCGACAATCGCGGCTTTAGGCTTGAGAAAGCGACATCAGTCGGTTGAGGTTGCAGATAACCCTGCTAACCGCGGTCAGGTTTTCAAAATTCAACATCTCGTTGACGTTGAAGTGAAGAGGTAGAAGATGAGTTTACTTTCTCAATTAGCTCCCGCTGAGGGATCAAAACATTATCAAAAGCGCTTGGGGCGCGGCCGTGGTTCTGGCTTGGGTCAAACCGCAGGTAAAGGTCACAAAGGGCAACTGGCTAGATCTGGTGGTAAGGTTCGTCGTGGCTTTGAGGGTGGACAAACTCCATTGATGCGTCGACTTCCAAAGTTTGGATTTAACAACACAAATTTCGAAACGAAGTACTCGGTTGTAAATCTTCATCAACTCGAGGCTCTTTCTGGTGAGGTCACTCCTGAGACTCTAAAGGCCGCGGGGATTGTTCATCGGTTCCCAGTGAAAATTCTTGGTCGAGGGAAACTGACTAAGAAGTTAACAGTTCAGGCACATAAATTTAGCGACACAGCAAAAGCAGCAATTGAAGCCGCAGGCGGCAAAACTGAGGTTATTAAATAGTGGCAACTATCGGTGATGTTTCGAGGAATACGGAGCTAACAAAAAGAATTCTCTTTACTCTAGCGATGCTTGCCATCTACAGAGTCGGAGTGCATGTCCCAACCCCTGGGGTTGATAGCGCAGCCGTATTTTCTTTCTTTCAGGCTCAAAACTCTGGGATTTTTGGCCTGTTCAATACTTTCACCGGTGGAGCTCTTTCTCAATTCTCAATTTTTGCGTTGGGAATCATGCCATATATTTCTGCGTCCATTATTTTTCAGCTTTTGACTTCGGCAGTCCCTTACCTTGAGGCTTTAAAAAAAGAAGGTGAGCCTGGGCGAAAAAAAATCAATCAGTATACTCGGTACGCGACGGTTCTTCTTTGTATTGTGCAGGGCTATGGAATCAGCACTTGGCTGATGCATTCAACCAGCCCAGAAGGAAAATCTCTTGTTCTGTCGCCGATTGTTGGGATTCTTCCGTTCCAACTGATGACTGTCATTACTCTCACTGCCGGCTCATGTTTTATTATGTGGCTGGGAGAACAAATTACCGAACGCGGCGTGGGGAATGGCGCTAGTTTGATCATTTTCACTGGTATTGCAGCGTCTGTATTGCACGGAGCTCAGCAACTATTTATGTTGGTGAAGAATGGGGAAATGTCCTCGGCAGTGCTCTTGGCATTGTTGGCCTTGATGGTTTTCATTGTGGCGGCCGTAATTTTTATGGAGGTCGGGCAGAGAAGAATTCCAGTTCAGTACTCCCAACGCGGTGCTGGGATGCAGTCTATGGCGACTCCCGCGAGTCACCTTCCAATTAAAATTAATTTTTCTGGTGTAATACCACCGATTTTTGCGAGTTCTTTGTTGATGTTTCCGGCAACCATGGCTCAGTTTGTTCAAACTCCATGGCTTAAGGCATTTCAGGATGCATTGAGCCCTAGCGGAACAATTTACAATATTTTATTTGTTGGCCTGATCGTTTTCTTCTGCTTTTTTTATACCGAGATTGTCTTTAATCCCAATGAAGTCGCGGACAATTTAAAAAAGTACGGCGGGTTTATCCCCGGAGTGAGAGCGGGGAAGAGCACTGCTGACTATATTCAAAAGGTTTTGGACCGAGTGAATGTTGGCGGAGCTATCTATCTGAGCGCAATTTGTATTTTACCGGGCCTTTTGATCAGCCTAGCGAATGTCCCTTTTTACTTTGGTGGTACAAGCTTATTGATCTTGGTGGGCGTGGCTCTAGATACCACACAGCAGATTCAGTCTTATATGATTACACAAAAGTACGAGGGTTTTTTAAAGGGTGCTAAGATGCGAAGTCGGCGGGTTCAGTACTAATGAACATTGTCCTTTTTGGAGCCCCAGGAGCAGGTAAAGGTACTCAGTCACAGTTGCTTGTTGAACGATTGAAGATGGTACAGATTTCAACTGGAGATCTGTTTCGGGCCGCGATTAAGGGAAAGACTGAGCTGGGCCAGAAAGCCCAGTCATATATGGATAAGGGAGAGTTAGTTCCAGATTCAATCGTCATTGGAATGGTTGATGAGGTTTTAACTCGTTTGAATGGAAATAGTTTTATCCTCGACGGTTTTCCGAGGACGAGGGCTCAGGCTGAGGCATTAGGGAAGATTTTGAGCCAGAGGAGCCTTGAAATTGGAAAAGCTGTTTTCCTTGAAGTGCCGCGAGAGGAGCTACTTCAAAGGCTGACAGGACGTAGAGTTTGTAAGTCGTGTGGGGCTGTCTATCATGTCAACTCTAAACCTCCTAAGATTGCTGGTGTGTGCGATCTGTGTGGTGGTGAAGTCATTCAGCGCAATGATGATAGAGAAGAAGTGATAGTCACACGGTTGAAGACCTATGAAGAAAATACGCTTCCTCTCCGAGACTACTATAAGGAGCTCAATAAGTACGTAGAGGTTAATGGAGCCCAAGAGACTGAGAAGGTCTTTTCTGATGTTCGAAGTGCTTTAAAGCTCTGAGAAATATTCGAGAAGTACTGGACAAGACGGAATCCTGGTGCTACTTTGGCCAACCGCGCTTTATTGAACGATGGATAGGATCGATAAATCGTAGTAATTTTAACTAGTTAGGCGTCTTTAAGCCATTTTGGGTGTTATTATGAAAGTTAGGCCATCAGTCAAAAAAATTTGCAACAAGTGCAAGATCATTAAACGCAAGGGTGTGATCCGAGTTATTTGCGAAAACACCAAGCATAAGCAAAGGCAGGGTTAATCATGGCACGTTTAGCGGGTGTTGACCTTCCCAGAAATAAACGAGTGGAAGTAGCATTGACATATATTTATGGAATCGGCCGTCCTCGCGCAAAGGAAATTTGCGAAGAGGTTGGTATTCCACATTCTCTTAGAACGGATGCATTGACAGACGAAATGGTTGCTAAAATTCGTGCTGTTATCGAGGGAAAGTTCAAAGTTGAAGGTGATCTTCGTCGGGAAATTGGTTTGGCAATCAAGCGATTGATGGACTTAAACTGTTTCAGAGGTATTCGCCACCGCAAGGGGCTTCCTGTTCGTGGGCAAAGAACAAAATCAAATGCTCGAACAAGAAAAGGTCCACGTAAAACAATCGCGAACAAGAAAAAAGCCGTTTAGGTTTTAATGGAGAATGACCTGTGAATTCAGTCAATACAGATAAAAAAGTTGTTAAGAAAAAAATAAAGAGAAATGTCCCTCAGGGTCATTGCCATATTCAGGCTGATTTTGGGAACGTTATTGTAACCATCACTGACCCAGCTGGTGATACAGTGTCATGGTGTTCAGCAGGAATGCTGGGCTTTAAGGGCTCGCGTAAGGGCACTCCCTTTGCGGCGCAAATGGCAGCTGAAGATGCGGCAAAAAAGGCAATGGATGCGGGAATGAGATCCGTTGAAGTTTTCTTGAAGGGTCCTGGTGCAGGTCGGGAGCCAGCTATTAGAGCTTTGGCTGCTGTTGGAATGAGAATTTTGTCTTTGAAGGATGTGACTCCTGTTCCGCACAACGGTTGTCGTCCTCCAAAACGTCGTCGAATTTAAGAGGTAAAGATCATGAGCTGTATTAATGATAGCGTATGTAAGTTGTGTCGGCGTGAAAACATGAAGCTCTTTTTAAAGGGCGATCGTTGTTACACTGATAAATGTGCTTTTGAAAGAAGACCATATCCTCCGGGACAACATGGTCAGGCTCGATTGAAATTTTCAGAGTTTGCGTTGCAACTTCGAGAAAAACAAAAGACCAAAAGGTATTATGGACTGTCTGAGAAGCAGTTCCAGAGATACTTTGACATGGCTGACCGGTCTAAAGATGTAACTGGAACCGGTCTTTTGAAGTTGCTGGAGACCCGATTGGACAATGTTGTATATTCTTTGGGATATGCAAACTCTCGTCGTGAAGCTAGGCAGCTGGTCAGTCACCAACATATTTTGGTGAATGGTCGTCGTGTGAATGTAGCAAGTTATATTGTTAAAAAGGGCGACGTGATCGAGGTTGATCAGAAGAGCCGAGAAATGAACAAGATTTTGAGTGCAATTCAATCTGTTGCACGAAGATCTGTTCCGTCTTGGTTGGAAGCGGATCATGGATCATTCAAAGGAACCGTTAAGGATCTTCCGACACGAGAAGAGATTACGCTTCCAGTCGAAGAGAACATGATTGTTGAGTACTACTCGAGATAATTTTCACTTTTGGGAGATTCAAATATGCAGGAGCACTATTACCGTTTTTGGCGTGATCTGATTAAACCAAAAGGTTTCGAAGTTGATCGAGAGACTCTTCGTGATGATTATGCGCGCTTTACAATTAAACCTCTGGAAAGGGGTTATGGAGTTACCTTGGGTAACTCTCTCCGCCGAATTCTTCTGAGCTCAATGATGGGTTCAGCCGTTTCTGCGGTGAAGTTTGATGGCGTTCTTCATGAGTTCACGACGATTCCAGATGTTCTGGAAGACGTGACAGATATTATTTTGAATCTGAAGGAAATTCGTTTCCGTCAGTACAACTCTGAACCTCAAACTTTGCGAATTGCGAAGAAAGGTCCGGGTCGAATTACGGCTGCAGACATTCAGGGGAATGATCAGATTGAGATTCTGAATCCAGAGCAACACATTGCAACCTTGGGTGCCAATGCAAACTTCAGTGCGGAGATCACCGTCACCTTTGGGCGCGGTTACGATGCAGCGGAGGTTCGTAATGCAAATTATCCGGTTGGGTTCATTGCGGTTGATTCGCTTCACAGTCCTATTCGTAAGGTGAACTACAGTGTTTCTAATGCGCGAGTTGGTCAACGTACGGATTATGATTCTTTGATTTTGGAAGTGTGGACCGATGGTTCATTGAAGCCAGAAGAGGCCGTAGCTCTTTCATCAAAAATCATGAAAGAACAGCTGCAGATCTTTCTGACCTTCGATGAAACAATGGAGCCTGTTGAGGAGTCTCGAGATCATAAAAATCCGACTCTGAATGAGAATCTCTTTAGATCAGTTGATGATTTGGAGCTTTCTGTTCGAAGCGCAAACTGTCTGAAAAACGCAAATATTCGTTATATCGGAGAGTTGGTTGTGCGGTCTGAGGCGGAAATGTTGAAAACAAAAAACTTTGGTCGGAAATCTCTGAATGAAATTAAAGAAATTTTGTCTGAGATGGGGTTGGGCCTTGGAATGAAGATTGATGGCTGGCCGCCAGTAGGTTGGGATCCAAATCAACCTCCTGTTAAACGTGAACAGCCAAGTAACTAGGTGGGAATATGAGTTCACATAGAAGAGCAACTAAGTATTTTAGTCGTAAGTTCAACGCAAGAAAGGCTTTGTTAAGAGGTCTGATCGTTTCTCTTGTAGAACATGGCCGAATCAAAACAACTGTAGATAAGGCTAAAGAGCTGCGTCGACATGTTGAAAAAGCCATTACATTGGGAAAAAAAGATGACCTGGCAACACGCCGATTGCTGATGTCTCGGGTGCCAAACCAGAAGACGGTAGAGACAATCGTTGGTGATCTATCAAAGCGATTTAATACTCGCCCAGGTGGATATACTCGGATTATTAAAATCGGACGCAGACCTGGTGATACAGCGGAAATGGCTTTTCTTGAGTTTGTTGATTATGATTGGCAAGCTGCTGATGCTAAGGAGGCCACTAAGGCCGCTAAAGGCGATGCAAAAAAAGCTGAGAGCAAAGAAAAAGCAAAGGCGGCTAAAAAGAGCCGAGCTTTGGTTGCAGCGAAAAGAAAGTCAGTGAAGCAGCTCCAGAAGAAATCTCGACGGGAAGCTCGAGCATAATCTGTTTTGCAAAAATTTTTGCTTCGAAAAAAAGGCTCTGGAAACAGAGCCTTTTTGCATTTTAGGCGCTAGATTGATTGAATGGACTTGGTTTTTTGGAGAAAGCAGTTCTCGACTTAGTTGGGCTAGGAGGAATCGGTGGGAGTATATTTAAAAGCATCATTGGTTACATTGGTGATGGCGATCGTTTTGTTTTTGGGTTTTCGTGCGTGGAGAGAGCAGAGCCAGACTTCAGTGGCTACGGACTCTGTGACCCGTCTTGATAAAATGGAGACGGAAGGGGTGCCAGCCTTTGAGTTGAACGACATGAACGGCCAGCTGGTGAATCTAGATCAATTCAAGGGGAAAGCCGTTATTTTGAGTTTTTGGGCGTCTTGGTGCGGTCCCTGTTTGGAGGAATTTCCATCCATGATCCAGTTGGTAAAAGAGATGAAGGGCGAGGTTCAGTTGGTGGCTGTTTCTCAGGATTCAAGTCGGGAAGATATCGAGGCTTTTTTGAAGTCTTTCCCAGAATCTAAAGATTCGTCGATCCACATTCTCTGGGACGAGGGGCACAAGGTAGGAGAGCTCTATGGGACTGACCGCTTGCCAGAATCTTACGTGCTCGGGAAAGACATGAAACTTGTTCGAAAGATTGTCGGGTCCATCAATTGGTCATCCCCTGATGCCGTGGACTTTATGAAGGATCTCGTTAAAAAGTAGGTAGTGAGAGGCGTGGACATGCAACCATAGCCTCTCGCGGTCTATCCAAGATCTTTCTCGCCGTTGATCTGAATTCTCTCTGACCGTGGCTCTGAGTTGGGGGTCAGGTCGTTGTTACAAGCCAAATCGCTTTTTGAGGTCGTCGAGTTTTTTGTCGCCGTCGGGGCCGAGGGCTTTTTTGACCTGGTCTTCGACTCCCTTTTTGGCATTGTTCTCGGCGTCTTTTTTCGCCTGGTTTGACTTGGCTTCGCCCTTTGATTTTTCTGAGTTGATTTGATCTTGAGCTTTTTTAACCTGGCCCTCTACTTGGGATTTGGTCTTGTTGACCTCGCCCTCGAATTTGGCCTTTTCTTTGCCGATTTTTTCGTTGATGAAGGCCTGAAGTTTGGCTCGGGCTTCATCGATTTTTTTCTGGATTTGTTTTTCAAAGCCCCGTTGTAGTTCGGGTCCCAGGTTGGAGTTAATACTCATCGAAAGATTTGGAAGATCGCCTTGCCCGCTGGCATCAACAGTGACGACGGGCACTCCGGTAAATACGGCCTTAAGAATCTCATCAACGGTTGGGTTGGGTGCTTGGATTTGATAATCAATATTTCTGATCTGGTTGTTGAGCTCAAATGAGAAGTTGCTCAGGCCGATCAACTGGCCAGTAGAGTTCATTGAGCCCGTGGCCTTTTTGAATGAAATATTGGCGTCATTGGATTGGATCAGATCCCGTCCCTGAATGGGGTAGGAATCAACGGAGAATTTGTAGGAAGCCCTCAAGGGAGGCGTTCGGTTGTCGATGGTAGCCTGAGTTTTGAAGCCGTGGACTTCATCGCTGGGGAAGTCCCCTTCTAGGGTCAGAACGGTAGGTTTGCCAACCAGAGTTTGGTTGGAGGTAACGTCTGTCACCAGACCTTTCATATTTCCAGCCCCCGGAGTAGAGCCTGCCTGAGAGCTGACAGAGATTTTCTTTACCCAAAAGAGGGGATAAGAGTTTGGTCGGCCGAACTCATAGGCTATGCCCTTTTCTCGGGGATGGGGTTGGACTTGGGTGTCTGCTTCCTCGCTGCCTTTTTTCTTGAGAAGTTTGGGGGGCGCATATTTTTCGACGATGCCTTTGTATTTATTAAATTTGTTCAGATAAGGCGCCAGGTAGGGGTAAAAGAGACTCCGAGACAGAGATTTGGCGTCTAATTTGGGCAAACGAAATCGAGACTCGAGATCTTGAATATCTTTTTTCACCATAGCATCGAGCTCTTTCATCCCAGCATCAAATTTTTTGATGTCGCTGTCGAGTTCGCCACCAGTGGCTTGGATCAACTTCACTTTGCTGTCGGCGTCCTTAAGAATCGCGTCGATTTGTTGAAGCGATTGTTGGACCTCCTGAGGAGTTTTGAAGTCGCGAACTTTTACTTTTCCCAGTCGGTCACCAATCGCCTGAATTTCTTGGGCTTGAGGGAGAGATTTGAGCTTTTCTTCCCATAGTTTTTGTTTGCCTTGAAATTCTGTCTCGAGAGACTTTAGGAGGGCTTGGGATGGAAGATTCGCTTGAATTTTATCAAACTGGTCTTGGGAAGAAGTCCCCCCCAACATTGCAGCGACATCGCCAAGCACGTTCTGATCATAGTTCTTTTCGACTTTATCCAGAGCCTTGTCTTTAAGTTTGTTGGCTTCTTTCTCAAGGGCGCTTTCGCCAGGTTTTTTGGGGGGCTCAGGAGGTTTGACTCTTCCTGGGGTCTTTCTGGGCTGGCCAATTTCAATTTGTTCGACGGCCATTTCTTGGACAATCAGTCGGGCACGCAGCAGTCCGTCCCATAAAACACCGAATCGAATGTCGCCGATGGAGACCACGTTGAAGCTTGGTTTTTCGCTGTTTGTGACTTCGACGCCCTGGATTCGAATAGTGCCTTTGAAAAAGCTGGTTTCTAGGCGGGCGACGTCAACCTCGGCCCCCATAATTTGGTAGCCTGCAAATTCGATTGCTTTTCTGAGGTGGGTATCAAAAAGAAAGTGAAAATAGAGAAAAGTCACGAGGACAACAATTAGAAATGGAACGACGGCCTCAGTGCGAATGGGGCCTTTTTCTTTTTTCTTTTTGGGTGCGGGAATGTTTTGTTGATTCATAGTCTAGGCTCCGTACAGATCGTTGTATTTAGAGTACCATTTGTAAAAAGATGTTCCGGCCCATGCTTTCCATATTTTACTTTGTTTGTAGCGAGCCACCACTTGTTCCCGGTACTTAAAAATGGCGATCTTGAATGCAAAAAACAAGGGGATGACAAGAGCAAGAGAGATGATAGCTGAGCCCATGACAATGGAGTCATTAAAACGGGTCAGTGGCACCAAGGGGGCATTATAAAGCGTCGTAAAGAGGGGGCGGAGGGACTGGGACTCGAGAACGTTTCTGCCAATATAGTCTGAGACGGGGTCAAAGACATACGCGACGAACTTGAAAAAGAAGGCAGAAAGAAAAGCGGCACCCAGTTGGATTCGGAAGAAGAAACAGCAGAAAATAACCAAGAGTGCCTGAAGAGAGAGGATTGGTGAAAAGCCGAGAACAAGGCCGAAGGCTAAACCCAAGGCTAACTGATTCGTTCCGGTATCGGAGTTAAGCAGCTTAAAAAAAGCAAAAAGTTGTTTCAGCAACAAGGTCATTTTAAAGTTCTCCCTTTGCGGTTGTCATCTGTTGAGCTTGTTTCAGTTTTTTTGAGATTCCAAGATAAAAATACGCACCGGCAAGACCGTAGAGCAGGGTGATGACCTGAAAGGCGGTGATTGCCGCAGGTCCCAAGCTGCTTTCTTGGTGGGTGGCCAGTTGAAATAAAAACAGAAAGGCCGCTTGGCCGACGCCAATTCCCGCTGGCGAAATTGGAATGGCTTGAATTATGAAGCCAACAGGAACGACAAAGAAATAGATTTCAAAGGGGATGTCGCCAAATCCCATTGCTTGGCCACAGAGGTAGAAAAAAAACACAGCTCCAATTTGTGACAACAAACTCAGTCCAAGGGCTGGTAAGATCGTTGTTTTGGCGTGGCGATAGTCTACCAGGGCGTGATAAAGCCTGCGGACCGATCCATGTTCGGCAAAATGGGCCAAAATTCTTCGAAAGATCTGCCATTCGTAGACCCGTCTTGAGAAAACGACAGTCCAGAAGCACAAAAATCCGACGAATACGATGCAGAGCAAATAAAAAATCCATCGAAGCTCCGCCGAGGCTTCGAGATAACTTCTTTCCCAAAGCAGCACTGAGATGGCCATTAAAAGCATCGAAAAAAGACCAAGGAGGCGATCCATGAGGACGCTGACCACGGCTTTCATTTTATTTTCCGGCGAGTTTTGCGCGATATAGTATCCTTTGATCAAATCGCCGCCGACCCCGCCTGGCATCATGTAGTTGAAGAACGTTCCGATCAGAACCAGCTGGGTGCATTGCCAGAGAGTAATGTGGATCCCCTGAGACAGCATGAGGAGTCTCCAGCGTTCTGTTCCTGCTAACAAGCCAATACCAACGATGAGGACGCAGGGAATAAAAAATATCGGATGAGCCAAAAGTACCATACCTGAAAGGTCAAGGCGGCCACTTTGAGTCAGCCAGTAGATAAGGCCAGCAGCGATGCCAATTTTGAAAATGAGGGTCCAGTGTGATTTTGACATGAACTATTATTTCTATCGAGGAATTTTTCGGCTGCCAAGGAGTTGATTTCAATTACAGAGATGAAGTAAATTATCTGGGCATTTGAAATTAAATCGTTAGGCGGAGCGTCAGTCGGCGCGAGGTGTTTGATGTCCCATTTGCTTGTGACTGGCGGTGCCGGATTTATAGGCAGCAGCTTTGTGGAGTTGGCTGTGCAGCGGGGGTACCAGGTCACCATTTTAGATTCCTTGACCTATGCTGGTCATCGAGAGAATTTTGAAGCGCTTCTGCAGCCTCAGGTTTGTGAGTTCGTTCAGGCGGATATTCAAGACCGACGCCGTTTAGAATCTTTGTGGCAAGAAAATAACTTTTCGGGTGTTGTTCATTTCGCGGCGGAGAGCCATGTGGACAACTCCATTCGTGGGCCAGAGGCATTTTTAAAAACCAATGTGATCGGAACATTTGAGTTGTTGGAGTCAGTGAGAGCGCAGTGGCCCAAGTGGGATTCCAAAAGAAAAGAGCAATTTCGTTTTGTTCATGTTTCAACGGATGAGGTTTTTGGTTCTCTGGGGGCTGTGGGAAAGTTTTCTGAACAAACACGCTATGCTCCAAATTCTCCTTATTCAGCATCGAAAGCGGCCAGTGATCATTTGGCTAGAGCATGGTTTCATACATTTGGACTTCCAACGATTATTACGAACTGTTCCAATAACTATGGTCCTCGACAGTTCCCCGAAAAGCTGATCCCCCGCATGATTACTCAAGCTCTGCGGGATGAGAAATTACCTGTGTATGGCGCGGGGGCTAATATTCGAGATTGGATCCATGTTCGTGATCATTGTCAGGGAGTGCTGTTGGCGTTGACTAAGGGGGCGCCGGGTTCTGAATACTGTTTCGGCGGAAATTCGGAACGGAGCAACCTCGATGTGGTTAAAAATATTTGCGCGCTTCTGGATGAACTTCGACCAAGGCCGGATGGACGCAGTCATCAAGAGGGAATTGAGTTTGTTCAGGATCGAGCGGGGCATGATTTTCGTTACGCCATCGATGATACCAAGGCTCAAAAGGAGCTTGGTTTTTCAAGAGAGTATGGCAGTTTTGAAGCGGGTCTTCGAATGACCGTAGAGTGGTACCTTGAAAATGCAGCATGGATAGAGCAGGTCACGGCAAAAAATTAGACGGCAATGAAAGTAGGTCACATGAAGGGAATCGTTTTAGCTGGGGGCAATGGAACTCGGTTGTATCCAGCAACGAAATCGGTCAGTAAGCAGATTTTGCCTATTTATGATAAACCGACAATTTATTACCCGATTTCTATTCTGATGCTGGCGGGGATTCGCGAGATTTTGATCATTAGTACCCCCAGAGATCTCCCGATGATTCGGGATCTTCTCGGCTCAGGTGAACAATTTGGAGTTCAATTTTTCTATCAAGAGCAAGCAAAGCCTGAAGGAATTGCGCAGGCCTTTTTAATTGGTGAGAAATTTATCGGCGGAGACTCTGTTTGCTTGATTTTGGGAGACAATATTTTTTATGGGCACGAAATTCCATCTCAGTTGGAAAAAGCCTGCGCCAGGACGGATGGGGCAACGATATTTGCCTATCATGTTCAAGATCCTGAACGTTATGGGGTGGTTGAAATTTCGACGGAGAAAAAAGCCATTTCCATCGAAGAGAAGCCCTTGAAGCCAAAGTCAAACTGGGCTGTTACGGGTCTTTATGTTTATGACAATAGCGTCGTTGCAATGACCAAGGCCCTGAAGCCGTCAAAGCGAGGAGAATTGGAAATTACGGACCTCAATCGGCAGTATTTGCAGAGAGGCGCATTGCAGGTTGAGCTTTTGGGGCGTGGTGTGGCATGGTTAGACACCGGAACACACGAATCCATGTTATCTTCTTCTCTGTTCGTGCAAACGATCGAGCAGCGTCAGGGTTTGAAAATCGCCTGTCTGGAAGAAGTCGCCTGGAGTAAAAGCTTTATTACTCGTGAGCAGTTTCAATTGATGGCTGAGCAATATCCTCAGTCGAGTTATGGACTTTATCTGCGAAACCTTTTAAAGATTGTGTGAGTTATGAAAGTTATTGAGCATTTAGAAAAATCTAGAAATCCTCTTTTCAGCTATGAGATTGTGCCTCCTCCGAGGGGTCGCAGTGTCAAAGATCTGATTGATGTTGTTGAGATGTTGTCTCCCTATGAGCCGCCATGGATTGATGTGACGGCACATTCTTCGGTGGCATTTTACAATGAATTGGCGGATGGAAGCATTCAGCGAAAGATCATGAAAAAGAGACCTGGTACGATTGGGATCTGCGGAATTATTCAAAATCGCTTTCGAATTGATACCGTTGTTCATTTGCTCTGTCAGGGCTTCACTCGAGAGGAGACCGAGGATGCGCTGATTGAGCTTGGATATTTAGGGATTGAAAATGTTTTGGCTCTGTGTGGTGATTACTTAAACTTTCAAAAGCCCATTGCTAAAGATCGAACATCAAACAAGTACGCCAAGGACTTGGTGACTCAAGTCACTGATTTGCGGCGGGGACAGTATCTAGAGGAAATGTCGGCGACAGCAGCTTTGGATTTCTGTGTGGGCGTTGCAGGCTATCCAGAAAAGCATTTTGAGGCGCCAAACCTAAAAACAGATATCGAGTATATGAAGCAAAAGGTAGAGGCGGGTGCGGATTATATCGTCACGCAGATGTTTTTTGACAACTCGAAGTATCTGTCTTTTCTGAAGCAGTGTCGTGACGCTGGTATCACCGTGCCTATTATTCCCGGGTTGAAAGTTTTGCGCTCGGTTCAGCAGTTGAAATCCATCCCTAAGAATTTTTATGTGGATATTCCTGAACCTTTGTCAGATGAAATCTTAAAGAATCCTACCCATGCAGCTGAGATTGGTAAACGATGGGCCTTGGACCAAGTGGAAGAACTTTTTGCCAACAAAGTTCCCTGCGCCCACTTCTATGTCATGAATGATGCATCATTGGTTGTTGATATCGTAAAGAAGTTTAAATAATCATTAACTGAATCGAGAGTGAAATTGAGCATGATTAGAAAATCGCCACTATGGTTTGAGTTAGAGAAGCTATTGAAAGAAAAGATTCTTTTCATCGATGGTGCCATGGGCACTATGGTTCAGCAGTACAAGCTGCAGGAGAAGGATTACCGAGGTGATCGGTTTTCTCAGCATTCGACGGACCTTAAGGGCAACAACGATCTGCTTTCCTTGACTCGGCCAGATGTGGTTCGAGCAATTCACCGAGAGTATCTGCAAGCTGGGGCAGATATCATTGAAACCAATACGTTCAATGGCACTACAATTGCGCAAAAAGATTATGGTTTGGAAGCTTTTGTGCCTGAAATCAATCGCGAAGCGGCTCGGCTGGCAAAAGAAGAGTGCGATCGATTTTTTCGAGAGACTGGGAAAAGATGTTTTGTGGCCGGTGCGTTGGGCCCAACAAATCGTACCTTGAGTCTGAGTCCAGATGTCAGCAATCCGGCCTTTCGTGCGGCGAGTTTCGAAGAAATGGCCTTGGCATATGAACAGCAAGTTTTGAGTTTGATCGAAGGTGGTGTCGATATTCTTCTGCCTGAGACGGTATTTGATACATTGAATCTCAAGGCGGCTCTTTGGGCCATACAGAGTGTGCAGGAAAAGCGCGGAGAAAGAATTCCCCTCATGATCTCGGTGACGATCACGGATCTATCCGGGCGAACTTTGTCCGGTCAGAATATTGGGGCATTTTGGAATTCAATCAAACATTCAAAACCCCTGTCGGTGGGAATTAATTGTGCGTTGGGTGCTCGAGAGATGCGACCATTTATGACGGAACTATCTCGGGTCGCGGACTGTTTTGTCAGTTGTTATCCCAATGCGGGCTTGCCGAATCCACTGGCTCCAACGGGCTATGACGAGACTCCAGAAATGTTGGCCTTTGAACTTAAAAAGTTCGCTCAGGAGGGCATCGTTAATGTGGTTGGTGGGTGCTGTGGCACCACTCCTGCGCACATTACTGCTGTCATGGAAGGAATTAGGGACATTCGACCTCGAGTGCGTCCCCAGCTGAACCCAGAGTTTTCAATTTCAGGTTTGGAGCCACTCAATCGTCCAACGGGTGGGGAACAGGCATTTTTATTTGTTGGTGAGCGGACGAATGTTACTGGTTCTAGTCGGTTTGCGAAGTCGATTCGCGAAAAAAGATATTCGGACTCTCTGAGTATTGCCAGAAGCCAAGTCGAAAATGGAGCCAACGTCATCGATATCAATTTGGATGAGGGGATGCTGGATTCCAAAGCTGAGATGGAACATTTTTTAAATCTATTGGCAACAGAGCCAGAGATTGCGCGCGTTCCATTTATGATTGATTCTTCAAAATGGGAAGTGATCGAGGCGGGTCTTCGTTGTGTTCAAGGCAAGGCGATCGTGAACTCCATTTCGTTGAAAGAAGGCGAGGAGGCTTTTAAAACACAGGCGCGCTTGGTTCAAAAATATGGTGCTGCCTGCGTGGTGATGGCTTTTGATGAAAATGGGCAGGCAGTCACTGTGGATGAAAAGGTTCGGATCTGCCAAAGGGCCTATAAAATCTGGACAGAGGATCTCGAACTGAGTCCAACAGATTTGATTTTCGATGCCAATATTTTGGCAATTGCGACGGGCATTGAGGAGCACAATAACTATGCCGTCAATTTTATAGAGGCTGTTCGACGGATCAAGACGGCATGCCCCGGTGCTCTGACCAGTGGTGGTTTGTCCAATTTATCGTTTTCTTTTCGAGGGAATGATCGGGTTCGTGAGGCCATGCATTCGGTATTTCTGTATTATGCAATTCAGGCTGGTCTGGATATGGCCATCGTCAATGCGGGCATGCTCGAGGTCTATGAAGAGATTGATCCGGAGCTTCGTCAGCACGTCGAGGATGTGATTTTTAATCGTC
>PEZR01000002.1 GCA_002773975.1 Bdellovibrio sp. CG10_big_fil_rev_8_21_14_0_10_47_8
CAGTTGGTGGGTGTACAGAGCGATGTTGATCAGCGAGTAGTGAATGAAACTCAAGAGGTCAATAAAATGGTCCGTGAGGTAGCCTCTCTCAATGAAAAAATTGCGGAAGTCGAAGTGCAGGGAATCCCAGCCAATGATCAAAGAGATCGACGAGATCTGTTGCTCAAAAAAATCAACGAGAAGATCGATATTCACTATTCCGAGGGAACCAACGGCCTGGTGACGGTGAGCACGGCTGGAAATGCGATTCTTGTTTCTGGTTACGACCATTATGAATTACAAACGCATATCGACCCCAAGACTCAGAGGGTGGATGTTTATTTTAAACCCAATGAAAGTACGCCGCCTTTTCGGATCACGGATCGTATTCGTGGTGGCAGCATGGGCGGAGCTTTGGCGGTCAGAGATCAGGTTATTCCAGATTTCAAAGAGAAAATGGATCAAATCGCATACAACTTGGCCGACCAGGTCAACCGAGTTCACGTCCAGGGTTTTGATCGCAGCGCGCGACCGGGTGAAGTTTTCTTTGATCTTTCCGGGGGGCCTGAAGGGGCGGCAGAACGAATTGAAGTGAATGACAAAATCGTCAACGACGTGAATCGGATTGCAGCCGGGGCCAAGCCGGGTGCCCAAGGTGACAATACCATCGCAAATGTGATTTCTCAGTTACAGAGTAAAGAGCTGATGGATGGAAACTCGTCCACCATCGATGATTTTTACAACTCGCAGGTGGGAAGAATCGGTGTTTTAGCGCAGCGAGCGGTAAAGACCAGAGAGTCTCAAGATCATATCGTCAATCAGCTCAATACGATTCGAGAGGGTATTTCGGGAGTTTCTTTGGATGAAGAGACGACAAATATGATCGAATTTCAAAGAGCCTTTGATGCCTCGGCCCGGGTGATCAAAACAGCAGATGAGATGTTCGATACAATTCTCAATTTGAAGAGGATGTAATTTAGATGCGTGTCGCGGATAAGATGGCCTTTAATCAAGTGACTCAGAATCTGTCCAAAAACAGGACAGAGATGAACGATTTGCAGAATAAGGCAGCAACACAAAAACGTATCAACAAGCCCTCGGACGATCCGGCCGCATCAGCGCGGGTTTTGGCGGCAAGAACTGAAGAGCGCGCCAGTAAACAATTTCAAAAAAATATCAACGTAGCTCGCTCATTTTTGGAATTCACAGATCAGTCTTTATCTGAGCTGACTGAGTCCTTGATTCGAGCCAAAGAGTTAGCCATTCAGCAATCCAGTGATGCCGGCGCCAGTCCCGACACTCGGCGAACAGCAGCGGCCGAGGTCGAACAAATTTACAATCAGACCGTACAAATCGCCAATCGGAAGCTGGGCGAGCGTTATGTTTTTGGTGGCTATAAAACCAACTCAGCGCCATTTGACATTTCCGGCGAGTATCATGGTGATGATGGGGACATTAAGTTACAGATCAATAAGGATGCCTTTGTCGCAATGAATGTTTCTGGCGACAAAGTTTTTCAGGGTAAGGGTCTGGGCGCGGACGGTCTGATTCGATACAATAGCAAGGTTCCTAAGGACGCTGGAGAGCTTCGCGATCAGCAGGCTCAGGATTTACAAAAAGAAATTGATCTTGAGATGAATAGAAATGCAGCTGTGCCACTGCGCGGTCCGGCGTCAACCACTCGAGATGAAGTGACCTATACCTCGGTGCCGGACAGCAATTCTCAGGGCACAAATATCCTCAATGCTCTCCGCAATTTTGAAATCGCTCTGAAGACGAATGACAAAGTCGAGGTTCAGTCCAGCGTGGATGAGCTCGACGCAGCTCTGACTCAGGTCGTGAATACCCGCGCCCAGGTGGGCTCTCGGGTGACTTCTTTGAATTCAGCTTACGATTCCCTCCAAAAGTCCATTCTGGACCAAAAGGGCACAGCCTCGCAGCTCGAGGACGCCGATCTGTTCGAGGTTGTCAGTGACATGAACAAAACTGACAGCACACTCAAGGCCACGCTTGAAACCTCAGGCAAAGTTATGAACATGAGTCTCCTTGACTTTCTTCGATAGAAATAATAGCTACAGTTCCGCTTCGGTCTGACCGATAGCTATGTACAAGGAAGTTTCACTAGGAGCATATATGCTGGTTCTTACACGGAAGTTAGGGGAGAGCATTGCCATTGATGACCACATAAAAATTCGTGTGGTACAGATCAAAGGCAAGCAGGTTCGCTTGGGGATTGAAGCTCCCAAGGAAACCAAAATCCATCGCGAAGAAGTTTATCTAGCCATTCAGGACACCAACAAAGAGTCCGCGTCGGCACAACCCGATAAAATTCGCTCAGTTTCTAAAATGCTGAAGACTTAAAAGCCTCTAAGGCCGCAGGTTTTCAGCCTATCTTTATATTTCGCAAAGCATCAGTTGCTCTCGCCATAGGTCTAGTTTTTCTTTCAATTCACCCATTTTTTTGTCTTGCTGTGTCCTAGAGTCAGGTGCATCCTGTAATGGAAGAGGGGGTCCAGTGAGCCAAGATATTTTGATACAGACAACGCGTTTTGGTCAGGTTCAATTTCAAGCCAGTGACTTGCTGACATTCTCTGATGGAATTTTGGGGTTTGCGGACTTGAAAAAGTTTGTACTCTTGGATGATCCCAATGACGACATTTTCGCCTGGTTACAAAGCTGTGATGAGCCATCGATTGCTTTCCCCGTACTAGAGCCAGAGCTCTTTTCTGAGAAATACAATATCACTTTGGCGAAGAGCGATCTGGAAGCGATTAAAAAGCCCAATCTCGAGGGCACTCGTTTGTTCTGCATTATCACGATTCCTGATGATCCCGTGCAAATGACAGCAAATATGAAGGCCCCTGTGGTGATCAATATTGAACAAAGATTAGCACGCCAGTGTGTGTTGCAAGACAATCACTTGGCGATCCGCGAACCTATTTTTAGCAAGCTTCAACAACGAGTGGTTCAGAATCCTAACCAATCCATCAAAGCCCAATCCCACGGCCTCGACGTCGCGATCCGCTTGCCACAACGCAAAGACGCCGAGACGAGTTTGTAGTCCCATCTCATTTTGAGACGGCCTTGCGTCTCAAATCCCAGGCTAATTCTAGAGTGAATCAGAGTGAGATTTGCCAATTCTTTCTGTTCAGCTGACTAGGGATTAGTCGGTCTAAGACCTTGAAACCTCAACCTATTTCAGTAGGGCTGGCACGGCCCCTGCTTTGTACATGGTTGAGGTGTCTTATGGAAAATCTCTTTGAATCAAAATGGCCAGCCATCATCATGGTGAGTTTAGTGGCCCTTTCATTCTATACTCTGAAAAAGTCATGGAAAGAACAGACCGTGGAATCGCCACTGACCGAGGATCTTTCATACGAGATGCCAAGACCCAAAAATTTCGGTTCTGATTATGATATTTCTCAACGCCAGGTTGTTTGGGAAGAGCACCATGCAGAGGCTGCCAAAAAACAGGGTGTCACTGGTGGAAAAGCCCCGGTGACAACGGCCGCTGCCAATGCCAAGAAAAAAGCGGATGAAAAAAATAAGAAAAAATCTAAAAAGACGGCGCAAAATAAAAATAAAAAAGCGGGAGAGCTGAATGTTCGATTGGCCGATGCTGATGGGGCTTCGCCGATGTCTGGATTTTCTGACGGCACAGACATACAAAATGTAAATGGACAAATTGCTGAACTTCCTCCACCGACGACCACTTCAGAGCCCGCAAAAACGACACCGACAGTTGTTGACGAGGTCAAATTGACAGCGACTCAGTGGAGAGCTCTGTTGATGGCAGAGCCAACGCAGAAAAATGCCAGCAATTTTTATCAGGCCTATCGGAAAAAAGAAATTGATGCGGCTTCTTTTTACCAAATTTCGGGGGAGCTATTGTCCTCGAATGAAGGGGACCAGCAACAGATCGCACTTTACTTGTTGCAGGCAGATCCTTCCTTGGGTTCGTTTGTAGTGTTGACTGCACATTACACTGAAAAAACACCAGAAGCTCTTCGTGCAAAAATATATGAAGTTTTGAAACAGTACGCAGATCCGGCTCGTTTCGGAGTTTTAACTCAGGCTTTGGGCAGTACGGACACCAATACGCAGAAAATGGCGGCGCAGATTGTATCTGTGGCTGTGGCTTCGCATAGGACCGCTGGTCAATCTGGCGGAGATACAGAGCCAACGCCTGGTTCTGGGCGTGATGGTCGAAGTCCAGGATCAACTCCTGTCGGTTCCACGGCGGACCTGAAGGCTTTTATTCCAGCGCTGCAGCTCTTGATCAAATCATCGGACACGACCTTGGCCAGTCAAGCTCAGGCCTTGCTGGATAGCATTCAAGCTTTAAATCAGGCGTAAATACAGTATCCTAATGGAATGCAAATTTCTGTTCCGGCTGTTTTTTTTATCTTTCTCGGATTTTATAACTCCAGTGCCTTGGCTGCACTGGATTTACCAAGTCAGCTAACGGCTTCGGATCGAGCGAAGGTCACTGAGATCTTGGGCTTTTCGTCCTCTTCAAAAATCTTGGGAAACCCTTACCCCCTTGGTGGATATTCAGGGATCGAGATTGGTTATGCTGTCGAGGTCATTCCAACGGGGGATTTGAACCGAGTGGGAAATCGCCCTCAGGCAGCGCAGGAGACCAGTTATTCGCTGCTGACCTTTGGGAAGGGGATATACAACAACATTGATCTGTTTGTTCAGTTTTCACCATTTACGGAGAGTACGGAGGTCTCTAATTTCGGAGGCCAATTGCGTTGGGGATTTTACGAGGCCGAATATTTGCCGGCCCATCTGAGTGTTGTGGTCCATGCAAATTCGGTTAATTATCAAAACAAAATCCGCACACAATCACAGGGTGCAGATCTGGTTGCCGGCTTTACAGTCGAGGACGTCACGCTGTACACGGGACTGGGGACAGGTCGCTGCATCGCTACCTTTGTGGGGGGCGCTGACGGGGTCACTGATGATCAACAGACAGCTCAGACGGATCTCACTCAACCGCACTACATCGCGGGCATCAGCACTCGGTACCAAAAAATTTTCCTTGCCGTTGAGCTTGATCGCTATTCTCAATCCGTCTATGCCGCCAAACTAGGCCTCCGATTCTAAGTTAATAAGTGACTTCCCTTCTTTGGTAGCAATAGCGCGTCAATTTTTTGTAATAATAGATGCTTAACGCATTGTTGCTACCAAAGAAGGGAAGTCACTTATTAACGTTGGGATTTTTCGATGAGGCTGGTGGTGGATTTGCCGTTGATGAATTGGAGAGATTTGACTTGGCCGCCGTAGGACTGCACAAAGCTGCCGCCGACGATGCTGTCGGGGGGCCAATCTCCACCCTTGACCAAGACATTTGGTTTTACCAAGTGGATCAGTTTTTCGGGAGTGTCCTCGGTGAAAAGAACAACAAAGTCTACGTAGATCAGGGACGAAAGAATTTCGGCACGATCTTCTTCTTTTTGAATGGGACGAGTCGGGCCCTTCAGGCGCTGAACACTGGCGTCGGAGTTGACCCCGACCACCAAGAGATCCCCCAAACCCTGAGCCTCTTTCAAG
>PEZR01000030.1:0-3304 GCA_002773975.1 Bdellovibrio sp. CG10_big_fil_rev_8_21_14_0_10_47_8
ATCTTAGCAAAGATAGGGAAGAAAATGGATTCTGAAATGACCACACAGACCTTCGGCGGTCTCTAGCTCGGTGTCTTTGTTTGCGAAAGCTCTAGTCGCGGCGGCGAAAGCTTAACTCTTGACCCAGAAAAATTCTCAAAGGTTCAAAGGCATTGTACATCTGTTGAATCAGACCAGGGATTTGGTCGTAAAATCCCCCTAAGCAAGTCTCTTCGATATCCCTTGCCAAAGTTGACAAGGAAATACAGTCCAGCGCTAAGCTGCTGGATTTTAAACTGTGAGCCTCCATGCGAAGTTTTTGATAATCGCCACTTTTCCAGAAATTTTCCATTTGAGAGATTGATCTCGGAGTGTGTTCCAAGAAAACGGCCAAAAGGTCCGTCACAAAATCATCCCCATAGAGATCTTTCATCTGATTGATTTTTGCCAGAACCCTAACCACGATGCACCCCAATCCATTTCATCAAAATGCGGTTCAGTTCGCCAGGGTCAACTGGTTTTGAAAGGTAATCATCCATTCCAACCTCCAGACATTTATCACGGTCTCCTTGCAGCGCATTGGCAGTCATCGCGATAATGGGCAGTTCTTTCATTTTCTCACTGCCCATGGATCGAATTTTGGCTGTGGCCTCATAGCCATCCATCTCGGGCATGTGACAATCCATCAAGACCAAGTCAAAAGACATTCTGCTCAAGATATCCACAGCTTCGACGCCATTGCCAACCGCCTGCGCCCGCAAGCCAAGATGTTTGAGCAAAGCCAAGGCGACCTTCTGATTGACAATATTGTCCTCCGCAACCAACACCCTGGTTTCCGACGGAAAACTTCCCGTCGGCAATGAGCTTTTATCAAAATGTGAGACCTCTTTTCCCTTCTCTAAGTGCAGCTGGAACCAAAATACAGACCCCTGGCCCAGATGACTGCGAACGCCTATCTGCCCCCCCATTCTCTCTGCCAATTGCTTGCTGATCGACAAGCCCAATCCCGTGCCACCATATTTTCTGCGGGTAGAGTTATCGGCCTGATGAAAAGCCTGAAATATACCTTCCTGAACCTCTTCGCGAATACCAATACCGGTGTCTCTAACTTCGAAACGAATTTCCGCGGCTTCCGCCGTTTCACCGATCTTTTGAACCAGAACTTGAATTTCCCCCTTGTCTGTGAACTTAACGGCATTGCTCAATAAATTAATGAGAATCTGTTTTATTTTGGACACATCCCCACGGAGCCAATGAGGCAACTCCGGATCGATATCTTTCGAGACAAGAAGCCCTTTTTGCTTCACAGACAAAGACACCACGCTGATCGAGTCCGCCACCAACTGATCAAGATGAAAATCAACCGCTTCGAATTCTAGCTTCCCCGCTTCAATCTTGGAAAAATCTAACACCTCATTCACGAGTGTCAGCAAAGAGTGGGCTGAACTTTGAACCCCTTGCATATAATCCCTTTGTAAAGCCGTCATTGAGGTTTCAAGCAATAGACCCGTAAGACCAATAATTCCATTGAGCGGGGTTCTGATTTCGTGACTCATGTTCGCCAAAAATGCAGATTTGGCGACAGTAGCGGCTTCAGCTTGAGTTCTGGCTTCCCGATTGGCCAAATAGAGGCTGCACAGAACCGAAGTCAAAATTGAAATGAGAAGGCCTATCAAAAGAACTGCAGAGGGAACTAAGCTGGTGGTGCTTTGTAAGGTCACCGGAAGCGGAGTCACCCCAATGACCCAGTTCATACCACTCCATTGCAGATTGACCTTTTGCTCCCAAATTCCCAGAGCTAGATCTCGCCCCGGGTCTCGCTCATAAATCAGCTTTCCGTCTTCCCAGATACGAATCAGATAGCCGCCAGCGCGCCGAAATTGATCAAAAAATCCCGCGTAATTGATCGCGGCATAGATCGTCCCATCGAATTTATTTTTAGCATCAAACAAAGGAACGAACATCAACAGTCCGATGCCGCCTTGTTTCAGATCCAATGCCTTGGTCACTGCCGGCAAACCCGTCCGCTCCGCCTGACGAAAAGATACCCTTCGTTGAATCTCAGAATCGAGATGAAATCCAACCACCTCTTTGTTTTCAGCCTGAGGTTCTACCCAACGAACGACCGAATTTCGATCAACATAACTGACGGCACGAAAGCCCTTCAAATGAAGATTGTACATCTGAGAATCTTGGCGCCACAATCTTTCAGGCGTGGGGCTTTGCGCTTTCCAACGAGCCGCCATTCTCTGCAGGGACAAGGAGCTTTCTTGAAGCCCACTCTGGATCTGATCGGTCAAAGCTTCGCCATGAAGACGAATCTCCTCTTGAACTCGCTTGAACTCATGGTTCAAGGCCACTTGCCACAGAACTAGAGACAAAAGCAAGAGCCCCGCAGCGACCCCCAGGGGCACCGCGATCACACTCGTCCGATACTCTTCTCCTCGAACCTCGATGAGTCGCCCAATGCAGGCCAAAGATGCCAGACCGAATCCCACGGCCGTTGGCAGAGCCATCCGCGAATAGCTTCCCCACAGGGCCGCCGGATCAAACTTAAGGACATACCCAGTCATCGAGGTGATGCTCATCACCAGAACAAAGACAGAAATCAATCCGACAGCTAAAAAAGCATCCACCCTCAGTCGTTTGGTGGAAAGCAGTAAAACATTCAGACCGATCAAGATAAAACTCACGGCAGAATCAGGCGCCATTCGTCCAAGATGAGAAACTCCAGTATGAATGGTGCTTTTGTAAAAGAATTGGTCTATTCCCAAATCGACGTGAAAAACATACTGAAACAAAGTCGCCAACGGAAACACAATGACAGCACCAGCGATCAGACGGGTCACCTTGAGGCGTCCGCAGGCGCGGGCAAGCAAAGACATACCCAAAAATAAAAACATCAATGCTGTATTGAACTGAATCGGGGTCCAATCCGTGCGAAACTGAAGGACCAAGAAGGTCTGCGACATCCATCCAACGATAGATATAAAACCAACTGCACCAACAACAAAACCCGAAGCAGCTAACCATCGGCTGCAAATAGTTCCAAGTTTTGACATTCTTTGATCGCCCCCAAGTTTTTCGCAAACAAGAAAATATTTGATCGAAATTAGAGGCATTTTTTACCAGAGTCAACTGAGTTGATTTACAAACATTTGCTTGTGCTTAATCTATGAGCGAACCCGCAGCCGTCCAAAATTTGGTGTTCATTCCTCCTCATCTTCCATTTTTTTGTTTCTGATCCGGACCGTCTCCCCCTATAGTAATAAGAGAATTAAGGAATGAAGCTGTGCGCGTATTGATCACTTCAGAATATCGTTTT
>PEZR01000030.1:3325-5569 GCA_002773975.1 Bdellovibrio sp. CG10_big_fil_rev_8_21_14_0_10_47_8
GTTTGGACAAAGACTGCCTTTCCCTATTCCTATTGGGCGCGATATCTCGATATTTTCGACAAAGTTCTCGTAATGGCCCGAGTGAATCAGGTTTCCTCGCTGGATGACGACTGGAGAGAGGCCACGGGCGATAACGTCACCTTTATCGCTCTTCCCACTTACCTTGGACCCCGCCAATTCTTAGGAGCCTTGAAAAAAATCAGCACACAAACAAACCAGGCGCTTAAAAAATCAGATACCGCCATTCTGTCTCTACCGTCCCCCATTGCGATGATCGTTGGCCTTCTTTTATGGATCAAAAAGAAGCCCTATGGAGTCGAAGTGATGGGAGATCCTTGGGAAGTTTTATCAAGCCATGGTATTCACCATCCTCTTCGTCCGGTCCTTCGAGTTCTTCTGACCCTCGGGCAAAAGTGTCTTGTCCGGCGGGCTGAAGCGGCCTCCTATGTCACGCAAAAATTTCTGCAAAAAAGATATCCGAGCTCCGCCAGATCTTATTCGGTGGGCGTTTCAAATGTTGAGTTGAGCCCGGAGCATCTCGCAGAAGGCCCCATTGATTTCGCAAAAAGACCTCTTCAGTTGCCTTGGAAATTCATCTGCATCGGCAGTCTAGAGCAGCTCTACAAAGGGCCTGACATTGTTTTGCAAGCATTGTCGCAATTAAAATCTCAGGGAATTTCCTGCCATCTGACATGGGCTGGCGGAGGACGCTTTCAAACTGCCATGCAAGAGCTCACGAATCAGCTTGATCTAAAGAATGAAGTCTCTTGGCTTGGTGCGGTCTCCGGCGGCGAAGCCATTCGAAAGTTATTGGATCAATCAGATATTTTTGTATTGGCCTCTCGAACTGAGGGACTCCCAAGAGCTCTCGTCGAAGCCATGGCTCGAGCATTGCCCTGCATTGGCACCAGCGTGGGTGGAATCCCCGAACTTTTAGAGTCCTCTCAGCTCGTGCCCTCCGAAAATCCCACAGCCTTGGCAAATTGCCTTGCTGCGGCCCTGCAAAACCCACGGGGTCTCGGAGAAATTTCTCGCTCGAACTTGGAAAAAAGCCGAGAATTTCTGAATATTAAACTGGAAGCAAAACGCGCTCATTTTTTGCGCGAATTGCACAAAAAAAGCTAGACATTTCAGTTCTGCAAGGGTCGGATAAAGCATGTCTATTCGCAGAGTTGTGATCATTGGCTTCGGAGGTTTCGCTCGGGAAGTAGCTTGGTTGATCCGTGAAATCAATCAAGCCTCGAATTCCCCACAATTCCAGCTCGTCGGTCATGTCATTTCTAAACTTGAACCAGAAACTCGACTCGAAGGTGGCCTTCTGGGCGATCTCAGCTGGCTCGAGAAAAATCGAAATCAATGGGACGCTCTGATCCTGGGAACCGGAACTCCTGAATCTCGAGCCAGACTTCCGCGGGATTTGGAAAAATCTCTGGGGCCTCTTGATTGGCCCACACTTATTCATCCCAACGTGCTCTTTGATAGAAAATCTTCTTCGATTGAGCGAGGGGTCTTGATCTGTGCAAACGTCGTCGGGACCGTGAATCTTAAAATACGAGAATTTGCTCTCATCAATCTTTCCTGCACTCTTGGGCATGAAAGCGACATTGGCGCGGCTTGTGTTTTAAATCCCAGCGTGAATGTTTCAGGTGGAGTTGAAATTGGAAGAGAAACCCTGATTGGAACCGGAGCCCAGATTCTGCAAGTTCTCAAGGTCGGTGAAGGCGTGAGTATTGGCGCCGGAGCTGTCGTCACCAAAGATGTTGCCTCTGGCCAAACCGTGGTGGGAATTCCCGCCAAACCGCTGAATATCCGATGAAGATCCTGCATGTTCTAAAAACGTCGAGTGGAGGAGATTGGGCTGCTCGCCAGGTCACTGAACTGACTCGGCGAGGAGTCGAGGTACACGTCATCGTTCCTTCAAGTCATGGCAGCACCATGGAGCTCTGGAAAAACTCGGGAGCACAAATGCATTTTGCCAATCTTGATTTCCCCGTTCGCGCTCCATGGAAACTCTGGAAACGGCTAAAAACAGCTCGAGCTCTCGTGGCACAAATACAACCACAGATTATTCATTCTCACTTTGTCGGCACGACGCTGACCTTGAGATTGGCCTTGGGAAAAAAACATCCCATCCCTCGATTTTTCCAAGTTCCTGGCCCTCTTCATATGGAAAATTCTTTTTTTCGAAGAATGGAGATAGCAACAGCAGGGCCTGCAGATTTTTGGCTGGCTTCGAGCCGATAT
>PEZR01000016.1 GCA_002773975.1 Bdellovibrio sp. CG10_big_fil_rev_8_21_14_0_10_47_8
AAGAGAAGTCATGTTAGCAAGCTAACGCCACCTGACTCAGGATCTATGACTCACAGAATCTTGGGAGAACCGCCCGTGGAGGGATGCTTTTTGCATTGAACCTGTATTGCAAGTTCATTTGTGAAGAGTTTTGATTTAGAGGAGGCTCATAATGCAGAAGCGAACGAAAATCGTCGTTTTGACTACTTGGTATACAACATGGGCCATCGCGTTCGTTTTGACATCTACCACTTCGCAATCCTTCGCTACAGATGCAAACAAGATCACCGATCAAGATTATCAAAGTTTAATTTTGAATCCAGTTCGGTACGATTCAGAGGGTCATGTAGATGCGGCCTCTCGAAGGATGCTTCTTTCCGCCTTCGCAGGGTTAGATAAGATTTTAGCAGAGCAGGTTAGACTCGCTGACAAATACAAAGACGTTATTAAAAAGGCCGATCAAGAAAACGACCTCCGGGCAGACCGCGAAGCGGACTTTTTTGTTTATCGAACGATAGAAAATCGAGAAGGTGTTTTTGCGCGGGAGTATTCACCTTCTCATAATGTGTCTCATCTGTTGTTTGAGACTTATGAGATGAGAAACGCTGAGTATACGGGAAAAGATGGAATGCTTTATACGAACGTTTTAATTTTGCAACGCGATCTGAACTTATTTCTTTCTGTCTTATTCGACGAAAATATCGAGGTTTCCACTCTTGCTCAAAAGGAACTTCTTCGCATTGTTAAGAAGTATGACGCATCCTTAAGCGCGCGTTTAGAGAGTTTGAAATCGATGTCGAAGGCGAAATATCTGACTCGAAGCGATCGCGTAATCGTCGATGTTTTGAGTGCCTACCTCTACGAAATAGCGGTCAGCCATAGCCTCTCGCCAGATGAGATTGTTTCAAGAAAAGCGCTCAGATTCTTAGCCAAGCTTAAAGCAATCAATCTTTCGGAATCGACCGTAACGCTGATAGATCGCGGCCTCTCGAGGGCCATGACCTATGAAGGTAAACTGATGTTCGTACGAAACGGTGAGATGCAAAACGTCGATGCTAAAGATGAAATTGCGAGACGGAACCAGGATGCGGCATACCGATCACTGTTCACTTCCGTGTTTGGATTAAAGGCGAGTCGCGGAAACAGGTGCACCTCCATTTTTACGCCCTGAGATAATTCGACATAGACTCCGAGGTTAAGATGAGATTGTTGATCGCAGCTGGTTTAATGTTTTTTTGACCAAGGTCCCACTGAGATCAGGTCGATCGGGCCTTCTGCCTGAATGAAGATTAAACTGACTTTGCTTATGAAAAAATGGGCTGTACAGAAAAGTGACACTTGCTAGCCTGACAGAATATATATTATTTTGCTCTTTGGACCTACGTGCGATAGGTCAGCAGCCAAGTAGCCGACTAACAGAAAGAGGTCCCAATGAAAGTCATCGCCCCCCTTATTTCTTTTTTCGTTCTTTTCTCATCGTTGGCATTCGCGAGGGAAAATACTTCTTTTGATCAATATGTCGGAAGTTATCAGGTAGTTGAAGGGTCTAAGGGTGTTTTCTCCCATGTTTCAAAGGTCACCCTCTCTGAAACGGAAACAGGAATTCTTCTGGTGGGAACAGACTCTGCTTCTGTCGTCTTAACGATGGATATGAAGCCCTATTCAAAATACTTGGGTGACCAGTCTTACAATGCTTACTTTGCGACCGATGGGGAATACGCTGTTTACCACGATGCGGGATCTGCTGTTTATTTTGGCTTGAGTCCCATCGATGGAAATTACTACTTGATCTTGTTTGCTGGCGACGGAACAATTTCTCATTCTTTAAAACTGCAAAAATAGTTTTTCTTTCCCTGGGCGCGGGCGGCGGTAGCTTCAAGGCAGATCAAACAAAAAAACTCGCAGGGGCGTTGGGGGGGGGGCACGGACTCCGCTGTTGGTCATAGAAGCCTCCATTCTTCGAGGGGAATTAGTTTTGATTTTTGAAATTGGACGGATGTCGGCGAGAGTTCGCAAAATTCGAACGGGTCCGTCTTGACACATAGTTTACATTTTTATGGGTTATGACTTGGGCTAAGAAAATTGGTCGGGGAGACAGGATTCGAACCTGCGACCCTCTGGTCCCAAACCAGATGCGCTACCAAACTGCGCTACTCCCCGACTCGAAGCTCAGCAGAATAGTGGTGGGGCAGGTTCAATGTCAAATTCATGGCGAATGACGCATCTCTTCAATTGCCCCTGGTGGTCTTGGTCCGTACACTAAGTTTATGGCTTTTCAAAAAATACCTCGACCTGTTCTCGTGACGGCGGTTTTGCTCGTCGGGGTTCTTCTTTTTTTCGTGATTCAAAAGCCTGAGACCGTCTGTACTCCACAGATCGAGATCTTTAAGCAATCCCAGGCCGGAGCTCTATTCCCCAAGGTCACCGAGAAATCTCGGGCGCCGGCGACCTATGCCCGGGCGGTCGAATCCTGCCGAATTGCCAACAGCCCAGGGGGCTGCTTTGAACTCTTCAATCTGCTTAAAAAAGTAGTTCGAGATCTCAGGGGAGCTCCGCAAGAGTGCCTGGTGCCGTTCGGGGAGCTCGCTCAGGTCAAAAATGCTCTGCGAGACGGCGTGCAACTGATGATTCTTCTGGCCTGGGGGGACAAGCCCCCTGACAAGGGCATGGAGAAATTTGCTTGGTTAGAAATGTCTGATCTTTCGCTGTACTGTCAGCTTCGCGATGTTTACGAAAAAATCTATGGGACCGAGGGCTGGAGCGAGCTCAGGCTGACGACCTATCATCTGCTGCCGGGCGAGGCCGCGGTCTTTCAAGATGGGACCTGCCTGAACTGTGACTATTTAAAAAAGGCAGACCAGACCCTGTCCCCCGAAGAGATCTGGGCTCGCAGCCTGTTTTCGTTGCGCTGCGAGCGCCTGCGCTGATTTATAAACTGAAAAGCTCGATATGGTCCCAGCAAAGAGCGTGAGCTTTTTCTCTCGCATAACCCAAGAAAGAAAATCCGCGGTCCGAGTTGGACTGGATTCGATATCGTTTTTGATCCTCTTGAATCAGAGTCCAATCGCTGGGGTTCAGGCCATAGACCCGAAGCTCCTGGCTTAAGAGTTGGTGGCCGGTATTTGCTACTTCGTTCATCAAAGACTGGATCATGCATTCCCCCTTTTTAAAGTGCATTTCTTGTTGGAGGGGGTCCATTTCATCTTTTGGGCCATCTTTTTCAGCGGCCTAGTCGAAATCATGGGCCAATGGCGTTCGCCGGTCGCGTTGTCGTTGGACGGCCGTCCAGAATCGTGGAAAATCTAAGGAATGAAAATCACAAAAAAACGCAATCGATACCGCAACTATTTGTCCCTGGAAGCACTGGTCATTTTATTGGTGATGGGAATTTTCCGCCTGGTCCCTGATGTCAAATGGGCATCGGTGGTCGCGGGGTTTTTGTTCATCGGGAGCAGCCTGGGAATTTTGTACTGGGAAACTCGTTATCCAGATTTTAAAAAACACGCCTCGTTTTGGGGGGTATTGGTGTTTTTTATTTTCAGTGCTCTACCCATTTTCATTTTACGCCTGTGGCACTGGGACATAGCTTTTGATCAAGTTCAGTTTCTGGGCTTTAGCGGCCCCGAATTGCACAAGACCTCGAACAATATCTTTATCCTTATGATGGTGTGCTTTTTCGCAGACTCGTATCTTGAGTCCAAACGAGAGCAAGAGCAGGCTCAGTAGGTTCCCTTAGCTTGCTGGAGAAAAACAAAAAGCCGAACTTTGAAGTTCGGCTTTTTAGTGTCTAGATCTTTCAGAGATTAGGTTTAAGCTTCGAAAGGAACTGGAGAGATAGAGTCACTTCTGTGGAAAGTATCGTAAGCAGAAGTTCCTGTTGGCAACAGTCCCAAGTTACGAGCTTTTTTAACAGCTGCAGCCACTTGTTTTTGTTGAGCAATGCTCAATTTAGAGATGCGGGCAGGAGTGATTTTTCCACCATCACTGACAAAGCGAGTGAGGCTCATTGGATCTTTATAATCAAAAAGGTGGTCACCACTGAATTCCTGACGGTATTTTGCTCGAGCGTTCTTTTTCATCTGCATTCCTCTTCATTATTTTTAACGAGTTCATGGGTATACTGTAAATTGGGGTTGCCAACAAGCATCTTTTTCGTTAGACACCTAACTTTGTTTGCGGCTCTCTATGCTGCACTATTTTTGGAGGATTCAGATGAGTCGTTGCGAGTTAACTGGAAAAGGCCCCGTTGTGAAGAACTTGGTGAGCCACTCAAACATCAAGACAAAGAAGATCGCGCAGCCAAATGTTCAAAAAAAACGAATATTTAGCCGTATTTTGAACCAAATGGTTCGTTTGCAGATTGCCACCAGCACCATTCGCGACATGGAGCATATGGGCGGTTTTGACACCTTTATTTTGAACCAAGAAGAAAAAGCTCTTTCAAAACGGGCTCTTGACGTAAAAAATCGCATCCGTCGCAAAATGGCTGCAAAGAAGAAATAGGCGGGATTCATGGGAAAAATTAAACTGAAAATCAAAAAAGGCGCGACTGTAAAAGTGGTCGCCGGCGCAGACAAAGGCAAAAAAGGCGTTGTTTTGGCCGTGAGCTCTCGAGCCATGAAAATCAAAGTTCAAGGTGTTCGTGTTCAATCTCATTTCGACAAAAAAGACGGAATGAAAACTCTCGAAGGTTTTATGGATTATTCCAACGTCGCTTTGGTGGAAGCAGCTCCTGCGGCAAAGGGTAAAAAGACTTCAGCAGGGAAAAAGAAAGCGGCGTCTAAGACAGCGTAGTTTTTTTTTATATTCTGATGAGTGATCAAAAAGCCCTGCCCAAAGTAGGGCTTTTTCGTTTTTGAGGCATTGTTTGTTGGACCTGGACTGATCTTACGAAGGGTTTTTTTCTGGTCATAAGTCGTCTTCAGGGGATCTCAAAAAGAGCCGTTTTTAAAATGGCGAGAAAGATGGCAAGATATTTGAGGGGGCTATGATGCCACATCGTATTTTGATTTTAATTTTATCTCTTTTTGCCTGCACCAGCTTTGCAGAGCAGACTCCATCGACGGCAGCAACCGCGGACAAACCCGCTGTCGAAAAAAAATCGGAAACTCCGACTGTGGATTACGGTGGTGTTACCAGCAAAACCAACTATCTGATCTGTAAAAATAAAGATGTTGTTCGAACGGTGCGTGTTTTGAAAAAAGACGAGGGTGGATGCAAAACCATGTACACCAAAGAAGGTGTAGACAAAGTGGTCAGTGAATCGACTTACTCGGCCGGTTGCTGGAAAATTCTTGGCAACATCAAAATCAATCTAGAAAAAGCTTCTTGGAAGTGCAAAGACATCAGCGATTCTCGAGTGTCCTCGTCGGAGGAGTAAAGTGAGTTCCAATCTAAAGATTGCCCTCTGTCAGATGACTTCGGTTGACGATGTTGAGGCCAATCTTCAGCAAATTGAAAAACTCTGCGCACCGATTGAAAAGGCAGATGTCATTTTTTTTCCTGAAAATTGTTTGTTCATGCGCCTCAAAGA
>PEZR01000014.1 GCA_002773975.1 Bdellovibrio sp. CG10_big_fil_rev_8_21_14_0_10_47_8
CATCGGTTGGTGGAAATATTGATGTTCTCTTCTTTAATGATCGGAAAGCGACTGAGAATAGCATTGCCATGATGGCTCAGCGAAAAGACGGCATTTTTTCCATAACTGTAATGGGGCCAAACAGTGTCCGCCAGAAACTCAAACTGAGCCTCCGTGGGCCACTGGGGAACGGCTTTGCGGAGCTGATGATTTTCACCAACGACTTCTTGTAGCAGCACGATATCGGCCTTGGTTTCTTGCAAAGCTTGTTTGATTGTGTGCAGAGTAAAATCCCATCCAGAGAAACTAAAACCCTTATGGATGTTGTAGCTGAGGACGCGGATTTTCATATCCAGTACCGAAACCAATAAGCAAGTCGGGCCAAAAAGTGTTGCACAAAGGTTGCTTTCCCAACATCGTTCATCGTGATCTCGCGAGCATGGCGAATATCCTCATCCCATTGAACAATGAGTGGGTGTGTCCAATCAGGTTCCGTCAGTGCCACTTCGACCTCCAAATCATGAATGAGACTGCGATGGTTCAGATTGTGGGAGCCAACAGTCGCCCACTGATCCACCACTAAGGTTTTGGCATGGAGAACCCGATTTTGATACTCATAAATATGCACTCCCGCCTTTAAGAGTCGACGGTAAAGGTGACGTGATGCCCATTGAACGATCGGAACATCAGTCACTGCAGGCAGGCAAATGCCAACAAAAACCCCCCGTTCGGCAGCCCGAGTCAGAGAACGAAGAATCGAACGCCGAGGAACAAAATACGCATTGGTGATCAGAATTCGAGTTTTTGCATCCGCCATTCGACGATTGAGGTCACGAAGCAGGCGCACACGCCAGCGCATGGAAGAATTCAAACGAAGAGGTTTTTCGTGGACTTGTTTCAGGCTCCAGCGAACTCGGAGTAACTTTTTGGGCGATAGCAAAGAGAAAGTGCGAGCACTTCGCCAGGTATCGATACAGGCTCGATGTAAAACGGACAGGTCGGGGCCTTCGATGCAAACGCCGGTATCCCGCCAAGCTTTGGCGCCCATAAATTCTTTGGTGTGAACTTGGGAAATATTGAGGCTTCCAAGGAAGGCCTTTTTGTGATCGATGAGCACAATTTTCCGATGGTTGCGTTTGTTGATCCGTTTCACCAAGATCAGCAGGCGTCTCAGGGATTTCCACGAGATCTTTAACATAAAACCGGATCGAATGGGCAGGGGGTGGTAAATGCGAAACTGCAGATGACCATCATGGCAGATTTTTTTCAAACTCCAGATCCAGTTAAAACTGCCAACCCCATCGACCAAAATGCGCACGTGAACGCCTCGTTCTTGGGCAGCTTTGAGGGCAGTAAGGATGCGATGGCCAATGGGATCCAAATCAAAGATATAGGACTCGACGAAGATTTCTTTTTGTGATTGTTGAATGGCCTTGATCACATCGCGAAAATATTCGTCGCCTGAAAAATAGATTTTATGGTGATTCCAAATGGACTTTGACATCGATGCTTTCCCAGAGTCAAATAAGACAGTAAACCGGTGAGGGTATTAAATGAAGACATTTTTTGGAAACTGGATGACCCAGGTTTGGATCCTTCTCGTTGCGGTATTTCTGGGTTGTTGTTTGGGCTGCTTTTCCACTCTGTGGGCCAGTTCCAATGCTTTCCTGACGACGCCGATATCCGTGGCGGTGATCTCGGCAGAGTCTCGGGCTGATTACGAAACCCGCATCGCACCGCTGATGAAAGAGCAAATGAAGACCTGCTCTTCCTGTTCGATACAAAACCTCACCCCCTATACCAAAGATGGACAGTTCTCATTGGCGACTTTGCCGGCTCAAATCGAGGCGGCTAGATCTTCGTCGAGCTTTCTGTTTCTCAATTGGAACGCAAAGTCGACAGCGGAGACCAAGCCAGTGGTGGAGGTCTTAAAAAAAATCGTACAGTCCGGTATGGTTGTTGTGGCCTCTGCCGGCGTGGCTCGAGGATCTGAGCCCACACTTCCGTTGAGCCGAACCGTGGTCGGCGAGGTTCATGGGATTGTGATTATTGGTGAACTTGGTGAGAAAGAACGGCTCTTTTCTCAGAGCTATTTTGGACCGGAAATGTTAACTGCTGTGAAGCCTCCTAGGGAGTTTATTGGGCAGGGTTTTGCACCTCTGTTTTTTGCTTCAAAGTTGGCCGCACAGTGGAATAAAAAAACTGGGGCTGATTGGCTGACTCATTTTCAAAGCACCAAAGCCAAGGTTCGTCGTATTTGGCCTGGTCTTGATGACTTTTTTGGCCGCTAAGATTCATCGCCAAAATAAGGGTTGACCCCTTTCGGGTTCTTGGCGAAAAATATTCGTCTATGAGTTTACCCTATCACGCCATCCGACAGCTGAAAAAAGACCCCTCAAGTCCTTCTGAGGCATCGTCACATCCTGAGATTTTTAAAAAGGGCGATGTGTTGGTGCTTTTTGGTGAATTGTTTAACCGAGGCTACGCCAATGGTTTGGTTGAAGAGGCCGAGAAGCGGGGAATGACCATTGTTCGGTCCACCGTGGGTCGTCGAGACAGGGACGGTGTTCTTCGTGCTTTGACGGATGAAGAAGCAGCCCAGGTGCCAAAACCATTCATCAATATTCCCCTCGAAGCAGGTTTTGATTTGGAGCTTGATGATCAGGGATTGTCCCCAGTTGATCGCATCAAGGATGTGAAACTCTCGGAATGGGAGTCTGTTCAACTGGATCGATCTTCTTTGGAAGTATCACTGAAAAAAGGTCGAGAGCGTTTCGGCCAACAAGTGAAATCATACATGAAAGAACTTGAGCAATACATCCCACCAGGGGCGAATGTTCTTTTTGCTCACCTGATGGCCGGTGGCGTTCCTCGGGCGAAAATCATCATGCCGTTGATGAATCGGTCCGTGAAGGGAACGGGTGATCGGTTTCTTTCCAGCGAAAAATTTTGGAACTCATCGATGGGACAACTTTGTTCCATGAGTTTTTATGAAGTCTCCGCCGAGACTTTTTCTTTCCTGCTTCAAGAGAGTGGAGAGCTCCGAGAAAAAATTAAAAAACAAGGTGGTCGATCAGCTTACGTGGCCTATGGCTATCACGGGACCGAGGTCCTTGTTGGCCAAAACTACCTATGGCAGTCCTATAGCCCCTATGTGCAGGGGTGGGCCAAGAAAAGACTGGAAGACTATTCCAGAGAGTGGAGCCACAAAGGTGTAAAAACCTGCGTGTACAATTGTCCTGAGATCTTGACCAACTCGAGCGCTATTTTTTCTGGCGTGGAGGTGTCGCTCTATCCGTTGTTGGGGGCAATTCGTAAAGAAGGGGCTCAGTCGGTTCAGGGGAAAAAAACCATCGAGGCCTGTATGTCTTTGCTAAAGCCAGAGCACACGATGGATGACATGTTAAACTATACACAAACTTATCTGATGTCGGATTTGATCCGAAGCCATTGTGATTTCGAGAAATGGCCGCAACACAACTCCAAAGATCAGCTGGAAAAAATGTTGGCGGCTTCAGATTATTTGCGGGATATGCACAGAGATTCCAAACAAGCGCTGACTTCCCCGCTGAGTGAAGTGGTTCTAGAAGCCTGTGGGAAGGTAATTCTGGCTGATGCCCTGGCGCCGGAAGCTCCCGTATCTTGGATCAATCATGATCTTGTAGCCAAAATCCATGTCCGTTGAGGCCGGTAGCGCCTGGGAGCATGGTGGGATCCAATACTGGGGCTTGAGTTTGTCAGGAATTCGAACCAGCTTGGCTTTGCCCCAGCACCATCTTTGTTTTGATGTGGCACAAGGTTTTCCATTTGTCCTGCATCTAAAGAAGTATTTTATCACCCATGGGCATTTGGATCACGCTGCGGGAATTCCCTATATCATTTCCCAAAAGGCGATGCACAACGAGCCTTCTCCAGATTTTTACCTGCCCCCATCCTTGCTTGAACCGATGACCGAGATGATGAGAATTTGGGAAAAGATCGAGGGACATCAGTACCGATTTCAGTTTCATCCGGTGGCGGCCGGGCAAAGCATTGAGCTGAATCAGCAATATGAGGTCCGGGTGTTTCCGACGGTTCATCGAATTGAATCCTTCGGTTACTCGTTGGTGCATAAAAATAAAAAACTGAAAACAGAATTTAAGAACCTCTCCCAAGCTGAGCTTGCGGCGCTTCGTCGAGAGGGCCGTGAGATTCAAGATCAGGTGGAAAGTATTCAGTGTTCCTTTACCGGGGATACTCAAATTGAGTTTTTGGACTTAGCGCCGGAAGTGAGAAAATCAAAGGTTCTGTTTCTAGAGGCCACCTATTTTGATGACAAGAAATCCGTTGAGCATGCCCGGAAATGGGGACACACCCACTTGGATGAAATCATTCCTAGGCTTTCGCAGTTGGAATGTGAAAAAATTGTCTTGATTCATTTGTCCAGTCGCTACACCACGAGCGAAGCCTTAAAAATTCTAAAGGCTCGGATCCCTCGAGAATACCAAGGCCGAGTTATTCTTTTTCCTGGACGTTGAGTTTTGGAGGCAAGACATACTGTCCTGGATAAGTTGGAAACCGAAACTGCATGTTCTCCGTCAGCTTCAACATGTCTCTATCGGCCTGGGCTGGATCGGCGCTGTCGGGCATTGACTGTGTACCTTGCAGGTATCCCATCGCTGATAGAAATTCGCTGGTTCCGCGAAGAGCCATGAAAAATGGTCGAGAGCTATTGGCGTTCGGATCCATCAGCTGAACGGTCGGAATACGTTGATTGAGAACATAGTAGGATTCTCGGAAGTTCAGACTTCGTTTGATCGGCTGGCCATCGCAAATCATCAGGCCCTTGGTGAGATCTGTGATTTTTTTGGAATTTTCCAGATCAGTTTTTAGAATGATCGATGTCGAAGACTTGGCTGTTTTTATCTGTTCGGGATTGAGACGAACAATTAAACAGCGTTCGGATACTTTGGATTGCAATTGGAAATTCAAAGTCTCTTGAGTGAAGGGGAGCCCACTTTGAAAGCTCACTGATGAGGACTGCATTCGAGAATCACTTTGCTCTCGAGAGATCGAATATCCACCTTCGATAGCAAGTCCGCCAAAAATCATGGAACCAACTCCAAGCTCTCCGCCGACGCCAACGCTCAGCGAGTGCCTGAGATTTTCGCTGGTGGCATGGCTCAGTGAAAACATCGTATTGAAGCTCATTTCATGGTATTCGCCGGGGAGGTCCGCGACCTTGCGGGCATCTTTTAGAAAGAACCTCGTTTCGACATTGAAAAAATTAAAAAAGTTATTCGCATTCCTGTTGATCATCATGTTGCAATAGTTAGCCGCCAGCTTCGGCCGATTGGGGATCTTGTGGTCCTGAGGGATCATGTCTCCGAGGTACCACAGGCCACAGATCTTTTGCGCCAGAGATTTGGGAGGCGGTTCTCCCCCAAAGCTGTAGGACTTGTATCTTGAGTCATGGT
>PEZR01000130.1:0-2610 GCA_002773975.1 Bdellovibrio sp. CG10_big_fil_rev_8_21_14_0_10_47_8
CTCTTTGATCTTTATGATATCGACATTGAAATCTCTCGCTCAATGGACCGTAAGATTTGGCTCAAGTCCGGTGGATATATTGTCATTGATGAAGCAGAGGCCCTAGTTGTCATCGATGTGAATACCGGCAAATACGTGGGGAAGAGAGATCTCGAAGACACAATTTTAAAAACCAATCTTGAGGCAGTTAAGGAAATTGCCCACCAACTGAGGATTCGAAACTGTGGCGGAATAATCATTATTGATTTTATTGATATGGAGAAGGACTCTCATCGGGAAAAGGTTCTGGGTCTTCTGAACGAAGAGCTCCAAAAAGACCGGGCGCGGACCAACATCGTTTCAATGTCTACGTTGGGCTTGGTGGAAATGACCCGCAAACGAATTCGTCCCAGCCTGATCAAAACCCTGTGTGAGCCCTGCACTTATTGTGATGGCAAAGGCTACAATAAACGCAAATCAACCATTGCCAATGAGCTTTTCCGCGAGCTGGAGCGAGATCTTATTTTGGTTGAAAACAAAAAGGCCAATGTGGTGGTGCACTGCCATCAGTCGGTGGTCGATTGGATTTATGAGGTTGAGGGGGAAACTCTCAGCTTTATTGAGAATAAAACGGGGAAATCCGTGGCCTTTAAAATTGAACCGACCTACCACATTGAGCAATATGAGATCTTTATTCTCTAGCCAGAGTTTTGGTAGAATTAAAATAATACATATATTTCAAATAGTTACGACCGACGATGCCAGCCTTAAGGCCGACAGGATTCAAGCGAGACTGGTTGAGGTTAGAAATTCACCGGAGAATGTGGAAAAACATGGGGCCGGTGTTGACATTAAATGCGCTGGGTGGCATTTAAGGGGACTTCGTTTACTCAGTTTTGGAGGTCGAGATGTACGCCATTATTCGCACAGGCGGAAAGCAATACAAAGTTCAGCCCGGTGATATTATTCGGGTCGAGAAGTTGGAAAATGCTTTAGGTACTGAATTTGATGTTACTGATGTTTTGTTGGTCGGTGGTGAAACTGCTGCTGTTGGTTCTCCAACAGTTGAGAACGCTAAAGTGACTGTTGTAGTCACTAAACAGACCAGAGACAAAAAAGTAGTTATTTTTAAAAAGAAACGCCGTCAGGGCTATCGACGATTTAAAACACATCGTCAGCCTTTCACTGAGTTGTTTGTGAAATCCATTTCAATGGATGGAAAAACTGCCAAGGCAGATGAAACAGCGAACGTGATCGACGTTGATGCCGAAAGAAAAAACCGCATTGCAGCTCGTTCTGAAAAGAAACAAGCTCCTAGCGAAAGCAAAGAGCCGAAAGCCGCAAAAAAAGCAAAAGCACCTGTTAAAAAAGCCGCTCCTAAAAAGGCCGCCAAAAAAACAGGAACAGCTAAGAAAAAAGCGGGCGCAAAAAAATCGGCGAAAAAAACAGTTAAAAAAACAAGCAAGAAGGCTTAATTAGGGGTGAGGTGAAATATGGCAAGTAAAAAGGCCGGCGGTTCGACGAAGAACGGACGTGATTCACAGAGTAAAAGATTGGGTGTAAAACGTTTTGGTGGTCAGCATGTTCTTGCTGGAACAATCATCGTTCGCCAAAGAGGCTCTCAATTTCACGTTGGAAACAATGTTCGCATGGGGCGTGATCATACAATCTATGCTGTGATTGAAGGATTGGTTAAGTTTGAGCGCTACACTAAAGAAAAATTTAAAATCAGCGTTTATCCAAAAGCTGCTTAAGAATTTGATTTGGAAGCGAAATTGAAAAAAGGAGCCCTTTTCGGCTCCTTTTTTTATTGAAACCAAAGATATTAACGAAATACGCAGGACACAGACAGGTCGAAAATGAAGTTTATTGATGAAGTCGTCATTAAAATTGCCTCAGGCAAGGGGGGGCAGGGCTGTATCAGCTTTCGTCGAGAAGCAATGACTCCACGAGGTGGTCCCGACGGAGGCGACGGTGGAAAAGGTGGCGATCTGATCTTGAAGGTCGAAAAAGGCCTCAACTCCCTGGTCGATTTTAGACGAAACAAACGATATGCGGCCCAAAATGGTCAACAAGGATCTGGGGCTAACTGCTCAGGTTCCAACGGTGGAGACATGATTTTGCATGTTCCGGCAGGAACTGTGATTCGAAACGTAGCTAACGACGAGATCTTGGTAGATATGACGGGTATCGATTACTTTGTCCTCCTCAAGGGGGGCCGAGGTGGCAAAGGGAACTGGTTTTTTAAAACAAGTATCAATCAAGCTCCAGAACACGCCCAACCGGGTGAGCCCGGTGTCGAGCTTGAAGTTAAAATGGAACTTAAGATCATTGCGGATGTTGGAATTATTGGTTTTCCCAATGCGGGGAAGTCGACGTTAATTTCTAGAATCTCGGCGGCGAAGCCGAAGATTGCTGACTATCCATTTACAACCTTGGTTCCTCATCTTGGTGTGGTTAAAGCGGGAGAATTTAAAACCTTTGTGGTGGCAGATATCCCAGGATTGGTAAAGGGTGCCCATCAAGGGGTGGGTCTTGGGATACAATTTTTAAAACACATTGAAAGAACTAAACTTTTTCTTCATGTGGTGGATATTTCAGGAATGACATCGAGCAATCCTGTTCAAGACC
>PEZR01000130.1:2620-5293 GCA_002773975.1 Bdellovibrio sp. CG10_big_fil_rev_8_21_14_0_10_47_8
CAATAACGAACTTAAAGTGTATGACGAAGCTAATCGAAATAAAGAAGGATTTTTTGAATTGAGCACTCGGACACAGATTGTGGTTTTAAATAAAATAGACACTCTCACGTCCGAGAACTTGGACCGAGTGAAGGCCGATTTTCGCAAAGAGCTTGGTTATGAACCTTTGGTCATTTCGGCTGTAACAGGAAAAAATGTCGATCAGTTGATTATTGAAATCGGCAAAATTTTGTTCAAAGACAATGACAACGACGAGGTGGTGAGATGATTAAGGGAACAAGAGTCGGAATTTTTGGGGGAAGCTTCAACCCTCCACACATGGGACACCTCAATAGCCTGCAGACAGTGATTAAAAAAGCAGGCCTAGATGAAATTCGTATTGTACCGGCTGCCGCCAACCCACTGAAAGTCAAAGTCGAGGGCCCTTCGCCGGAGCAGAGATTAGAGATGACTCGCCTAGCCCTGTCAGGCTGGGGAGACCAGTTTGTCGTCGACGATCAAGAAGTTCTTCGCGGTGGAAAGTCCTATACGATAGATACCATTTTGAACCTGCGTAAGCAGGTTGACGCTAACGATCTGTATTTGATTCTTGGTATTGATCAGCTTCAAGATTTTGAAAAATGGAAAAGTGTTCACAAAGTCATAACAGAGGCAAATATCATCATTACCTCTCGACCTGGATTTCATTTTCCCCAGTCGCCAGAGGAGCTTCCGCCATTTTTGGAAAAAGAAGTCCTTGAGTTTGATTTTAACTTTATCGAGCTAAAGACCGGACGAAATATTCAGTTTATTAAACTGGAAGACGTGGTTGTTTCATCGACGGAAGTTCGAAAATGGATACGCATTAAGAAAAATGTTTCAAAATATATTCCTCTTGCAGTTGAGAAGTATATTCGTGAGAACAATATTTATGCCTCTCCTGGTCACAGGATCAAAGATTACGAGAAGTTTACAGAGTTTTGTGCCAACCAATTATTCAGTCGAAAAGCGATTGCTGTCCGAGGGTTTGATTTAAGAAAAATCGCTTCGCCCTCAGAGTTCACCGTGGTTGCCTCTGGCACAAGCACTCGACATGCTAGCTCTTTGGCTGAAAATCTCATGAAGGCTGTCAAAGAGGAATACAATGTATATCCGCAAAGTGTAGAAGGTATTCAAGAGGGTCGTTGGGTTGTTGTGGATTATGGAAGTCTTATCTGCCATGTTTTCTATGATTATGTTCGACAGGAATATTCAATAGAAAAACTTTGGGCCGAGGGTAAAGACTTGGGACTTCTCGACCCAGACCTAAAAAAATAAAATGAAACTTTTGTTGTTAAACTGTGCTTCTGCCAAAGAGGCGTGGGCCAATGAAGCAGAAGACCTTTATAAAAAAAAAATATCAGCCTTCTACCCTTTTGAAGTAAAGCGCCTTCGGGGCTCAAAAAACTCGAGGGAAAACCGAGAACAAAAGGTTAAAGTTGATTCGGATAATTTGTTGTCAGAGCTTCGGTCTGATGACTTTGTGATTCTTTTTGATGAACGAGGCTTGGATGAGGGCTCTATTCATTTTTCAAAACGACTCCAGCAGGTCATGAACGGCGGAAAAAAACGGATCATTTTTGTGATCGGTGGCGCTTTTGGCGTTGATGATCGAATTCAAAAGCGGGCCGACGCAAAAATCAAGCTATCCAGCTGGGTGTTCAATCACTTGGTGGCGGAAGTGGTCGTTTTGGAGCAGATCTATCGGGCGTTGACCATTCGACAACATATTCCGTACCACAATGAATAGGTCAGACCTCGGACGAAGACGGATCTGAGGTGGAAATGACCACCCTTTTAAGATGGTCATGGATTTTGTAGTCTTCAAAGGCATGTCCTTTTTTGAAGCCGCCCCACGGATGTATCAATATATTCATCAACTTTTCAAATCCTGTCACCACTGTGGAAGATGGGATGGGCGCCCTTCTCTCTATTGTATTTGCTGTGAGAATCTGTTGTGGAAGACTCATCCCGCCGTTTCGGTCGACTGGGTTCAAGATATTCGGGTGAGCTATCTCTTCCATTGGGTCCCAGATTCTGATCGTCAGGTTTCCCGCCTCTTGCTGTCGTTGAAAGGAGGGCGACCTCAGTCTGCGATCCAGTTTTACTGTGAACAGTTTTTAGCTAGAGCTGAGATCTGTGGAGATTTGAGGAACTCAATTCTGGTTCCATGTCCGTCTCATCGTGGAAGAGATCACGCCCTGGTTTTGGCCGAGGAGTTTTCCAAAGTGCTAGATATTCCAGTGCATTTGGCCCTGGAACGGGCTTCAGACCCGGGGCAACAGCGACGGTTGGACCTTCGTTCGAGAGAAAAAATCCGATTCAAGTCGTGCTCGAATTTAAGGGAAAAACATGTAATTTTTATCGATGACATCGTAACCACAGGGGCCACGGTTATGGCGGCCCGTCGAGCCATGAAAGGAATCTCCGGTTTTGAGGTCTGGACCCTAGCTCGCCGTCGTCTTCTTGCTCCTGACCTCACCCTTTGATATAAGTCTTTGAACTTATTTTCCTTTTTGGGGGTTATGCTGATTAAACAACGGCAAATCTATTTTTTTATCGCATCAATGATCGTTATGGTCGCGCCGTCTTCTTTTGCCAAAGCGCCGAAGAAAACTTTGAAGGCGGACATAAAAACCTATCCTCTTTTAGAGG
>PEZR01000184.1:0-21730 GCA_002773975.1 Bdellovibrio sp. CG10_big_fil_rev_8_21_14_0_10_47_8
CCGATTGAATTTAAAAATGTGCAATATGGGGAGGAATTAGTGGCCATCTACGATCTAGAGTCTGACATCGATTCAGCAGAAGACATGGAAAATTCGACAACACCGACTGCAACTCAAAACTTCAAAGAAGTGGAAGAAGACCTGGACGACGAAGAGATGGATGGGGACGACGAAAAGCTGGATATGTTCGGTGGCGGCCCTGATCTGGATAAAAATCTTGATAAAATGATGATTGGTGAAGAGGTCGAAGATGATATCGATCTGGATGAAATCAATAATATCTTGGAACTGACCGAAGAACAGTACCCTCGTTTTACTTTGGCTAAAAACAAGGCCCGTTTCTTGCGCATGGTGAGCTGGTACCGCGCCAAAGAAGAGTGGATTGAAGTAGCTCCTTTGAGTGGTGTTACGAAATTATTTAAACAACAAACCAAAGAGCTTGAGGGCATTCGCTCCAGCAAATTGGATTATGAAATGGAGCTCGAGACGGGAACATTGACCCCCAGTCAGCGCTCTTACCGCCGAGACGAATTGAAGATGTGCCGTGTTCAGGAAAAAATGGCGGTGCACTTGATTTCAAAATTGCAGGTCAAAATCAAATCTGGTCGTCGATAAGAGTTTGGATTCCTAATATATAAAGGACGTCAAAAAGCTGTCTCAATCTGAGACAGCTTTTTTTTTGCTCGTATTCTTGTCCAAAAAGCCCGGTTTCCCCAGACCTTCGGAGGGCGTTTTCAGATGCTCTCAGTTTGAGATAAAAATATTTTTGGTTTGGCCCTTAATTCTCACAATGAATCGCCGATAGGAACATTGTGAGTCGCATCCGGCCACCCATGAGACACTTTTGGGTTTCTGAATGAGACAAAGTTTCTGGATGAAATTTTAGAGGAGGTATCATGCCACGAACAATGGTTTTCATCATCTCTGATGATGTAGAAACAACCGAAAAAGCGAAGGCCGCACTGGCTCCCTATGGGGTCTCTGTGACAACATATGGAGCAGGTCAATGGAGAGATGGGTTGGAGAATTCTTTCTTCCGATCTCAATTGTCTTCAGGCTTGATGCCTTTGGCATCAGGCACAAGCCCGGTGGATCAACATCGAGGAAATGTTTTGCCATTTCCAGGGGTGTCGACAAATACGAATCAAGACAACAGCAAAGTGGCAACAATGGATGAGCTCGAGAGCAAAGCCATTGAAAATGCGATTCTTCAATTCCGTGGAAACTTGACGGAAGCTGCAAAGGCCCTCGGCATTGGTCGAGCGACTCTTTACAGAAAAGTGAAGCAATATCAAATTGACCCCACCATTGCTCGAAAAAAGCGCGCGGCTTAATTCGTACCTGCATTTCAAATTTTGTCTTTTGAGGCCTCTTCAATAGAGGCCTCTTTATTTTGCACATCTTTAGTCCAGATCCTGGAGACTAGCCTTTCGACAATGATCTTAAATTGAGACGATCAAGTAAGTGTTGTTGAGTGTGACAGACATTGTCTCAGACTTTGACAGGAAAAAAACACCAGATGCAATCAGTGCGAGGCTGCCCTTCTTTAGGTTGGCACCCAGTTCGCAACTTGAAAGATGAAGGCTGAATGCGTCGGGTGAAAAAGCTGTGAAAATCTCGAGAGGGTGGGTCATGAAGAATATCATTCCATTTCCAGAGAAAAGAATGAAGAGACAAAAGAAACTTCAAAAATCAGAGACAAGAAGTGCCGTAGTAGCAATGTCGATCGCTTCAATTTTATTGGTGGCCGTGGTGGTAAATGATCATCTCTCCAGAGATCAGCGGCCCTTGTATATTATCTCCGACAATCCAAATACGACTCTGGATCATCTCAATCGAGCTATTGCCAGCGCTCAACCTATGGATCCTTTTCGTGACCTCGAGTGGGAGGCCAAGCTCGCTGATAAATTGGCTCAGACCGGAAGAGACCCCGCCAGTGATCAGGGAAGCATTGGAAGAACTGTTTCCTCCATCGATGGGCTGCGTTTTGGGCCCTTGGGGGGCAAGTACCATTTGGATCAATCGGTCAATCTTGGCACTGGCATTCGTCAGATTGAATACATCCGGTCGGACGATGTAAATGATCGGCCTGTTTTTGTTCAACCAGACCAATTCTTAAAGGACTATGGTCACTTGTTGTCCGTTCACTTTGATGTTTTTGATCGATCCAATCCTTCCCAGGGGCATGTGCAAGAGTACAGACTTTTGAATGGGAAAAAGAAGGTGGTTGGAAGAGCATCATTCGTTCTGGATGATGACGGCCGGTTACTCAGCCTGCGGGTGGCCTCGACCCCGGAATAAATCACCAATACTGCAAAAATAAATCAATGGAAGGGCAATGGATTCCGATAAGCCATTGAATGGTTGATCAGGATATTTCCCCTCATAAAAAGACCAGTGCGATTGCCCCTGTGGGAGATCGATTTTTAGCGGCAGCATTTGACGCTGTGATCTTTACGCCCATTTTCAGTTTCATTTTGGCAGGTGTTTTTCGACACCTGGAACGCGTGTATTTTATGGCCCCCGAGTCTTTCGAGTTTATCGTGATTCTGGGTGTCTCGGTGATGTTGATTTGTCTTTTGACTCTTTGTTTGGAAACTTTCTTTTTGGTGTGGAAAGGCGCAACTCCGGGGCAATATTTTTTTAAAATTCGAGTGGTGGATGCCAGCTATCCTCAGGGGCGGCTCCGATTTTCCCAAGCATTTCTTCGAACCTTTCTTTGGATTATCGAACTGATTCCCCTGGCATTGCCTTTGATGGAAATATTCAGCGAAGTTGATCGTCGTCCCCTGCATGATCGAGCGGCGGGAACCAAAGTAATTACACTGAAAAAAATTGAATCCAACCACCCTCATGTTTTGGAGGCCCACTTTGTTCGGCAAACGCTGCTCGGAGTGTCGCTTTTTATCTTTGTTTGGATGTTGATCACGACCGCACAGGTTTATCACGTGGCTTTGGACGGGGGCTTTAAAAAATCGGAACTCGAGGAAAATAGTTACTTCTGTGCGCAGGTGACTGAGTCCATGGCAAAGAGAAATGATCAGGATCGTTCGAAACGAATAGATCAAGCTCTGGCTCTTTATTTTGTCGGAGAAATTTCTGAAGACTGTTTGCATGCTGAGGCTGATTTTGTTTTATGGACTCTGGATGAAGGGGACAAAGCCTGGGCCTACTTGGCGAAAGGCATGATCAAGAAATATGACCACAGTCAGTACAAGTCTTACCTTGAGAAGGCCTGTGAAAATGATGCTGCGGCTGAGCCTTGCAAGATTGCCGAATACCAACTGGATTCATCGAGGCCGATGCCAACCAACTCACAGACGGCTCAGATTTTGATGGTCACGACCCAGTACGAGGACGGAAAATATTCTAAAGCCGAAGTCCTTTTCAAGTCTTTGATGAAAACTCCGGGCTTTCGTAATTTTGCTCAACAGGGTCTTGTGAAGACTTTATGGGCCGAAAATAAAGTGGAACGGGCCAAGGGGGCCTATCAGAGCATCATGGTTGGTTTGCCAGAGGACTCTCGAAATGATCTTTCCGCGTGGATTTGCCACGAAGAGCTGGATCAGAGCTGTGGTTCTGAAGCGGTCGAGGCCTGCGAGGACCTGAAACGCGATATCGCCGACGAAAGACGAGAGATCAATAGCTCATTTATTGGTCTGGCGTTAATCCGAGAAAAAGAATGTCGCCAGACCGGAGCCGTCAGTTATGTGCAGTTCCACCAGCTGTTGGAACAAAAAGAGGACGTGCTGGCTTTTGTTCAAGCCATTGCTCGTGATTCAAAAAAATCAAATTCTGAGCGAGATACGATATTGCAAAACTTAGCTTTTCGGGATGAAAGCGTTCGTCCTGGGTTCTTGCGGCTGATGGCATTGCAAGAATGGTTGAAGCATCCGCGCAGTAAAAAGGATCTTAGTTTGGTCGTGAAGTTTCTCGAAGAAAAAAAGACCCGAGATTTGGGGTGGATTAAGGTTTATCAAAAGGCTTTGGCATCGGTGATGAAGATCGGCGAAAAAGAATTGGCTGCAAAGATCATTGGTTTGCCATCGATGGAGATGGCGCGCCAGTATGACTTTATAGATATGCAGAATAAAGCCCTGGCATGGATGGGCAAAAGTCAGAATCGAATTCCAGCCTCAGTGCCAAGTGTGGATTCGCGGGAGTCTTCTCGATGATTGTGCCTTGGCTTCGTGGATTCATCGCCTGGCAAAGGGCTCCAATTACCTGGGCGATCATTATTTTCAATATTCTGATTTTTATGGCGACAATGGAAAATGTCGAGCGACCGACGTCGAACGATTTTGTTACAGCCGAAAATCTGGTGCTCACAGGCCATCTTTACCAACAGTTTCATCAATCAAAAAGGGAAGATCAGTCATTGCCAATCATGTCGACCAATGAGTGGATGATTTTGGGCGGGCAGGCTTTGCGAGATTCTCGGTTCCTGGAGCAGGTGGAACAATTTTCATTTCGTGGCGACCAAATCGCAATTCAGATCTGGCGACAAAAGCTGGCCTCTTATCAAGGACAGCTTCAGGAACGAAGTTCCCAGATCTACGGTCTTCATTCAGAAAAATCGACGATCCAATCATGGATCACCTATCAGTTCATGCATGCCAGCTGGATGCATGTTCTGGGGAATATGATTTTCTTTTTGATTTTTGGCGCTGCTTTAGAATCGCTGATTGGTGGTCTTGGTCTGTTGGGTGTCTATCTGCTCAGCGGATTTGCTGGTGCGGGACTGTTTATTCTGTTGGCCCAAGGGAATATGGCCCCAATGGTGGGGGCCAGTGGTTCTCTGAGTGGTGTGATGGCTTTTTACGCCATGTTTGAAAAGAAGCGACGAGTTCCATTCTTTTATTTCTTCTCGCCTTTTCAAGGTTTTTTTGGATGGATCTATTTGCCAACTCTGTTGATCTTCCCGCTCTGCTTTCTCACGGATTTCGCGAACTATCTCAGCACTCCGGGGGAAATCGGGGCAGGAATTGCCTATACCGCACATATGGGTGGAGTCCTCTTTGGCATCACCGCGGGCTACGCCTTGAAAATCGTTCGCCGCCACCTGTGGGTGCGATGGCTCAACGAGTTCTAGCCGCCCAATCTTGGGTCTTCATGTGGCTTTGTCGGCAAGGTTCCGTTGATATGTCATCAAGCGGACTTAGTGGATATTTGCCTCTGACTTCTCTTCCGCTGGAGCAAAGCCTCGGCGGAGAGTATTTTCCGTCACGGCTCGTGGTTCCATGAATTGTTTTAGATAATCGGGACCACCAGTTTTTGAACCCACTCCTGACATTTTAAAACCACCAAAGGGATGTCTTTCGACCATAGCACCAGTGATGCCTCGGTTGATGTACAAGTTGCCAACTTCAAACTCATTACGCACTTTTTCGATATTGGCAGGGCTTCTGGAAAACAGGCCCCCGGTCAGGGCGTACTCGGTGCTGTTGGCCATTTCTAAAGCCTCATCGATATTTTTAGCTCTGATAATTGCGAGAACTGGGCCAAAGATTTCTTGCTGAGCCAGTTTCGAGTCCGCTTTAACGTTGGTGAAAATTGTTGGTGGAACAAAGTATCCGCCCTGCAAGGAGGGACCTTGGTACAACAGGGTTTGTTCTCTTTTCGCGTTATCGATAGTGTTGAGAATTCTTTGATAGGCCTCTTCATCCACCACGGGGCCGAGGTAGGCTGACGGATCATCTGACTTTGCTTGCACAATGCTCTTCGTTGCCTCCATCAAGCGGCTTTCAAACTTTTCGAAAACCTCGTCGAGAACAATCACTCGACTGCAGGCCGAACATTTTTGTCCGGCAAAACCAAAGGCAGAGTAAAGAACTCCATCAACGGCTTCGTCTAAATCTGCATCATTATCGATGATGATGGCGTTTTTTCCGCCCATTTCAATGATGCAACGTTTGACGTGCTGTTGACCTTCTCGGTGAATAGAAGCCTGTTGCAAGATATGAAGACCCACGGCCTTGGATCCGGTAAAGGCAATGGTGGTGATCTCAGGATGTTTCACCAGGTGTTCGCCCACTTCTTCGCCAAGCCCCGGTAGAAAATTAAAGACCCCAGGTGGGAAACCTGCCTCGCGAATCAAATCCATTAAGCCAGCGGCGACAATCGATGATTGTTCGGCCGGCTTCATGATCACGGTATTTCCGGTAACAACGGCGGCAACGGCCATTCCGGTGAGAATCGCCAAGGGGAAATTCCATGGAGCAATGGCCAGGCAAACGCCTCGTGGTTGATAAATATATCGAGAGTCCTCGCCGGGGGCTCGCCCGACCTTCAGCGGAGTTGCGAGCTCTCGCATATGGCGAGCATAATAACGGCAAAAATCAATGGCCTCTCCAACATCCCCATCGGCCTCGGACCAAGGTTTTCCAACCTCAAGAACCTGAGTTGCCATCAATTTAAAATGATCCCTGGACATCAGATCTGCCAGCCGATCGACGAGGTCTGCGCGTTCTTTGGCGGAAACTTTTTTCCAGGAATGAAAAGCGGTCTTTGCAGATTGAAATGCAAGATCAGCTTCCGGGATACCAGCCAAGCAGACGTGCCCTAGGACCTGATCGCTCTGAGAAGGGTTCAGTCGTCCCAATGTGCGTTGAGTTCGAATGTTTTTTCCGTTGATGACCAGGTCGTAAGTTTTACCCAAGTTTCGTTTGGCCTCTTCCAGTGCCAAGCGAATTGCATTTCGATTTTCAGCTTCAGCAAAATCTTTCAGGGGTTCGTTGTAAAAACAGTCTTTCACTTCCAGTTGACCTGTGCTGGGGGTCAATCCTTGTTTGGGGTCTTTCAGCAGAACTTCAGAACTAATGTTTTCGGCAAATTTTCCGCGCAGCCAGGACTCATTTGACGTGTTCTCCAGAAGACGTCGAACCAAATAGGCCATGCCCGGAATCAGCTCGCCCACCGGCGCGTACTCGCGAACCCGGTATCCCATATCGACCAAAGATTTTTTGATCGGGTCAGCCATTCCATAAAGCATCTGTATTTCAAATCCATTGACAGGAACACCAAGTTTTTCAGCCATGATCAGAGTGGCCGAAATCGTGCGAACATTGTGAGAGGCAAAAGCTCCGCGGATATATTTAAAATTTTGCAGCAAGTACTCGGCGCAAGCTTCGTAATTGGCATCAGACTCAGGTTTGTTGGTGTACACAGGAATGGGCCAACGTCTTTGTTCTGCCTCGATCGTTTCATAATCCCAATAGGCCCCTTTGACCAAACGAATTGAAAATGGAGTGCCACGCTCTTGTGCGAAACGAACCAAGTCTTTGATATCGACCAAGGAATCGCGCAGATAGGCCTGAATGACACAGCCAAAATGTTTGTAAGCCCGGAACTCGGGTTCCAGCAGCAGCTCCTTGAAAACATCGATAGTCAAATGCTTGACCGAGTATTGTTCCATATCCAGGTTGATAAAAACATTTTTCTCTTGTGCGAGCCTCAGGATAGGTCGGAGGCGTTCTTTCAAAACATTTTTCGTTTCATCCCAAGCTTTGTCGTTGATCTGAGAATACAGGGCCGTCAATTTAACACTGACATTGACCTTAGGAATAGCGCCCTCGTGGTCTTGGTCAATCTGCGGAATATTGTCCCAGTGACTGGCGTCTTTGGCGAGCCAGTTGATGAGCTCCATGTATTTTGAGTTGTACTCTTGAGCCTCTTGTTCGCTGAGGGTGGCCTCTCCCAAGATATCCACGGTGAAACAAATTTTATTTTTGCGGGCTTTTTTTAAAACAGGCAGGGCTTCGTCGGGGTTGGCGCCGGTGATAAACATCTTGGCCATTTGGGTGACATTTTTGCGAATCGCACCGGCCATCAATGAAGGCGCCAAAGAACCAAGGCCCAATCCAACGTTAAAGACAGACGGCAGCTCTTCACCACTTTGCGTGAAATATTCTTTCAGGTGTCTTGCGACTTCTTGGCTGGAATTCAGCGCGGGGAGAACGTCAACAAAGCGAAACATCTGAGTTTTGAATTGCTCATTTTTCATCGACCAATCCATGATGGATCCGTACCAAAAGTCTTTGCTGAACAAAGAGATTTTGGATTGGCCTTCCATGCGTTGAAAGATTTCTTCACCCTTGGATTTGATCATCGATTGTAGATCAGACATGAGATTCTCCCGCTTGAAACGAAAATGCGAAATTCGTTGATCTGAAGAGCGATGTTTTCGCCCGAGAACAGGCGAATTTCAACTGAATTATCGGGACATTTTCCGAGACCTGCTTAGGTGTTTTCGGTCGCAGGAGGAGCTTCGACCTGAATGGTCCATGTGTGAGAGATTTGTCCCTCGATTTCTGCCTTGACGCGGTCTCCCGCTCTCAGGGGGCCAACTCCGGAAGGGGTTCCTGTCAGCAAAAGGTCGCCGGGGCAGACCGGGAAGTGTTCTTTCACATAGGACAACATTTTCGCCGGAGAATGAATCATCTGCGAAGTGCGCCCTTCTTGGCGCAGTTCATCGTTGACCCAAAGGCGCAGACGCAGATCTTGAATCTCTTCCAGCTTCCTGATCATAAAAAAGGCAGAGACGGCGCAGGCATTGTGAAAGGATTTGGCCAAGGTCCACGGGGTTCCTTGCTTTTTGGCCTCACTCTGCAGATTCCTTTCTGTGAGATCCAAAGCGACGGCGCCTTCAATGATGTGCAGATGGGGGCTCAGTTTCAGAGCCAACTCCACCTCGTGGTGAACCTCCTGGGTCCAATAGGGGAGAATAATTTCCGTCGAGTTGACCGAGGCGGAGCTGCCCGCTTTCAAAAAAATCATCGGACGTTCCGAGATGGTGGCGCCCATTTCTTTTGCATGATCGGCGTAGTTGCGACCAATGGCCCAAATATTTCGAATCATCATACGTCACAACTCCTGAGTTTGTTAAAAGACCACCGGCGGTCATGGACCTCAAATTCCACGGATTGGCCGGGTGACCAAAACTGAAAGGACTCGCCGCTAAGATCTGTATCGCAGGGGATATGGATCAAAGCTTCCTCAATCCAATCCAAGTGAGTCACCATAAAAATCACCCCGGATTGTTTTTCAAGAAACTGCAAAAATAACTGAACCCGACGATCAAATTGTTCTTTGGACTCTGCGCTGAGGCGCTCATCCAGCTCGGGTTGCGTGAGGATTTCAAGCTGACAGGCCTGTTTTACCTTTTGCAGTGTTTGTTGGGCTCGTAATTTGGGCGATGCCATCAGTTTCGTCGGGGTCGGCAGATCATGGGCATGGATTTGATCCAAAATCTTTTGGGTTTGCCCCAGTCCTCGGAGGCTGAGTGGCGGATTTGTTGCACCCGTGTTCTCTCGTTCAGCATGTCGAAATAAAATCAGCCTCATATTCAGAGGATAACGAGAACCGTTTGATCGAGCCAGCATGAAATGCTAGTATTTCAGAAATGAGGGTTCATCGTTTTGTAACTAATGATTTGACTGTTCGTGCTGCTGCTGTTGACGCCACCCAGGTAGTGACTGAGATGCAGGGAATCTTGCGCAGCCATCCCTTGGCAACGATCGGAGTGGGGCGCGCCATGGTGGGAGCTCTTCTGATGGCCGGTCAGCTCAAAGACGGTCAAGAGGTGGGTGTTTTGCTGCGAGGGAATGGTCCCTTGGGCAGTCTCTATGCGCAAGCCAGTTATGAAGGCCATGTTCGCGGCTATTGTCCTCATCCTCAGTACCTCGCTCCCCATCAAGATGATGCTTTAAATTTACGCAAAGCGATCGGATTTGGGCAGCTGACCGTGTCCCGGCAACAACCTTTTCAGCGACAGCCACACAATGGAACTGTAGAGATGGTGACCGGCGAAGTCGGGGATGACATTGCTCACTATCTTCATCAGTCCCATCAAATCCGCTCTTTGGTTTCTTTAGGGGTAAATTTGGATCGGGATGGAGTGGTTCAGGCGGCTGGCGGAATTTTAATTGAGGTCATGCCCGGAGTTGAAGAAGATATCGTCGAAAAAATTCAAGAGAATGCGGACAATTACAAGGAAAACATCACCCATGCCTTGTTGGCGGGAACACCTCCTCATGAGCTGGTCGTTCCCTATTTAAAAGGTTTGCCCTACACGGAAATTCCCCATCCGTATGAACTCAAATATTTTTGTTCCTGCACGGAGGAGCGAGTGAAGGGCGCGCTGGAGGTCTTGGGTGGCCAGGATCTGCAAGAGATGATTGATTCGCAAAAGCCGGCGGATGTGACTTGTCAAATGTGTGGGCGGGAGTACTCGATTTCAGTAGCTGAATTACAAGAACTGAAAGATTTGTTGCACAAAAATTCGATGCATTGACATCCGGAGAGGGGAAACAATGATCCACTGGAACGTGAGCCCTGAAATTTTTGAACTCGGGCCGCTAAGAGTCCGTTGGTATGGTTTGATGTTTCTGACGGGCTTTTCTTTGGGCTATCAGGGCATGAAAAAGATCTGCCAATGGGAAGGGCTTCCCGTTGAAAAATTGGATTCTCTTTTGGTTCATTTGGTTTTGGGGACGACCATTGGAGCTCGGCTCGGGCACTGTTTGTTTTATGATCCCGTGTATTATCTGTCGAACCCCTTGGAAATTTTAAAAATCTGGGAGGGCGGCCTCGCCAGCCACGGCGGTGGTGTTGGGGTGATCATCGCGACCTGGATGTTCATGCGAAAAAATCCTGAATTTCATCTGTGGTGGCTGTTGGATCGACTGGCCATTTTCACGGTGATGACAGGGGGATTTATTCGTATTGGAAATCTCATGAACTCTGAAATTTTAGGTAAACCCACCGATGGGACTTGGGGCGTGATTTTTGAGAGGGTCAACCAGGTTCCTCGTCATCCAGCTCAGGTCTATGAGAGCCTTTGTTATTTTGTGATCTTTGCTATTTCTTATTGGGTATACTTGAAATTTAAGGAGAAGACCCCTCAAGGTTTGATCTTTGGATTTGTGCTTGCGGCAATATTCACCTGTCGGTTTTTCATCGAGTTTGTGAAGGAAATCCAAAGTCCATTTGAGCAAGACATGATCATCAACATGGGGCAAATGTTAAGTATTCCCTTCGTCGCCTTTGGATTATTCTTTATGCTGAGGGCTCTTCGCGTCATAAAGCAGCGGGCCTGAAGTATTTTTTGTTTAGAGTTGCATCCTGGTCTTTGCAAATTGAAAAAGTCACGGCATGATAATGTGAAGTATTAAGAGAAACTTAATTTTACTCGAAGACTCATGTAGCAATAATAATGAGTAAACAAATACTATTGACACATGAGTCCTTGATCAGCGTTAGTAGAAAAGTGGGTGACGACATGGACCTTCAATTTATTGAAACGGAGAAGAAGCCTCTGGAACAGAGCTTCGACAGAAAAAATATGGCAGTTGAAAAGATGAGAGTTCTTATTGTCGAGGACGAATCAGAAATCCGAGAATTTCTGGTTAGCCAATTTACAGAGGCTGGGGCTGCGGCTCAGGGTTTGCCATCCGGAGAAAATATTCTGCAAGCCTTAGAGGCTTTTCAGCCAACGATTGTATTGCTGGATCAAATGATGCCTGGAAAATCAGGCCGAGAAATCGTAGCGGAAGTTCGTCGCCATGCGAGATTTTGTGAGCTTCCTATTATCATCGTCACCGGTCTTGATGGCGAAGCGGAAAAAATTCAAGCACTTGAGCTTGGGGCTGATGATTATGTCACCAAGCCATTTTCTGTTCGAGAACTGATTGCCAGATCTCATGCCCTTGTTCGGCGTTCGCAGGCGGCTCACCGTTCTCAGCAGAACAATTTGGTGGTGAAAGAGCTGGTTGTTGATTTTTCTGCCCATCGCGTGACCAAGAGTGGAAAAGAAGTTCCTTTGACTTTGACGGAGTTCAAAATTCTTTGTGAGCTTCTGAAACAATCTGGTCAGGTTTTGACGCGGGATAAATTGAGAGAGCGGGCTTTGGGTAATCTCAATGTGACCGATCGAACAATTGATGTTCACATGGCTTCGCTCAGAAAAAAATTGGATGAAATGGGTGACTCCATTGAAACGGTTCGGGGCGTTGGCTACCGAATGTCCCTTTAATTCATAAGATATTTTTATAGAGTCAAGAAGTGCCCTGTTTTGCGCGGACAGGAAGGGAGGAGCTTTTTCAGCTCCCCTTCCAGCTAGGCAGGATAGGGTGATCGATGGGGCCCCTTGGACTCCGCGATTGCGGTGGGGCCAGGTCTCTTTGATTTCTTAATAAAGCAAATGCCTTGCCAAGGTCGGGGGGCCAAGGTGACACCAGTGGGCTCCGGCCTGTCCAAAACATCGACAAGCACAAGCTCTTGAAATTTCACGGCTTTTAATGGTGTGTGGGGGTGTTTCCTGGGAACACGACGGTCCTGTGTCAAAAGTCATCTCGGATTGAGACTTTGAGAAAAATGAAAAAGACAAGTCACTTCATGTAGATAGGCCGAAATCATCAACCTGGTCCTAGGTTTGTATTTTGAAAACCCTCATGAAGGTCAATAAAAGCTGGAAATGGTTATGGTCTCTTTTGGTTCTCCCGGTAATGGGAGTGTCGTTGCAGGCCTGTGGGCCAAAGCATCAAGAAGAGCCCGATTGTGGTTTCGTGCAAAACGTCTACGGCGAGAGAGTGTCATGGAAGAGCAGTGTTCCCGTGACCCTTTATGTGCACGAGGCCTTCCCGGAAGAAATGGTTCCGGCCTTGAAATCAGCCATTGCCGTCTGGAATAAAACAGCAGGGCGAGATCTTGTGCGGCTAGCAGAGAGCTACCGAGTCCCAGGCGAGCCTAGTCCCCGTCAAGACGGAATGAGTGTGGTCTATTGGATGAGCACTTGGGAGAAAGATAAAAAAGCGGAGCAGGCCAGGACCTCTGTTTATTGGACCAGTGATGAAATCCGAGAGGCAGATATTCGGATCAACGATGCCGACTTTGATTTTTATGTGGACACCCCCAAATCAGGAAAAGACGTTCACTTAGAGAGTATTTTTGTTCATGAATTGGGGCATGTTCTGGGGCTGAAGCACAATGACCAGGCGACGGGAAGCGTAATGGCCACTTATTTATCCAGTCAGACCCTCAGAATCAAGATATCGGATTTGGACAGGGAAAATATCCGTTGCGAATACTAGGGATGGATCGGGTCTGCGTTAGTGGGTCGTGTAATAAATTTATGTAAGGCAATTTAAGTTGTTGGTTTTCTGGAAATGGCCCTAGACTTTTATCTGGGGAGAATAAAGGAGTTGAGAATGAAATCACAAACACTAAATCAGGAGACGGTTCGAGTTTCAAATTTCGAAGAACTGACTTCGGTGGCGTATTCTTCTCAGCTGATTTATCGCGAATTGAATGAGCGTCCTTTGCAAGAAGAAGATCTCATTGAGCAGTTGCGTGGCAACATGGAGCAGCTTCAAGATCTCCAAGCGCGGATGAAATCCATGACTCGTGAGATTCGATATCTCATGAAGGTGTAATTAGCCCTTCTTGTTCACAAAACCAATTTTTGGAATTCTAAATTCAACGATATCGCCGTGGCGTTCTTGTCGAACGGCATTTTGGACCACCGGGTGATCTAATTTAAACTCTTCATGAAAAGTTTGATAGGAGTGGGTAGAAACGTTCTTTCCCTCGTCCTGCATTTTTTCCTGGAAAGATCTCGCTCCCGAGACCGTTGCTTTATCGCCTTGAATCCGAACTTGAATCATATTTTTATCGGATTCGGGAATAAAAGCTTTGAGCACGTATTCATCGCCCGCTTCATCCAAAGTGCTGCCACGATTTTGCAATTTATAAAAAGGATCTTCTTTGTGGCCATCATAGCGGGTCACATTGGAAAGATGATCTTGTTTGAGGGCATTGACCTCGCGTGCATAGATGTTTTCTTGAACTCTCATCGCGTCTCTTTGCGATTTTGAAAGGTTGCGATAGTTGGATTGAAACTTTTCATTCTGTTGTTTGAGGTTGTTTTGGTAAACCTCTTTGTTGCGGCCATAGTTTTTCTGATAGTTATCAAAAAGCTCTTTGTCCCTGGCCTCAAAAATCTTCTTTTTCTTTTCTGCTTCGTAATTGAAAGTCTGTTCTTCTTGCTTGAGTTTTGAGTCGTAGTTCTGTTGAATGTCGCTGACCTTTTTTTCGCCATCGTGGTGGACTTCTTGAATGTGATCTTCAGTTTCCTTGTGGACTTTTTCTTGTTGCATGCGTCCGCGCTGGACTTCTTTATTGATCTGCTGTTGATTTTCGTCCCGCAGCCGTCGCAGCTTTCCGTCGTTGGTGGAAATCTGTTTGTCGATCTCTGTTCGGTATTTTTGTTTGAGGTTGTGAATTTGCCCCTCGTTGCGGCCTTTTTCGTTTTCAATTCTTTTTTGGCTCTCGCTTTGCAGCTCTTTCACGGTATGCAGAGCCTGCTCTCGTTGTTTGCTCACCGACTGTTCGCGTTCTTTATTAAGACTTTCCAAGGACTCATTGTAGCGAGAATTCATTTTTTTGAGTTCTGCTTGGTTCTTTTCTTGGATCTCCTTTTTTCTCTCCGAACCTTCTTCATAAGTGGAAGAGAGTTTTCTTTGAGCTTCGCTCCGGGCCTGCTGAAGCGCTTCTTGCTGTGTTTTGAGATTTTCTTGCGCGACTTTTTGAATTTTCTTTTGTCGTTGCTGTTCCTGGGTGCTGATCTCGTCGAGATGCTCCCGAACCTGTGTTTGTTTGTCTTCGACCTGACTCTCTAAAGCACGGCGATTTTGCTCGGCATATTTTTTATAAGAGTGAAGCTGTTTTTGACTGGTTTCTTGAATATTTTTGAGCTGGGATTCGCTTTCTTCACGCGCTTGGCTGATGCTTTGGTGCCCCGATTTTTTAATGTGATTGATGGCAGCTTCGTTGGTTTCTTGGATATTTTCTTTTTGGTCGTGATAGGACTCCCGCAAACGGTCAATATCTTCCTGCTGAGATTGAATGACCTCTTTACGCTTTTTAGAGTGCTCTTTCTGGAGTTCAGAAAGCTCATCGTTCTGGCTTCGTTTGAGTTGAGAAATCTCTGTGGCCATAGTCTCATCGTATCATACAGAGACGGTGGCTCGGGGACGGTTTTTTACTAAGGAGAACTGGAACTGGTCTCTGGCACAGGCGGTGGCGTGGCCGGTGGGGGTTGGGGATTGTCACAGAGCTTTCGAAAATGATCTGTTCGCCCTCGGCACATCCATGTTTGCGTATAGATGATCGAGCTTCCCTCGGGCACAACATAGTATCCCCGATATTGGTCGGGGTCGAGAGTGCTCTGAACTGTGTGGATTTGGGTTCCGTCAGCGGAGGTGATCTGCAGATTAAAAACACGGTACTCCGCCTGGACAGAGGTCGTGGCAAAAAATATAACCAAGAAGAACAGGCTCTTTTCCATCGCGGACTCATCGGAAAATTCCGGCGGGTTCTAAAGGAAGAGCCAAAACCTTTTCAGTGGTGATGATCAGAGCCGGCGCGAACCGTATTTTCAACAATATGGAAATAGGTGCGGACCAGCATGTCATAGCTGTCAGTGTCCAGATCTTTGATGAAGGAGACCTTTTCAATATAGGTCTTCTTGGCAATCAGCTCTGTCATGACATCTTGAACACGTTTCATTTTTGTGAAGTCAAAAAAGTCTTTGTCATCTTTGTGCTGACCCATCACTTGGGCAATCGAGTGATTGTCGAAAAGAACATGGATCCCCATTGCGGATTGCTTTAGCAATGCTTCCATTCGTTCCAGACTTTTTTCTTGCAGTTTTTGACTCTGAGCTTCGGCCTCTTTTTGGCTTTCACTCTTTGTTTCGTTCGCGCGGTTCTGATTCCCGTTTTGACTGTTGTCGTTATTACCTGACACTTTTCCCCCTCACGCATCCTTGGTAAGTTCTCGGCAAGCCACTGGTCAGTTCTTGGTCGGCTCTATTTTTTTGTTCAATGTAAAGGCCCCCTTAATTATGGTGAGGAAAATTGCGCTGAGTTGCAAGGTTTAGTAAAAGTTTATGACAAACCCCATCATGAATGGTGAGATTCACTTGCGATGTTAGAGTGAAAATCAGGAGGTCGTTATAGCACGTTCAAAAGTTCCCTCGAAAAAGCTGAAAAAATTGAAGTCTAAGGGTGTTAAACTGCGTCCTCGACCCAAGGAAATTGTGATTGATCGGCCAGCAGGACTCGTTTTCGCGACCGAAAAGGAACTCTATCAGCATTTTCAGCCAAAAATTGATTTTCTGGAGCAGCAGTATCAAACCTTGGTCAAAGACGATGACCTCAAAGAAGAAGAAGTTCCAAAAGTTGGAAAACTCTTGGACCTGACCTTAGATGAACCAGCAGAGATCTGGCACGATGACAAAACCTTCAAGGAATTTCCGATTTTTCATTTCATTCGTCCCCTGGATGATCTCAATGCATTTCACGTGGCGGTGACCTATGTGTCTTCGGACGATGAGCCCACCTTTATTTTTCTGCATTTTGTCACCAAAGACCTGGAGTTGGTGTCTCAGTACCGCCGAGGGGATCTGGTCTATGACCGCACTTTTGAGGAAGTGGGCTTCGGTGCGATCGATGGGGATGCCCTTGGGGACGGAGATCCTGTGGCGATGGGTCTTTTTTTGTCGATGTTAAAGCTACGCGCCGAGACCGATGTTCCTTTTGAACAATTTCAAAATCTGGGAGAAGAGTGTCGAGAGGAAACGATCGAGACGGCGGATGAGATTTGGAAAGCCAATGATCTTCGGGGGAATACGCTGGTGACTTTCATCAAGGATTTTGCGGACCATGAGATTAAAGATTTGCACTATGTGGCAGTGACTCAAGAGGACCCGAGCAGCCAAATGCACACGCTGCTTTTCTCATTCCCAACGAGCGACACTCAATTGCTGGATCGGTACAGGCATGGTGAGAACCTTCAAGCCGAAGAAGTGAGCCAAGAGTCTAGCCACTAGAAGCAGAAGGACTTGGCAAATTCAGCATAGTTCGCTTGGCTCCACCCCTGATTCACTTGGTCTTTTAGCGGGTGCAAGGCTTGTAAAATGGCAGGATGCTTGTTGTCGGCGTTGTAGAGCGCTGGATCTGCCAAAAATTGAGGAATCAAAACATCCACTTTTTTGACGACAGTTCCATTGTTACGAAGCACCACTTGCAGCACCTGATAAGAAGCGCTGGAATCCCGAATATCTACAACCAGCGTTGCGGTATTGAAGTAGCTCTGGGGAGAGGACGTCGAGATGCCAGCATAGGCTCCCATCTGAACGATCTCGTCCCAGTTGAAAATGGTGTAATTGATATTTGCCATATTCTGAAATCCACCAGAAACTTTTCGATCAAACTGATAAGCCAGGGGAGAGCTGTCAATCGAGGTGCTTCCATCCGGAGATGCTGTCCAACGATAAACTTGAAGATCCCAGTTGGCTGAGGACCAAGCCGATGGCGCCTTATACACCTGCAGACGCACCAGATTGCCCTGAGCTTGTCCATAGTTATCAACGTATTGTTCTAGTCGAACTTGGAAGTCCGACAGTCCTGACATGTCTTTAGAGCAAACAGCATAAGAAAGAGCTGTGCTGCCGCCCGAAGAGTCCGCCGAGTTTGATGCCGAGTCTGCGAAGCCGCTGCCGCCCGAAGATTTTTTGCCACAAGCACTCAATGAGAAGAGCGCGGCAACAACCAAAAGTATTTTAAGACCTGTCTGTGTTTTCATTTTGTCCCCCTGATTTCCATCCTGTACCAGTGAAAGGAGCAAAAGGGGTGCCATGGCTCACTCTGAAACACGAAAAATATCCTGTAAAAACATGATGTTATGGCGTCCTCCGTGACTCACAAAGAGACGGCGGGCAAAGGAGTGTTTAGAGCCTGGTCAGCTGTCGATGGCAAGTTTGACGATCTATGCTTCTGCCGAAGTCCAATCGTTGGCAGTTTTGTTTGGTCGAACTAGCCCAGAATCTTTTTGGCTTGAGCCCACAGTGATTCTTTTTCGACCGCGGGTATTTGGCTGAAGCCCTCGGGGGTTTTTGCATCGGCACCGTGGAGCTTTTCAGCGAGTGTAAGAACTTGGTTGAAGCGATTTTCAAAGCGCCTGTTTGCTACACGTAAGCATTGCTCAGGCGCCAGATTCTTGTGCCGCGCGAGCTGGGCGACGGAAAATAGCAGGTCTCCAATTTCGTGCTCGAGGTGTTTCGGATCGTCTTCGCGCAAGGCTTCTTCGACCTCCCTGAGCTCCTCTTTGATTTTCTCTAAAACCTCATCTGGCCGAGTCCAGTCAAAACGATAGTTTTTGGATTTAGATCCAATCTTATCTGCGGCCTGCAGGGCCGGGAGAGTTCGAGGGTAACTGAAAACGGGTTTTTCTTTTTCTTGTTTTTTGAGTTTCTCCCAGTTTTTCCAAACTTCATCGGTAGTTTTTGCGACGACGTTGGAAAAAACATGAGGGTGGCGTCGAATCATCTTTTCATTCAAAACTTCGATCACTTGTTGCAAATCAAATTGCCCCTCATCTTCTGCAACCTGAGCTTGAAGGATAACCTGGAATAAAAAATCTCCCAGTTCTTCGCGGATTTCTTTTTGGTCTCCAGATTCGATGGCTTCCACGAGCTCGTGTGCCTCTTCAATTGCGTAGCGAGTCAGGGTTCTTTGAGTTTGTTCTTTGTCCCAAGGGCAACCATTGGGGCCTCGCAGCTTGGCAACGACGTCGACTAAGGTCTTGAATTGAAGTAAAAGGGAGTCTTGGGTTTTTACCGATGGCTTATGTTCCAATGAAGTCTCCAGATGACGCAGGTCCAACATAGATCACGACCAAAGCCGTAGCATAAAATAGTCCGGGTTTGATGTGCAAACAGATAAATATGCCGAAATGATATTGATAGGGGATAATGAAGGCCCCGAGTCAGGGAATGGGGAAGAACAGCTCGAACAGTTGGATAAGGTAGAACAAGTAGGATAGGGAATAGACTAACAATGCCGTTGAAAAAAAGTTCGAATAAAAATCGCCTCAGCAGCAGCAAAGAAGCTCACACGCGTGTGAACTACGAGGACCATAGTCTTCGCTTCTTAGATTGGGTCGATCGGTTGGGCATTGAAAAGACCGTGGTTGCGCGGTTTTTTAATTACTTGAATGATCGTTTTCAGATTCAACGCTTTGCTTATGTTTTTCTATTTTGTCTGGTTTTGGCCTATGCCATTACTTTTGAAGTTCGCACCTCGATGGATTTTGAAATTGGTGATGTCGTCAAGATCGATGTAATCTCTCCAGTGACTTTCGATATGGTGGATCAGGTTACCACTGAAGAAAAAAGAGTCAAAGCTGAGATGGCAGTGCCGATTATTTTTGACTATGATCCGACTGTTTTTGAAAGAGTTTCCGACGGTGTCTATCGGTCGTTTCGGCTGATGCGCAGTGAAATTAAAAATGTCCGTTGGCCCAGGTCATCGGCGGAACGAGAAGAAAAAACCAAAGATTTTTTTATTCATAAAGGTGAGTTTGAAAAAGAGCTCAACATCTCCATTCCGGATTATTTGTTTGAGTGGCTGGTGCGAAATCGTTTCAGCGCAAGACTTGAAAACATCGTTATCCGAAGTCTTGAGTTCTGGTACCGGGGCAAAGTGGCAGAGAGTGTCGACAAAGTCATTCCCTCGAATCAAACTATGGTGTTGGCGAGAACCCTCAACAAGGACAACCGAGGGCGTGAATTCAATATTAAACGTTCAGAGATCAGTGACTTGGGTCAACCAGAAAACTTCTCCATCCCTTCAAGCCGCAGCTCTGATTCTTTACCCGTGAAAGATCGCGAGTATCTGCAGGAGTTGTCCCGGCATTTGATTTATCCAAATTTGACTCTGAACAAACAGGAAATGGCGAGCCGTCGTCAGGTTGCCAGGGACTCGGTGTTGCCGATCACGATCTCGGTGAAAAAAAACCAGGTGATTTTGCCCGAAGGAACCGTGATTCAGCCAACCCACATGGCTTTGGTTCAAGAGATTCAGAAACTGCGTTCTGATCGCAGACACGACATTATGGCCATCGCCATCGCGCTCGTGTTCTTGGCGATCACGATGGTTTTCTTTCAGTATCTGCGTCGAATTTCCCTCAATAAAATTAGAGTCGATATGCGAGACATCTGGGTGATGGCGCTGATTACTTTGATCACAGTTTTGTTCGGAAAGTTTTTCATGTTTGTAACAGAGACTTCATTTGTATCCAAATTTGGGAACGACATTCCTTCGCAAATGTTTTTATACGCGATGCCAATCGCCGTGGCCCCCATGCTGGTTGGCCTTTTGATCCAATCTGGAGAGATCGTTTGGCTTTTCACTGCGTTCTTGTCGGTGGCCTGTGGATTGATGGCAGATCTAAATTTTTCTTTTATGACGGTGACCTTTGTCAGTGGAATTGCAGCGGCTCGTGGGGTGTATAACTGTAAAAAAAGAAATGATATTTATTGGGCAGGGGTTCGCACCGGCGCTGTTAAGGCCTTGATGATTGCATTGATGTTAACCATTTCTCGCGTGGATCAAGAGCATTATTTGCGAGAGCTCATGGCTGCCGTGCCAGCGGGATTTTTTGCTGGGATTTTGTCTTCGATGATTGCCATGACATTGATTCCGGTATTGGAGTCTGCTTTTAACTATACCACCGATGTAAAACTCTTGGAGCTTTCGAATTTGAACCATCCTCTTCTGAAAGAGATGATTGTGAAAGCCCCAGGAACCTATCATCATTCGATGTTGGTGGGTAGCATGGTGGAGGCCGCAGCCGAAGAGATCGGCGCCAATCCTTTGCTGGCCAAGGTGATGAGTTACTATCATGACATCGGAAAGATGGCGTACTCGAATTATTTTATTGAAAATCAGAAGCCAGGTCAGAACCCACACGATCATATCTCACCCTACATGAGTAAAACTCTGTTGGTAGCCCATGTGAAAGACGGTGTTGAGCTGGGCATGGAGTACAAACTCGGAAAACCGATCATTGATGGAGTGATACAACACCATGGAACAACTCTAATCTCATATTTTTACAACAAAGCTTTGGACACAAAAAAAGATGACGGCGCCGATGTCTCTGAAGACGAGTTTCGGTACCCTGGCCCCAAGCCTCAGTTTCGAGAGGCCGCTCTGATCATGTTGGCAGATAGCATCGAAGCCGCTGGGCGCTCTTTGGACGAGCCGACGCCGGTTCGTCTGCAAAACATTGTGCGCAATATTGTGCAAAGAAAATTTATGGAAGGGCAGCTGGATGAGTGCAGCCTGACGCTGAAAGATCTTTCCAAGGTGGAGCAAGCTTTTTCAAAAATTCTGTTGGGTATTTATCACCAACGGATTGATTATCCAAAATCCGCGGGCGGTGGTGCGGGCGAGACGCCGTCAGCGACTCCATTTTTTGCCACCCAGAAATAGAAAATGAAAATCTCGTTGATCAATCACTCTCAAACTCCAATGCCTCGCCAGTGGATTTCGGAATGGCTGCGGGCTTTAAAACCCCAATTGAAGCGGGTCAAAGTTCAGGGGAGTCTTCGGTTGGACCATGAGCTGGTGATTGTGTTTTTGGATCCATTGCCTGCAAAAAAAATCAATCGACAGTACCGGAAGAAAAATTATGCCACCGATATTTTGAGTTTTGAAGGGGCAGATGGTTTGCTGGGTGAGTTGGTTTTGTGTCCCCAGGTGCTCAAGAAGCAGGCGAAAGAGCAGGGCCATAGCTTTCGTTTGGAGCTTGGGTACATGTTGATCCATGGCGTCTTGCACCTCTTGGGCTATGATCACGAGCTTTCGAAAAGAGAAGCTGAACAGAT
>PEZR01000184.1:21750-23069 GCA_002773975.1 Bdellovibrio sp. CG10_big_fil_rev_8_21_14_0_10_47_8
TGTTTGACAGACTGAGCTCAAAGTTTAACATTTAAGCCCTATGGGCATTGTTGCAGAGACCTACGATCTCAAACGAAAACTGGCTGATTTAAAAAAACTCTCCGAAGAACTTCGGGGGTATCTTTGACCTGGATGCCAAGAAACGACGGCTTCAGGAACTAGCAATGGCGGCGGAAAATCCAGATCTCTGGAATAAGCCCCAAGAAATGCAAAAACTAAATAAAGAAAAAGCCTTCCTGGAAAAAGCCGTTTCCGAGTATGAAGGTTTCAGTCAAGGCGTCGCAGATGCTGAGGTTCTGACGGAGATGAGCATTGATGCCCAGGACGAAGCTTCGTTTGCGGAAGCTGTGAATGAAGCTTCTCGTCTGGAGAAAATCGGCCAAGATCTTGAGCTCAAGCGAGTTCTCAACGGTGAGCTCGATGCAAATTCAACCTACCTGACCATTAACTCAGGAGCAGGCGGCACTGAGGCCTGTGATTGGGCCGCGATGTTGATGCGAATGTATATGCGTTACGCCGAACAGCAGGGGTACCGGGTTGAGGTCCTCGAGATGAGCGATGGCGAAGGCGCCGGAATTAAGTCAGTCACTTTGCTCATCGAGGGCCCCTATGCCTACGGATATTTAAAAGCCGAAAATGGCGTCCATCGATTGGTGCGAATTTCTCCTTTTGACTCGAATGCTCGGCGGCACACTAGCTTTGCTTCTGTTTTCGCTTGGGCGGAAATTGATGACGAAATCAAAATTGACCTAAAGATGGATGACGTTCGGGTGGAAACCTATCGCGCCAGTGGGGCGGGTGGGCAGCACGTGAATCGAACAGATTCGGCCGTGCGGATGACCCATATTCCATCGGGAATTGTGGTGCAGTGTCAGAGCGAACGATCCCAGATTCAGAATCGTGAAAAATCAATCAAGATGTTGAAGGCCGCCCTTTACGAAAAAGAAGTCGAAGAGCGCAACAAAGCGAAGCAGGAGCTGGAGTCCACTAAAAAAGCCAATGAGTGGGGCTCTCAAATTCGTTCCTATGTCATGCATCCATATCAAATGGCCAAAGACCACCGCACTCTTTTTGAAACCAGTCAGGTTCAAGATGTGATGAATGGGGATCTTCAGGGATTTATTATGGCTTACTTGAAATCGCAGCTTCCAAGCTCTTCTGCGGAAGCCAGTAAATAATGAAGCAGGAAACGAAGTTTTATTTTTGGCTGGCCTTGCGCATGTTGATGTCTCGAGGCTCGCAGTTGTTTTCTTTGTCGGGATTGAATGCATTGACGGGCTTGATTTTGGGAGTAGCGTGTTTGGTTGTGTCCATGGCGG
>PEZR01000145.1:0-760 GCA_002773975.1 Bdellovibrio sp. CG10_big_fil_rev_8_21_14_0_10_47_8
AGAAGATTATTGAATGTGTTTGCAACTTGCATCGCTACAGAGGGGTCTTCGGCACTTTCTACCTTATCAATTTCACCGCTGGGCTTGTAGGACACCTTGATGGTGCCGAGCCCCGGCCGAGTGACGATGGCGGGTTTTCCAAAACGTTCCTCGTATTGAATTTTTACAACTTTTTTTGCCTGATCCAAAATGGAAGCGATTCTTCCTCGGGTGTCATAGGTCATGGTGACCTTTTGGCCCAGAGAGTTTTGTCCGAAAGCAAGATTTCCTTTTGAGTCGTATTTGAATTCACTTTTCTTAGTCGCCACCACCTTGCCTTTTTCATTCATGTTGATGGTGGTGACGCGGCTGACTTTTCCGCTCTTTTTATCATATTCAAAGATGACTTTGGCGAACTCACTGTTTTTATTTTTTACCAATCCATTGGGATAATAGTCATAACTGAAGCGGTCATTGTTACGACGGATGGAAATCGGTTTTCCAAAAACATCGTGATAAGAAATATCTGTTACGCTGCCATTGACGGTGGACATCACGCGGGACAGATAGGTCTGACCATCGCGACGCTCAGAATACCAGAACTCGTGCTTTGATTCGTTCACGACCTCTTTATTGCAGGTTTTTTTTACCGTAGACCAATAGTGGTTTTTGGGATCTTTAGAGTCAAACTGGTAGCTATAATTTTCTGTGCATTTTTGACGATCAGTGAAACTTAAAACCCAATCATTTTTTTTGTCATAGGTCAGAGCAATGGATGTTT
>PEZR01000145.1:788-5345 GCA_002773975.1 Bdellovibrio sp. CG10_big_fil_rev_8_21_14_0_10_47_8
GTGTTGATCATCATAGGAATAGTCATAAGAGTTGCCCCAGCCATTTTTTACCCAGCTCAGGTCGTTGAGGTTGCTAAACTTGTATTCAGCACTCAGTCCATTTGGACCTGAGATCGATTTGACCTTTTTGTTGGTGTAATATTTGAACGAGAGTTTTCTTCCGTTGTTGTCGATGACCTCTCTCATCGCATTACCTTCATAGTCCATTTTTAGATAGTTGCCGTTTTTGTCGTACATATGAGTCAGGCGACCCTGCTGATCGAATCTCATATAGGATCCATCTGGAAGATTTCGAGTATAAACACCCTTTGCAAAAATAATATTTTCTAGCTCTCGTCCGTTGGCAAAAAATTGAGTGCCCTCTTTTGCAGTTACTGCGACTTTATAGGCAAAAGCAAATTTTGAACGCAAATCATGGTCTGTGACCATTTCTTTAGCGAGATCTCTCCAGACCTTGTCGTCACCTTTTTTTGCGGCTTTCATTTTTTGGATGATTTGGGCAATTGTTTTGTCGATTTCTTTTTTACCAAAATCTCTTGGTGTGAAAAATACTTCCTGACCAGCTCCGCACTCAGTAATTTTCAGATTTCCTTCCGCGGTGATTTGTAAAGTAGTTTCAAAATCTGAGCACCAGCCAAAACCAAACATTCCATCAAAAAGAGATTTGCTGTTATAGGTTCTGTTGACCTTGAGGTCGTAACCGCTGCCGGGAACTTCGAGATCCACCCAGGAATTTGCATAGTTGGCATTCTTCATGTCAACGATTGCATAAGAGGTGGTTGAGAGAAAGAAAAGAGCTGCTATCGAAAAAAGAATACTTGGTTTGATCATCCTTGAACCTCTGCCAATAGGAGGACTCAGTGCCCTCGGGTTATACGTTGATTTTAACAATCTTTCTGATGGTTACGCCACCGATAATTTGCAAGACGAACATCGCGAGCAAGAGAATCAGTCCTAAGGTCGTATTGAACATCGGTGTGATGTAGCCTGGATTTACAAACATGAAGACAATGATTAGCGCGATGGGCACTAGAGTGATGATGATTCCTTGCATAAGGCCTTGTGCTGTCATCGCTTGGATTTTCTTCTCAATTTTCTGACGTTCTCGAATTGTCGTACAGATGGTTGTAAATGTTTCAGCTAAGTTACCGCCGGTCTCTTTCAGGATGTTGATCGAGGTCACAAACATCTGGACGTCAGGCCTGGGGACACGTTCGCCCAGTTCGATCAAGGCTTCTTCGACACTGCGACCCAAGCGGATTTGAGACAGGACCAGGGAAAATTCTTGGCTCAAGGGATTGCCGAGATTTTCTACCAATCTTTCCATCGACTGGGTGACGGAAAGGCCACTTTTTATTCCATTGGCCATGATGGTTAAACCATCCACCATTTGATCGACAAACAAATTACAGCGTTTTTCATACAGCATTTTTACAACTGCCAAGGGAACGGTCCATCCGGCAACAGTGACCATTGCCGCCACCAAAAAGGCCGGAACTAAATGGGGGAGGAGTAAAAGGAAAAAAACCGTCCCAAGTCCTAAACTCAAAAGCAACAGAAGAACGGTGATTTTCTTTTCTTCGACCTCGACGTGCATGAGATCCAGGAGACGAATGATTTCCCCTCGGCTTCCAAGGCTTTTGCCTTTTAAAAAACTGTAAACACGATCAGCCCACAGATAGACGACAATAAAAATACAAAAGGACATCAGTGGAATCATGATCCATTCGTTGGCAATCAAAGAACTCATGATTTACCTCCGGTGCCAGTTCGTTTGTTGGGTAGTGGGCTCACCATTCCAGGCATTGCAGGTCTTTTCGTAGCTGGTACAGGCCCCTTTTGTTCGGTGGCAAAAATTCCATCGGGAACCAAAACTCCACGTTGACGAAATTTTTCCATAAACTGAGGGATGAGGCCGGTGGCTTGAAACTGACCCAAAACTTTTCTGTTTTTATCGAAACCGGTTTCTTTGAATCTAAAGATCTCTTGCAAGGTTACCACGTCCCCCTGCATTCCACAGACCTCAGTCACGCTGGTGACACGGCGACTTCCATCAGAAAGACGAGAGATTTGAACGATGAGATGAACGGCACTAGAGATCTGCTCTCGAATGGCGCGGACGGGCAGATCCATTCCTGCCATCATGCACAGAGTTTCCAGCCGAGCAATACATTCGCGCGGAGAATTTGCATGAGTTGTCGTCATTGAACCATCGTGACCCGTATTCATCGCTTGAAGCATATCAAGAGCGGCGCCATCTCGAGTTTCCCCGACCACAATTCGATCGGGTCGCATCCTCAGAGCATTTCGAACGAGATCTCTGATCGTGACGGCTCCGGTTCCCTCCATATTGGCGGGTCGGGTCTCCAGGCGGACAACGTGTTCTTGTTGCATTTGCAGTTCAGCCGCATCCTCGACGGTGACGATACGCTCATTGGCAGGAATAAATCCAGACATCATATTGAGCAAACTGGTTTTACCGGATCCAGTACCGCCTGAAATAACAATATTTAATCCGTTCTCAACGCAGACCCTGAGAAAGTCCACCATCGGTTTAGTCAAAGAACCATATTCGATGTACTTTTCTGTGGTGATGCCACCTTTTCGAAATTTACGAATCGTGACAGCCGGTCCGTCAATCGACAGCGGCTCAATCACTGCATTCACACGACTGCCGTCTTTGAGCCTCGCATCCACATAAGGATTCTTTTCATCGATTCGACGACCCAACGGGGTGACGATTCGTTCAATCACATTTCGAAGATGTTGGTTCGAAGTAAAAGTGACGGGGCTTGTTTGTACTTTTCCAGATTTTTCGACAAAAATTCGTTTGTGACCGTTGACCATGATCTCAGTGACAGTTGGATCAGCAAGTAAGTCCTCCAAGGGACCTAGGCCCAAAGCTTCTTTGAGGACTTCCGTGATAACTCGAGAGCGTTCCTCCCGAGCCAGTGTTCCCGCTTCGCGATCTACTATGACGGTGATGGTTTGCAGAGTTTTTTGTCGAAGCGCAGCCTCTTTGGCGGGATCGTTATTTGTTTCAGTGATCCCTTTTTTTAGATCCATCGCCTTGATCAATTCGTTGTGAACTCGGATTTTCAGGGCCGTCATCACATCGACGCCAGAGGTCCCGGCTGAAGAAGAATCCGAGCTGGACGCCTGAGGATTCCGGACGGGCGGTCGCTCCAGACTTTTAAGTCGTTGTAAAATCCCGCCGGTCATTTTTCGAACCAGTTCGTGGTAAGAGGCCGAAAGAGGAGATTTATTTTGGCTCAATACAAAAGGAGTGCGTCTTTGCAAAGCGGCTACGGTCATCACGTCATCTTGAGGAATTGTCGCAAGGACCGGGAGACCTAAACTTTGTGAGATGTTCTGTGGATTCATGGCTGCTGGGTTGAATTTGTTCACCACCAATTGCAGCATCTCTTTTCGAAATGTTGCAGCCAGAAGCTCTTGAATCAGACGTTGGGTTTGCGCAATGACCAGAACTTCGGGAACAGTAATTAACTGAATGGCTGTGGCTTCTTGAAGAATTGCCATCTGCAATTCACGCAGATCGTTTCCAAGATCCACAACGATAAATTTGAAATATCTAGAAATCGTCTCGAGCTGTTTCACAAAAAGTTCAGGGCTGACGTTCAAAGAATCTTCGGGACCCCGAACTGCTGGAATATAAGCTAAACCTGACGGATGCATCGTCAGAATTTGCGGCAGGGACTGAGGACTGATGGATCCCTGGAACTGTGCAACCTCCGAGAGAATTTTATTTGGTTGCACACCAAGAATGATATTTTGATCTCCACAGGATTTTCCATCGGCATCGATCAAAAGCACCTCGGCTCTGAGTTCGAGCATCAAGGCCGCAGCAAAATTGGCCGCAAAGATCGACTTTCCGACGCCACCTTTGCCACCAACAACTGCAATGAGAAAACACTGTGGATTGAGCATACTTTCCTTATCGGAGAACGGGGGGCATCTCTAAAACGATTCCCCCTTCCAAAGCACGACCTTAGTCGCGCAATTGGAATTTTTTCTTAATCTTCTCGGAACCGGCAGATGCTGATGATTTGATAATCGGAGTCAAAAAGACGACGAACTGACTCTGATTTCTTTGAAACTCTTTTGATGCATACAAGCTGATGATCGGATTACGCGGAACATTGTCTGGATTGTTATAAGCAGTATTGGCTCGGCTCTTAATCAGTCCTCCGATGGCCGCACTTTGACCAGAACGAACAACAATGGCCGTTTCAATCGAATTGGTGCTGGTCATTGGTCCTGCGGCGGAGATATTCAAAAGAGCATCAATTTTAAAATTCACATCCAAGCTGATGCTGTCGGACCGTTCTCCCAAGATCACAGGAGTGATTTTCGATGCAATACCCACAGGTTTAAAGCCCGTTGATTGCCCCTTGTCGGTTGCGATTTGATAAGGAATATCGGAATAGGCGTTGATCACGCCGGTTTTTCCGTCTTGAACAATCATCGTGGTGCTTTCCAGAACTCGAGCGTGCCCATGATTTTTTGCCCAATTTAATTTCGGTATTAGATTGCTGA
>PEZR01000119.1:0-4827 GCA_002773975.1 Bdellovibrio sp. CG10_big_fil_rev_8_21_14_0_10_47_8
TGATGGAGAAACCACAAATGGTTTCTCCGAATGAAATTCATCTTCGATTGATTCCTCAACCAGAGTACGTCCACAAAGCTGCGACCTATGTTTTGATGTCGACCGTTGAGCAGGTCGGCAAAAATACACAGCTGGTGACCCGTCGCTGGGAAGCCTATATGAGTGAATGGAGAGCCAATGTGCGATTGCCAAAATGGCCCAATGAAGTCGCACCAAAGCTAACCCAGAGATGGGAAGTTTCTTTGGTCGGAGCTGACGAAGACAAAGGCGTTGATTTAGGCCCAGGATTACTCGACACTGTTTCACATGCCACATACAGTTCAGCTGATTTTTAGGAATAAAAAATGGTCCGTGGGGCTGCTCGTTGCAGCAGCTCTGATGTTGGTGTCCTGTGCCAGCGCGGATCATCCGGTTCGCGCCAAAAGACAAAAGACAGTGGAGCTTCCGGCCACTTATCAAAAGGTCTTTTATTTTCCCTATGACCAAGTTTGGAGAGCCGCCCAGTTGGCGGTCAAATATCCTATTGCAATCAACAATATGGACAACGGCACTTTGCAGACAGAGGAGATCAAAGGGCCAGATGGGTTTATTTCTCCGCAGGTTGAGCAGAAGCCATCTTCAGGTCTGAAGTATCAGATCGTGCTGAGCATGACTAAGGGTAAAACCAATGGCAATAATAGTGTTCGAGTCATCGTTCGAAAAGATGTCGAAAAACAAAGGGACTTTTTTTCTGAGGCAGAGGCCATCCCCAGCGATGGACTGGAAGAAAAAACAATTCTCTATCGTATCGAGCGAGAGCTTTTAATCGATGACGCTTTGAAGAAAGAGCATCGAAGCCAGGGAAATTAAAAGTTGCCGAAGAGGGCTGACCTCATCGGTTTATTCGAGCCCCTGATTTTTTAAAGATCAGGGGCTCTTGTTGTTTGAACTGCTAGAACAGAAATGCCTAGGACAGAGCTTTTTGGAGACCCTGGTTAAGAGCTTCTAAAAACGGCTCGGTGTTGAGGTACTTGTCTGAGGTGACCTTGTCGCCATGGATACAGACAGCGAGATCTTTGGTCATTTTTCCCTGTTGAACGGTATCAACACAGACTTTTTCCAGAGTATTTGCAAAGTGGATCAGGTCTTGATTGCCATCCAACTTTCCACGGAAGGCCAGGCCACGGGTCCAAGCAAAAATGGATGCAATGGGATTGGTGCTCGTCGGTTTTCCCTGCTGATGTTGTCGGTAATGCCGGGTCACCGTTCCGTGGGCCGCTTCGGCCTCCATGGTTTTTCCGTCGGGAGTGATCAAAACAGAGGTCATCAGACCCAAAGATCCAAAGCCCTGGGCGACCGTGTCTGACTGAACATCCCCATCATAGTTCTTACAGGCCCAGACAAAAGCACCTTCCCATTTCAGAGCGCTGGCCACCATGTCATCGATCAAGCGGTGTTCATAGGTGATGCCGGCTGCTTCGTACTTTGCCTTGAAGTCTTTTTCGTAAACTTCTTGGAAGATATCTTTGAAGCGACCATCGTATTTTTTCAAGATAGTGTTTTTGGAAGAGAAATAAAGAGGCCATTTTTTATCTAAAGCCATATTGAGACAAGATTTAGCAAAACCACGAATGCTCTCATCCGTGTTGTACATCGCCATAGCGACGCCGTCTCCTTTGAAGTTATAAACTTCGTGAGAGATTTTTTCTCCGCCTTCGGGTTCAAAAGTAATGGTCAGTTTGCCTTTGCCCTTGGTGACGAAATCAGTGGCTTTGTATTGATCGCCAAAAGCATGACGGCCAATGCAGATGGGTTTGTTCCAGCCCGGAACCAAACGAGGAACGTTTTGACAGATGATGGGTTCACGAAAAACAGTGCCGTCCAAAATATTTCGAATGGTCCCATTCGGTGATTTCCACATTTGCTTGAGATTGAATTCTTTCACTCGAGCTTCATCTGGAGTGATGGTGGCACATTTGACCCCAACACTGTATTTTTTGATGGCTTCAGCGGCCTCAACAGTCACACGGTCTTCGGTTTTGTCTCGGTTTTCCATGCCCAGGTCATAATATTTTAGGTCAATATCGAGATAAGGCAGGATCAGCTTTTCGCGGATAAAGTGCCAAATAATTCGCGTCATTTCGTCGCCGTCAAGTTCAACGACAGGATTGGCCACTTTGATTTTTTTCATAGAATCCCCCGAATGGTGAAAGAACGTTTCAATAAGGCACTATTAAAGCCAATCCAGACGAGAATGTCGATCAAATTTTGCGCGGCTGGGAGGCCCTGATAAGATGAGTGGAGAGGCGAGGTGCCTATGAAAAATCTCACTACGAGACTGAAAATGAGAGTGGTTACAGCAGGTCTAATTTGGTTCGCAGCGGCCTTCTTTTTTTTCATGCATCAGAATGTCAAAAATAAGACCGCACATGATGAGAGCAAATCTGTGTCAGGGGATATTGGTGCAAATTCTTCGGAGCAGTCGTCGCAGAGGGCCATGGCGTCCGTGGCAGAGGGCTCGTCCGAAGATTCTACGGATTCACCAGGGGGAGTGCGCGAGGACGTGAAAAGAATGATTGAAAGCCTTTTTGCTGAAATTGAAAGCAATCCTTTGGTCCGTGGGCAGATTCTGAAAAAAATCAAAAAGCTTTTGCATGAACAATTTCAAGGGCAAGAGGGATGTTGGTCTTGCTCCGGCGCCAGTTACTATCAAAAGTACGAGAGTTTTGTGGGGGGCGAAGAGGCCAATCGTCCCCTGGGTTTGATGGACTGGGTGCATATGGGTGATGAAGCTTTTGAAGCTCGAAGTTTCGAAGAATCGCGAAAATTCTATCAACAGGCTCTTCAGGTTTTAGATGAGAGATCTTCAGAGGTCTCTGATGACCTCAATGAAGATATTCTGCAGCGATTGCAGGAGCGTTGCCAAGAGCTTGATTGCCAGTAGATCCCACAGTAGGTCGAGAGTCTTCTCTTGTTGCCAAGAGGGGATTCCTGTTTATAAACTGCCCCAATGAATGATCTGACGATTGAGGTGCTAGGCACCATTTTTTTTGCGATTGCAGTTGTGCATACGTTTCTTGCGCCTCGTTTGCTGAAATGGTCTCACCACTTTAAAAGCGGTTCGGCCAGCGAGGCCTTTTTGCATTTAATGGGCGAGATCGAAGTTGTCTTCGGTTTTTGGGCGGCCATTTTTATGGCCATTTTTGCGACTTTACGAGGCGCCGGGACTGCGGTTGCCTATCACGAATCACTTCACTTCACCGAGCCGATTTTTGTTTTCTGCATTATGGTGGTGGCGGCGACACGGCCAGTGATGTTCGCAGCGAGAGCCCTGATTCAGATGTTGGGCCACGGTTTATCCAAGATCTTGAGAATTCCCGAGGTCGTGGCAGATCTATTTGTAATTCTGACTCTGGGGCCCTTGTCTGGAAGTTTCATCACCGAACCTGCCGCAATGACCGTGACGACTTTGCTTCTGCGATCCATGATCAAAAAATCTGAGGATCGTTGGATGTATTTTCTTTTGGGTGTGCTTTTTGTCAATATCTCCATTGGCGGAGCTCTGACCTCCTTTGCAGCGCCGCCAATCTTGATGGTGGCGGGTAAATGGTCATGGAGCACGTCCTATGTCTTCACTCATTTTGGTTGGAAAAGCGCGATTGCAGTGCTGGTGAATACGCTGGTCTTGATTCTCGTTTTTCGAAAAAGATTTCAAGAAAACATGCAATCAGTTCGAGTGAGTGCTCGAGAGGTTGAGTCCATTCCATTGTGGATTGTTCTGGTCCATTACCTGATTGTATTGGCCTTGGTATTGACGGCTCACCATGAGTCCGCCGCAATGGGTGTCTTTATGTTATTTTTGGGGATCGCATCGGTGACCAAGCAATACCAGGATGCTTTGCGACTCAAAGAAAGTCTGCTGGTGGCCTTTTTCCTGGCGGGAATTATCATGTTTGGAAACTTCCAATCCTGGTGGTTGAGCCCTTTGTTATCGGGCATGGATCAAATTACGCTGTATCTCGGAGCGACTTCGTTGACAGCTGTTACGGATAACGCCGCTTTGACCTATTTAGGCAGTCAGGTGGAAGGCCTAACTGAGATTTCCAAGTACTATCTGGTGGCGGGTGCGATCGCCGGTGGTGGTTTGACGATCATTGCCAATGCTCCGAATGCGGCCGGATTTTCAATTTTACAGAAAAATTTTTCCGAGGGCTTTAGCCCGCTTCTTCTGTTGAGAGCTGCTATCATCCCGACAGTTATTGCGGTCATCTGCCTCGGCATCTTCCAAACTCTCTAAACACCGATGTTTTCCAAAAAAAAAGGGCTGGTCATCGACCAACCCTTTTTCATTTTCAAGCCTAAGGCTTAAAACAACTAGTGAGTTTCTTCTTCAGTAGTTGCTTTCGCGCCTTTTTTCATTTTTTTGTGTTTTTTCATTTTGCCTTCTGCTTTAGCAGCAGGAGCAGCAGCAACTGCTTCAGGAGCAGGAGTCGCGGCAGCAGCAGGAGCAGCAGCAGGGCTGTTTGCAGATGCAACACCAGCGATGAACAAAACAGCAGTAATGATAGAAAGAGCTTTCATAGAACCTCCTTAAGGTTATGGTTGTGATCTCTTCGTTCGTTTCAACTTGTGTTCAGGCTAGCAGAGTGAGTTCAAGCCAGAATGAAAGAGGGATTAAATGTTTTTAATCCGCAGTTGGAAGACTGAACCCTGGGTATCCGTTCTATTCGACGCGGACAGCTCTGCGCCGTGGAGCAAGGCAATCTGGCGAGAGATGGCTAGACCTAAGCCATAGCCCTGGGCTTTTTTGCTCAATGCTTGGGCGCGTCTAAAGCGCTCAAAAATGGT
>PEZR01000119.1:4867-5009 GCA_002773975.1 Bdellovibrio sp. CG10_big_fil_rev_8_21_14_0_10_47_8
TGCAATATTAAAACCGGAACGGGTATTTTTCCTGCGACGGACCATGCGCGAATATCTCTCGCATGCTGATAGAATTTGTGTGCCAACGGAACTTTTTGTCCAGTGGAAACACCGTATGGGATTGCTCCCGCATTTTCCCACT
>PEZR01000119.1:5069-5211 GCA_002773975.1 Bdellovibrio sp. CG10_big_fil_rev_8_21_14_0_10_47_8
GGGCCAGTCTTCTTATGCCTGGTGTATTTGAAGCAAGAAGAATCGCAGCAAGACCACTTGCGCTGTTTGCTGCAATATCTATTTGGGCATACCCTCTTTGCTGCAATTCTTCAAGAGTGGAGTTCATATCGAGCACTAAATC
>PEZR01000167.1:0-2215 GCA_002773975.1 Bdellovibrio sp. CG10_big_fil_rev_8_21_14_0_10_47_8
TTTATCCTCTGGGCGGTGTGATTTTTGTTCCGGCGGCGGGGGGTTTGAATCTAGGGAATGGCCGCATTCATAATGGATTTTTCGTTATTCGAGACAGCGGTGGGGGAATCAAAGGTAAGGGCCGATTTGATTTCTTCACAGGATTGTATTCAGATACCAGCAAGAAGAATCCATTTCGACAATTGAACCTTGGTGATCGCAATTCAAGAATGCCTTTTTACCTTGTGAAGGGCGACCTGGCTCGCCGGGTCTTGAGGGACCGAGCCTATCCTGAGCTCCCAGCGGCCAACAAGCAGGCAACTGCGACGGCGGCTTCGGCTGTGGCGAAATAGTCGGCCTCATTAAAATGAGACACTCTCTCTTTCCGGCCCCCCTTGCTTGATCTTAGACGCAATGCATAAAAAATATCCCACCAGGCCTTAAGTTTTAACGCGATATGTCGAATAGTATGGTGACTGCTGAACGGGGTTTAAAAACGTGTCTGTGAGCGACTGAGCTTTCAAAGGGATAGGACCCAAGTCCTGTCTCATTTTGGAAGGGAAGGGGTTGCTCAATGGGTCTCAGGATCAATACCAATGTGGCGAGTCTCGCCGCGCAAAGGCAGATTGGCCTTTCGCAAAGAAAGACCGAGGGACTGATGAAGTCTCTTGCCAGTGGAAATCGCTTTGATAATCCAGGCGAAAGTCCAGCTGATCACTCTATTTCGGAACATCTCAGAGCGCAGGTTTCGGGTTTAGGCGCGGCGAAGGCCAACGCTGAGAACGCGCAGTCCTTTATTCATGTCGCCGAGGGTGGGCTTAACGAACAAAATAATATTCTGATTCGTTTGCGAGAGCTGGCTGTAGCAGCTGCGAGCGATACTTTCTCGGATCGAGACAGGGAGCTCTTTCATCACGAATTTGATCAGCTTCAACAGGAGCTGGATCGAATTGCGAACACGACTCAGTTTGGTGGGACTAAACTTTTGTCGGGAGAAAATAAGGAATATGAGTTCCAAGTGGGAGCCTATAAAGGTGCGGACAATATTATTGCGTATCGATCCGATACAGATACGCGGGCGTCGGCGCTGGATGTGGACTCGATATCTGTCGAGTCAAAGTATGATGCACGGGACGCGATCGAGACCTTGGATAACGCCTTGGATAAGATTGGGGAGGCGAGGGCCAGTTTCGGCGCCATCCAAAGTCGTATGGACTCGGCCATCAACAATGCAGGAATTCAGATCGAGAACTTAGAGGCGGCTCACTCGAGAATGGCAGACACCAACTTTGCCCAAGCAACGAGTGATATGTACAAACAACAAGCTTTGCAGCAATACCAAATCTCAGTCCTCAGCGAAGCCAACCGCTTCCCAGGCTCCGTCATCCGCCTGATAGGTTAATAAGTGACTTCCCTTCTTTGGTAGCAATGCCGCGTTAGATTTCCAACCAGGACCCCAGATCTTTCTGATTCTGGGGTCTTTTTTTGTCCAAAAGACCAAAGTCGAGCCTGTCCCCACCCAAGGTCTAGGCTAAAATGAGCCAAACTAGACTTTTGTCGAAAATATTTTTTTTCAAAAAAGCCTTTCATAATCAAACACAAGATGCATCGCGTCTAGTGATAGCTAGACCTAAGTCCTTAAGTTTCCTGGACCTACGCCGAGAAGTTAGTCGTAGGTAAACACGTTGGAGCAACCAGAGAATAGGGACCTCGTTCAGCAGTCAAAAGCGAGCCCCCAGCCTCCGGGAAAAGTTCCTTTGAGAGAGAGACAGTCACCTCTCTCTCAAGGGGAACCCACTCCAATCCTAAAAATTTAGTAAGGATTAACACGCAAACAAAAGGGTTTGCGAGGAGGACACAATGGGCTTAAGAATTTCGACAAATATGCCGTCAATCGCGGCACAGCGAGTGTTGCAAGTGCAACAAAAAAGAATGGAACATTCGACTCAGGCGTTGGCTTCAGGAAGCAGAATCGTAAATGCTTCTGATGATGCCGCAGGTCTGGCGATCTCCGAAAGCTTGAAAGGTCAGATCCGTGGGATCGCTCAAGCAAGAAACAATGCCTTCAATGCTGGATCAGCGGTCCAGGTATCAGAGGGTGGACTCAACGAGATCAACAATATCTTGATCCGTTTGAAAGAGTTGGGAATCCAATCTGCTTCCGACACCATTGGTGATAAGGAGCGAGGATTTCTGAACGAAGAGTCTAAGCAGCTGATCTCAGAGGCAGATCGAA
>PEZR01000167.1:2343-6152 GCA_002773975.1 Bdellovibrio sp. CG10_big_fil_rev_8_21_14_0_10_47_8
GCTGGTGAGCTGGGAATCAGTGGAGTGAGCGTTGACGACAAAAGCTCTGCTCGAGACTCTCTGGAAGTGGTTGATACTGCTTTACAGAAACTGGGAACAATGCGCGCTAACTTTGGTGCTATCCAGAGTCGATTGAATGCAACAGTTTCAAACTTGGACAATCAGTATGAAAGTTTGAATGCTGCGAACTCTCGAATCCGAGATACTGACGTCGCCAAAGAAACTGCAGAAATGGCATCCGCTCAAATTCTGCAACAAGCAGCGGTTTCAGTTCTCGCTCAATCGAATCAGTTCCCAGGCGTTGCCTTGAAATTAATCGGCTAATTAAACAACAACTTGATAAGAAGTCCTCGAGCCTTATTGGCTCGGGGACTCTCTTGATGACTTTGTTTTGCAAAAAAGGCCTGGTGTCTTGGCGAAGTGAAGTCATGAGGAGTTTTGGTCCTCTTTAGGTTTAAGTTTTATTAAAGAGAGCATTTTATGAGGAGTCGCTGACACAGACACGACGAACCTCTTAAGCCCGCCCTCGGAGGATAGGCCTCCGAGGGTTTTTTTATCCCCAATCCCCCCCCCAAACGTTAATAAGTGACTTCCCTTCTTTGGTAGCAATGCCGCGTCACACATCGCCTCAATAGTCCCTTAATTCTAAAGGATGAAGCTTCCGTGTTTTACGTGAGACCGGAAGAGTGAAGTACACACTTTTGAGAGCTTTCCGAATTTCCAGCAGCTCTTTCTTTAGGGGAGTTGTATTCAGCCAGCGAAGAGTCTCTTCGCAATTTTCCATCAATAAATGATCGGTGACCATCGGTACACGTAGGCGATCCATGCCTAGTAATGCTGGCAATGTCGAAAACGGGTACTCTTCAACTCGCCGGCAAAGTCCAGCTTCAACAGGGTTACGGTACAAATATTTGTAGGCATGACGGAAGTATTGCGGGTGAGTCATCTGACTTCGATAGTGGCGTTGCCCAAATAGATGATTCTTAGATCCGGCCTGCCGGTTGATTGTCCGAGCTGTCTCTGTCATTAGCCACCGCATTGCCAAACTAACCTGGCATTCGGGATCCTGACAAATAAGGTGAAAGTGGTTTTGCATCAGAACGGCTGCGTGAATCTGCAGGCCGTAAGCGCGCGCCACAAATGTCAGCTGAGAAGTAAAAATCTCCCACACTTCTGGCATGGGAATCTGGAACCAGGCCTGGTTATTCGTCCGGGCAGTAACATGATAGGGAAAAACTTCGGACAGGGGCGGGTGATTTCGGGGCATAAAACTCCTTTGATATGTTTATTCCCAGAGTCTTTCAAAAATGATGCTGCGTTGTTGCTACCAAAGAAGGGAAGTCACTTATTAACGTGGGGTGGGTTGTTCGAAGGTCTTGTAGGACCTCGACTGGATGATGGGATGATCTGGGTTTTTCCTAGACCTTGATCCTGAAATTAACACTCTCTTAGTCTGGAATTCAAAACTTTGGTCCAGTTTCATAGTGACCTTAGTCCAGTTTCACTGGACGCGACTCAAGACTTACAAGACCTCGCCGAAAGGTAAGGTAAGCAAGCTGATCAAAAGTCGGTAACGACAGATCAAGAGACTGTTGAGGTGTGACTGCCTGAGCAGGATCGTTAAGGTTGCAAGACCTTTGAAGAGATGACGGTACAGATGATTGGTCTCCAACGTGTTTAACCCAAGCGGCAGATGGAATGCCCACTTTGTCATATATGAGTTCGTGTAGGTGCGAACTCGACAAAAGTATTGATGGACTATGTATTTAATGGAGGTTCCCTATGGGAATGAGAATTTCAACAAACATCGCGTCGATTAACGCCCAGAAAACTCTGGCGAGTTCACAGAGAGAGATCGCAAAAAGTTTTGCGCAACTTTCTTCTGGAAGTCGAATCACAAAGTCTGCTGATGATGCTGCAGGATTGGCAATCAGTGAGAACTTAAAATCACAGATCCGTTCCTTCTCTCAGGCGACTCGCAATGCCAACGACGGGATCTCAATGATTCAAGTCGCTGAAGGCGGACTCAGTGAAGTATCAAATATTTTAACCCGTCTCAGAGAGCTTGGAATCCAAGCCGCTTCCGACAACGTCGGAGACACTGAGCGAGGATTTATGAATAAAGAAGTTGTTCAGTTAAAAAATGAGATGGAGAGGATCGCAAAAACCACTCGTTTTGGTAAAACAAACTTGATTGATGGAACTGGAAGCCGTTTCGACATCCAGGTCGGTATCAACAATAAAGATTTCGAAGATCGAATCAGCTTTGATTCTTCCGAGATGGATGCCACAGCATCAACTCTTGGGGTCGAAGGACTGGATTTCTCGACGAAACAAGGTGCGCAAGAGGCCTTCGAGGTTCTTGATAAAGCTCAGACACAAGTTTCTGGATATCGCGCCAACGTGGGTGCCCTCCAGAATCGTTTCATCTCGACTGTTGAGAGTTTGGAAAATCAACACGAGAACTTGTCAGCTGCTAATTCACGAATTCGTGACACTGACATCGCTCAATCCACTGCGGATTCAGCTCGAAACAACATTTTGTTGCAAGCTTCAACTGGTATCTTGGCTCAAGCCAATCAAATGCCAGGTCTTGCACTCAAATTGATCGGATAGTTTTGAAGAATAAAACTCCGAGAGGACAGTAGATCTTTCTCTCGGAGATGAGTTTCTAAGGAAAGGGACTCCACCTTTCCGGTACGACCTACCCAGGGAGTTTTGCTCCCTGGAGTACTTCGGTTGAAACCGGACAATGAGTGAATAGACGGGAGTCGAACTTGACACAGACCTTAGTCCAGAATCGGCAAGGTCGAGTTAGTCGACGAAGGGTTTTTTCCGAAGAGTAGATATGGATATCAAGGGTGCATTGAACGCAATAATTCCCCCTCAGCTCCGAATCAAGGATGGGGTGGATAGGTCTATCAAGACTGGCACAACGACTGATCGAGATGCCAACGGACAGATGCCCGGCGATCAACAGCAACCGGAACGCGAGCCGATGACAGAGGAGCAGCTTGAAAAAGCAATGGCTCATCTTCGAGAGATGCCCGCAGTGAAAGAACACAACTTGAGTGTTGAGTTGACTGAAACAAACGGCAAAAAATTTGTTTTACTCACCGAGCCCTCAGGGAAATTGATCCGACGAATTCCTGAAATTGAACTATGGACTCTTCCAGATTTCTCAGACTCAGAGCCCAATAAAAAGGGCCAACTCCTGAGCAAAACGGCATAAACGCCATCTGAATTCAAATACCATCCAATAGACCCTAGATCTTTTGCACAGTCCTTGCGGTCTCAATTTATCTTGCCCTATGATAAAAAGAGGTTCGTTTTCTTTGGAGATATTTATGAAGATCTATCTATTGCTGGGAATATTTGTGCTGACTGGTGTTTCGATGGCCGCCGTTGCAAAAAAGGGCACAGCCAATATTGGCCTCTTGCCAGGTGCTGGTGCGGTTCACGGGGGACAGGCTGGTCTGGGTTTTACCTTGCTTGGAATCAAAACAGTTCCGGGGAAAAACAAAGAGGTAGAAAGAATTGTCTTTGAAACGGGCAATCGGTCCGCTCGCCCCTTGCTGGGTCAGCCGGGATATTTCAATGTGGAAAATGACCCAGCAGCGCACCGAGTGGTGGTCGATTTTCACCAAACGCTGAATTCCAAATTTGAGGAGCGAGAGTTGAAGAAGGTTTTCGCCAGATCTTCTTTTGTTCGATCTGGACAGATGATCTTTGAGCCTCAGGGGCAAATGATGACACTGGTCTTGGATCTGAAGAAAAATGCCTCTATTCGAGTCATCCCCATAGCCGGA
>PEZR01000167.1:6180-7256 GCA_002773975.1 Bdellovibrio sp. CG10_big_fil_rev_8_21_14_0_10_47_8
TGGATTTTTTTGATAACTCCGTTGCCGAAAAAAAATCAGCAGCGAGCAAGATTGAAAAAGCAAAGTAGGTGTTTTTGTATTTCATCGGAAGAGTTCTTTTTTTTGTACTGATCCTTTTTGAAACCGGCGCGGAAGCTCGGATTTTTAATATGGCACAGGCAACATTTGGGGCTTATCTTCGAGGAACTTATGCGCCTGGCCCCTATGAGAATACTCTCAATTCCGAGTCCAACGGGAATAATGTCACTCTCAATTCAGATTACCAATACAATATGTCCGGTGAATTCGGTTTTTCATTTGCGAAGCCTTTTGGAAATATTCGCATCGGCTTAGAGTACTTGCGTCCACCTGATGGCAAAGATGCTTCTGGAACTTACGGCGGGGCAGAGGCCTACACATTGACCAGCGAGATATCCGTTTTAGTGCCCAAGGCCGAGTTGGAGATCAACCTCAAAAAATGGCAGGCATCAAAAGTTTATCTTTTAGGGGGCATCGGTTATGCTTCGCTGGTGGCAAGGAATTCCTACACGGTCACGGCGGCAGGAACAGCGCAGTTTGGGTTGAGTGATTTCTCTGAGGATATTCGCGGTAACACGGTGATGTATGAGGGCGGCTTTGGTTTTGAGAGTGTTATGTCTGACATGACCACTTTTATTGTTGAAGCAGGTTACCGTAGTCTCAAATTTGAAACTGTCGAGCACAATCGTGAAGCTGTTAATTTTCAGGGCAGTGTTTCCCAGCATGACCGCGCCACCAATATGGACGGGACCAGTCGAACCTTGGATATGAGCGGCGGGTTTGCAGCTTTTGGATTTCGTTTCTGGATCAAGTAGGATTTTTAATGGCCGAGGGCTTTGAATAGAGACCTAGGTATAAAGAGCTTCAATTTGATGTTTGTATTTTCGGTCTAGGACTTTTCTTTTGACCTTCAGAGAAGGGGTCAATTCTCCGGACTCTACGGTGAGGTCATGAGGCAGAATTGCAAATCGTTTGATGGTTTCATAGCTGGCTAGGTGGGTGTTGGCCTCGGCCACAGCTTTTCTCACCAGCTCAAGTACCGTATAGTGTTGGGTGAG
>PEZR01000167.1:7468-8435 GCA_002773975.1 Bdellovibrio sp. CG10_big_fil_rev_8_21_14_0_10_47_8
TGATTTTAAGATCTCCCGAGGGCAAAAGTTCGCCGATATCCCCGGTGTGAAACCAGCCTTCGCTAAAAACCTCTTTGGTGGCCTCCGGGTCGTTATAATATTCCTTCATAACCTTTTTACTTCGAATAAGGATCTCGCCGTCCTCAGCGATTTTGACTTGAACATCCCCAATCGGGCGTCCCACGGTTCCAAAACGATAGCTGTAGGACGTATTGGCAAAAATTGCTGCCGTTGTTTCTGTTAAACCATACCCTTCGAGGATCAGAACTCCGCAGGCATGGAAGAACAGAGCGATGTCTCTGGCCAGGGGGGCGCCTCCACTCACGGCGAATCGGAGACGACCGCCAAAGGCCTCTCGAATTTTCCCTAGAATCAAGCGGTCTGCCAACTGGTACTCAGCAAAAAGTGCGAGGGGGACGGACTTCTTTTCTAACTTCAGATGTCCCACTTTGAGGCCAACAGCCAGGGCCCATCGAAATAATTTGTTTCTGAAAACATTGTTTCCCAGTTGTGCAAAGATTCCTGAATATATTTTTTCAAAAATTCTGGGAACAGCAATCATTACCGTCGGCTGAACCTCAGAAAGATTGGATCTTATTTTTTCAATGCTCTCAGCGTAGGCCATCTTGAATCCAACATAAACATGTCCCCAGGACTCAATTCGACCGAGAACATGGGCATAGGGCAAAAAGGTCAGCGTTGTATCTTCCTTGGTGGCGCTGAGGTGATGAAAGGCCTCGGTAACTTCGCTCATAATTTGTTCGTGGGTCAAGACCACTCCTCGGGGCAGTCCGGTAGTGCCCGAGGTATAAATAAGGGTCGCGGTGTCTTGTCTCGTCGTCGATTGGCAGAGTTTGTCAAAAAGGTCTTTTTTGCCCTTTTTCTCTCGGGCTCCCAGTGAAAGTAGTTCGTCCCAGGTGATGATCTCCAGATCACTTTTGCGGAGATTCTCCAGGCAAATGACCTT
>PEZR01000167.1:8499-22242 GCA_002773975.1 Bdellovibrio sp. CG10_big_fil_rev_8_21_14_0_10_47_8
ATCAGAATTTTTGTCTCGGAATTGTTGAGTACATAGCTGAGGTCTTCCGGAGTGACGGTCGGATAGATCGGGACCGTGACAGCATGAATACTCATGATCGCAAAGTCACAAATAGACCACTCCCAGCGGGTATTGGACATGATGGCGACTTTTTCGCGAGGTTCAATGCCCAGAGCCAGCAGAGCTGACGACACGGTGGAGATCTGCTCATGGTATTGGGACCAGCTAATGTCCTGCCACGCATTGTTCTTTTTTAGCATCAGTGCTGGAATGCGAGCGTCTCGATCAGGCATTTGAGAGACGAAATCACAGATGGTTTTTACGGAAACGGACATGTTGACCTACCTGATGCTAACGCGAATTGCTGGGTTTTCTTTGGCTGAGGATCAACTTGACCTGGACTCGCTGATTCAGTTCCACTCGTACAACCTGCTCGGCGGACAATCCAGAAAAGGGATTGTGAACTTGAATGCGTACGGGAGTTCCCGCCGGAACCGCATAGTTTCGCAGGGGTAACTTCTCATCAACTCGCTGTCCATTGATCACAATCACCGGATTGCTTCCAGCATTGAAAAGATCCAGGTTGATATAACCCATTTTTGGCAGGGGCAACAGAGTGGCATTGATCTGCTTGCCATTGGTGTTCGCGGTTTCTCGTTTTTCGTAGTACTGATATCCATCTCGGCGAAGGGACAAAGTGAAGTCTCGACCGGCGTCCAATGTTTTTCGAGCGGGAGTCAGCATTCCAGAATCTTGGTTATCGATAAAAATTCGAGCGCCCGATGGGTTGCTGTCAATGAAAACCACATAGGCCTGTTTTGAAGTAAAGTCAGCCTGCCCCTCCGACGAAACATTCCCTGATTCAGTGGCAGCGACGATAGGGTTCTCTTGATGACTCAGCCACGGACTTAGTCGAGTCATTACCTGGTCTCGGTTGTTCCACCCATAACCACCGACTGCCAGTAAAACTGCAACCAACAAGTAGGTCATGGTGTTGTCGGCTGGAGCTTTCAAGTGGGGAGGATGAACGCCCGATCGAGTCCCCGAAGGGACTTGATAGAATGCGCCCGAGTTGATGTCAGCACTTTGTTTTCGTTTTCTCACTGGGCCGTCAATCTTCAAGTCCTTGAGGTTGACTCGGCCGGTGTTGAAATCAACATCTTTGATTTGCTCTTGAGCCTCTTCATCTTTCGGGATCAGGCCAATGGGTGTGTACTCACTTTTTGTCACGGTACCGGGTTCGGTGACGGTGTGGCCCTCATCCCTGGCTGATTGAACTTTGGCATACTCAATCAGTTTACGACGATTCTCGATAAACATTTGTGAGAAGGCGGACTTCATAAATACGCTAAAGTCATGTGGAGAAAACTCGGGATACTGTGTATTCAAGAATCGATTGAGATCCCGGTGAAATGCCGCGGCCGTCTGGTACCGAAGACTTTTATCCTTTGCGAGTGCCTTGATGCAGATGCGCTCGAGCTCTGGTGGAATTGAAGGATTCAGCTTTCGCAGTGAAGGGATCTGGCATTCGCGGATTTTTCTGAGGGTGGCAGCTTCGCTGTTGGTCGTAAAGAGCCGATCATTGGCAAGCAGTTCCCACAGAACAATTCCAAGCGCAAAAATATCTGCTCGCAGGTCTACGGGTTGGCCGTCCGCTTGCTCGGGACTCATGTAACCAAATTTCCCCTTAATCGTGCCGGCGCGGGTTGTTTCAAGTTGGCTTTCTGCTTTGGCAATTCCAAAATCAACGATCTTAATTTCACCTTCAAAGCTAACCATGATGTTTTGAGGGCTCATGTCCCGATGGGTGATATTGAGTGGTTTTCCTGTGGTGCCGTCCAAACAACGATGAGCATGATCAAGGCCGCCCGCCACTTCTTTGGTGATGTAAACAATTTGGTCGATGGAAAACTTACGGCTTTCCTTTTTCAAGTGATTGGTTACTTGGCGAAGATTTTGACCTTCTACGTACTCCATCACTAGAAAGAACTGTTTGTCTTTGACCCCAAAGTCGAAAATCGAAACGATGTTGTTGTGATTCAAGTTGACGGCAATCTTAGCCTCTTCTTTGAACATGTCGATAAACTCGGGGTGGTCAGAGTACTGAGGAAGAATTCTTTTCACCGCTAAAAATTTGGCGATGCCGCTGGCACCAGTGGACTTGGCCAGATAAACCTCGGCCATGCCGCCGGCCGCGATTTTTTCCAAAAGTAAGTATTTGCCAAAACTTTCCAGCACTTTTGACACCAAAATCCTCTTTTCCTACGCTTAAGTTATCGGTAGGATGAGAGGGGATCTTAATAGGAACTCGATGAAAGTCTGGTGGGGAAATGAAGTGGATTGGGTTGACCGGAGGGATCGCCTCCGGAAAAAGTACGGTCAGTCAAATTTTGCGGGACCTCGGATACGAGGTCGTGGATGCGGATGAGATCGCCAAGCAGGTCGTGCAACCAGGGACCCCTGGACTTCAGTCGGTGATTTCTCAGTTCGGAACACAAATATTGGACGCCCACGGATCTTTGGATCGAAAAAAATTGGGTGCGATCGTTTTTGGTAACCCCGAAAAACTTTTGATTTTAGAAAATATTTTGCACCCATTGGTGCAAAATATCACTTCTCAAAAAAAGGACCAGCTCGAGATGGCGGGGATCCCGATGGCTTTCTATGATGTGCCCCTGCTCTTTGAAAAGAAACTGGAAAAAAATTTTGATGATATTGTCGTCATTACAACATCCCCGGAAAATCAACGTGAGCGGATGAAACAAAGAGATCAGTTGGATGAGTTAGAGATTTCCAAGAGACTTCAATCTCAGGTCCCACTGTCTGAAAAGATTCAAAAAGCTCGATGGATCATTGAAAACAATGGATCTATCGAAGATTTGGGAAGACAGGTGCGAGATCTAGCTCTGCATCTTCAGGGGCTACGATAAAGGACCTTCAGTTATCTGAAAAGGCATAAGACAACAATCCAAAGACGTGAGTTCCCGAGTTCCCGAAGCCAAACCCCATTTCCACTCTCCAGGTTCGCTGTAGGCGAAACAGATCCTCGAGCCCGATGCTGCCAATGGCATAGTAGCGTTGGTAGTCGATAAAATTTCCCAGCTGATCTTTTGCATCATAGTAACCAACGACTCCCACTTGATAGAACGGCTCATAACTCAACCAAGATGACATCCATCGAGGATTGAGCCATTGGTAGGCCCATCTTGCACCAATCAAGGTGGAGGTTGAGCTGGCAATGAAGACACCAAATCTCTGTGCGCTATTTTCTTTGCTGTAAAATGACCTTTCCAATCCGACGAGAAGGGGAGAGCTATTTTCTTTGTCCTTATCGAAAACCCCGCTGCCGGCACCAGCAGAAATCGAGGTGGATCCAAAAACATGTTTTCTTTTGATCGAACGAAGAATCCATGGATCTAAGTTTTCTTTTTCCATGGGATTTTCGATGGGTCGAGGTCTGGGATTTCTCTCGGGGGCAGCGTATACAGAAATATTAAAACTCAAACAAAGCACGACTAAGGTCAAAAAATAGAGGGTGAAGTTAAGACGCATGAGAGAAATCATATCTCATGTTGAGGTTTGAGAATAATATTTTTATATGCGTTTTTTGATTCTGGTCATTTCCCTGTTTCTTTCTATTTCTGCGTTGGCCCAAGAAGGTGTTCATACACGGATCCACCACCTCTATACCTCTAATCGAGCAATGGGGATGGGGGATGCTTTTGTGGCGACAGCCAATGATTACTCGGCCCTATTTTACAATCCGGCGGGGTTGGCCCGAAGGGACATGGGTCAGATCAATCTTTCGCTCGAGGTCGGGGCATCCAGCAACTTTATTGATTTTTCCAAAGACATCAATGACGTGAACAAAGCTGACTACGCCAATGACTCAGCCAGGTATACAGCTTACGCAGAATTCCTGCAGAAGTATTATGGCAAAACATTTATGGTGCGAGCTGATCTTCTGCATGCAATCTGGGTTCGGCCCCACTGGGGTGTCGGAATTTTACCTCTCAATATGACTCTCGAGTATCAAGTGCACAACCAAGCCGCGCCAGCATTGAACGTCCGAGCCTATGCAGACACGGTTTTGGCTTATGGGTATGGAAATGATCTGAAGGGACTTGTCCCCGGTCGTCTTTCTTGGGGTGTGACGGGAAAGTTCGTGAATCGCGGATACACCAATAAACAGGTGAATGCGGTTGATTTGATGGTGGACTCCAACACTGTCAAAAAAGAGGATCTGCGCGATGGTTACACTGTCGATGCAGATTTAGGATTGCTCTATACTCCGGGGATTCCTGCCGAAGGTCTGTTTTCAATCTTTAATTTAGCCAAACCGACCTTTGGAGCTGTGGTTCGAAATGTCGCTGATTATGGTTTCGGTCAGAGTTTTCATCTGTTCAATAAGAATGAGGTCCAAGCTCCCGAAAAGTTGAACCGGGTTTTTGACGTCGGTGCAAAATTTGAATATCCATCTTTATGGATTTTTGGTGGACGCGGTGAGGTTGATTTCCGAGATATTGGTCATCCGAACTTTAGCGCACGACGATCCTTTCATTTGGGGTTCGAGTTTGATTGGACAGTTGCTTCATGGTGGAAGGGGCAATACCGAATTGGGGTCAATCAGGGATATCCAACTTTGGGTCTGTCAGCTCAACTCTTTGTATTCAATTTGGATATGGTGACCTACGGGGAAGATGTTGGCTCTTACGACAATCCTCAGGAAAATCGCGTTTACATGGCAAAATTTAACATGGATTTCTAAGCAATCAGTATCCAGTACAGCCAGCGGCTGCAGGATTGCTATAACAGGTCATCGCTTGCAGTCCGATAGCGCTGGTATTTGAAGTTCCCCCGGCAGTGTCAATCGCCGATGAAAATTGATCACAATAGCTGCCGGCCGTGCTCTGACCAGTGGAGCAGTTCGATGCATACATTGCCACCACGGCAGTTCCCACGGCCGCTTGAGCAATTGGATCCGAGGCAAAGGTTGCCATATTTGTTTGAAGATCTGCTCCACTGAGAACTGATCCCGCAAGATAGTTAATAACACTAGCGGTTTGGGCTAGACCGGCCAAAAAGATCAGGCCCTTTGATTGAGCTGTCGTGCAATAGGTCAGAGCCTGTTCAGAGCTTTCATAGTTCAGGGTGGTCGTGCTTTCCGCGGTGAATGCGAGGGCTGCAATCATCGAGGTGCTGGCGGTTGCGCCACTCCCTGCGTTGATTTCGCTCAATGCGTCGGCAATTTTACTAGGGCTCGTATAACCCTCTTTTACAAATTTTCCCACACAACGAATGAGGTAGGCCCCTTGAGATTCAATGCCGTTCACCATTTCAACACAATTGGCAGCCTCAGCAGCCGTCGCATTGTCCAGGCAGCTTTGCGCATCAGAAATTTTATCAATGTCTTTCGCTCCGCCACAAGAAGCCAAAATTAGAGCAGAGCACAGAGCTAGAACTGAAAATAACAGGGCGTTTTGATTTGTTTTCATAATTTTCTATCGGTTTCTGAGGGCGGAGATTTAAGACGTCCCTTCATCCAGTTTCTTTGCACATCCATGTTTTGCCAAGACTTTGGTCATGATTCTGTGGCTGAAGTCTCAAGAAAGAACGTCTCATTCCGATAAAGAAGATGATGAAGAACAGGAAGTTCTCTCTTATTTCAGTCACGATGACGATTGCCATATTTCTGGTGAGTGGATTTTCTTGGGCTCTAGAAGTTCGCGAAAACTATAATGGTGCGAGAATGTTGGGAATGGGTGGTGCTGGGATTGCCGTCGTGAATGACGAGACGGCGCTTTTGGTCAATCCGGCAGGCCTCGGGAAATTACGGGATATCTATGGAACCATTATCGATCCTGAAGTTGAAGGTGGAATCAATCTCAACGCCATGTACAAGGCCAATGCATTCAGTGATCCTTTTGATCTTGAGCAGGTAAAGGATACTACAGATGCCAGTCGAGAGAGTTATTATCATTTCAGAGCTCAGGCATTTCCCTCTTTCGTGGTCAAAAACTTTGGCATCGGTATCTATGGGAAAAAACTCATGGATGCGCAGATGAATGCCACTGGCGCCGAGATGACTACGTTTTATCAGGACGATCTGTCGTTGTTGCTGGGGGTAAATCTGCGCTTTTTTGATGGCCGTATAAAAATTGGGGCCACAGCAAAAGCCATCGCTCGGATCGAAATCAACAAAGACATTGACCCAACCAGCAGCCTCTCTTTGGATACAAATGCTTCTGAGGGCGTGGGGATTGGTTATGACGTGGGAATTATTCTAGCGGCACCCATTGTTTGGATTCCAACAATTTCAGCGGTGATCAGAGATATGGGTGGAACTCAATTTACCGCCGGAAGCGGTGTGCGAATGAAGAGCCAAACGGGAACTCCACCCACTGCCATTGATCAAGATATGGACGTGGCGTTGGCGGTCTTTCCTATTCATGGGAATAGAACAAGATCTTCGTTCACTCTAGAATATCAAAAAATTAGAGAGGCCGGTTTGGCCGTAGATAAGACCCGGTATTATCATGTGGGTTACGAGTTTAACTATGCGGATCTTCTTTTTGTCCGTGCTGGAATGAATCAACGATATTGGACAGGTGGGCTCGAGCTGGCATCAGTGCACACGCAAATCCAGTTGGCAAGTTACGGAGAGGACGTGGGAACAGACGGAAGTCCCGTCGAAGATCGTCGGTATGTATTTAAGTTTGCGATTCGGTTTTAAACAGGAGTCTTTGACATGAAGACACAGAGATCGAAATTTTACAGGTTTTTAGTTTCACTGACAGTGATCTTGTCACTGCTTGGCTGTAGCAATATTTTTAAGGACGCTTCGAAGCAAGATTCTGACGATGCTCTTTATGAAGATGCTCTTAAGTTGATGAATGCCCAGGATTGGGACGAAGCTTTGGAGAAAATGGATTCTTTGTCTTCGTCTTATCAAACGAGAACAGATGTTTTGGAAACCTGGGCAGGAATTTATGCTGGCAAATGTGGTCTTGATTTTATTACCTACTTTGACAATTTGGGAAGTGCCTCTCTGACAGGATCAACGATCTTTGAATATTTCATGAATGCCTTTACAGGAGTGATCGTCAATCCAGCCGCCTGTTATTCGGCACAGCTAAAGATAGAGGCCATCAGCACAAGTTCTGCCGCCCGAACTTCTGGGCAAAATCTATTTATGGCGATTCTGGGGATGGTTAAGATCGGGGCCTATTTGCGAGATGCGGCAGATATTGATGGTACAGGTAATCTTGGTGATGGGACCATTGATGCTGGCTACAGTTCCTGCACGACCATTCCTGATGCCAGTGTGAAGCAGGTCATTACTGGTTTGGGTCTTATTTTTGACAATTTAACGGCTCTGACGAACGCGGTGTCAGGGAGCTCGATCACTGATGCCCTGGATGATATCGATACGGTGTGTGGCGCAAGTTGCCAGAAAACAGATCCTGCTTTGATTTCAGCAGCCGATGTGACGCTCTTTCGGCAAATTTTGGCCACAGGGCCTTCTAACCCCAATGCGGGACAGGATCTCGGGATTGATGATGCCTGTATGACGGTGATTCCACTATGCTGTCCATAGCAAAACTCTTTCTTTTTTTTGCGATGTTTTTTTCTTCGGTGGTTCGAGCTGCAGAGATCTATGAGCCGTATCAAAGTATCAAACAACTGGGTATGGGCGGTGTTTATGTTTTCAACGAGCATGACGGTGGATCCTTCATGCAGAATCCGGCCTATACCTGTTTTGTTAAAGGACTGAATTGGTCTATCTTTGACGTCGATGTTGGGGTGGGGGACGTCAATGAATATGACTTTATTAAGACCAATCTTCTCGATACCGGTACAAGCCCCACCTTTAGCGAACTATCACAGTACTATGGAAAAAGCGTGTGGGTGGGACTGGGGGGCTATACCAGCTTGTCGATGCCATGTTTTGGTGTTGCTGGTACCTATGGTGCGATTGTTAATTTTGAAATGTACAATCCGGCCTTTCCAAGTCTGCATACGTTCTATCAGACCGATTATGGATTCTCCTTAGGCGGTGGAATTCCATTGGGCCCTTCTTTGGCTTTCGGAATGGACGTGAAGAGAATCAGTCGGAGTGGTGGCCCTTATGAATTTGGACCGGATACAGTCACAACATTGACCGATAGCGCAGCTCTGACCACTTTGACCGAAAGCGTGAAGAATGCGGGAACCGCTTATGGGTTAGATGCTGGACTGGTTGCTAGATTTTCGTCGGCTGCGATGAATCCAACGGTGTCTTTGTCGTGGAAAGATGTGGGTTCTTCTTCATTTGTTAAAACCAACGGGACTGAAGCCCCCAATATGCAAAAAGACAATTTGGTATTGGGAATGACCGTGGATGGTTCCGTTCCGTTATTTGGATTTTCTGCCGGACTTGAATATCGTCACATCACCGAGACCGGTGAACAAATTGGAAAGAAATTGCATCTTGGAACTGAGTTGAATATTGCCATGTTTGATATTCGGGCAGGCTTTTATCAAGGCTACACGACCTATGGATTGGGCATCGACCTATGGATTTTTCAGTTAGACGCAGCTCTCTATTCAGTAGAAAAAGGCATTTACCCAGGTCAATCTCCTGAAAAGAGGGGAAAAGTTGGTTTGCTGCTAGATCTAGAGTTTGACCCTGACTTCAAACTTGTAGATGCTGGGGGGAAAAGACGTCGCTTAAAACAACGACGATAGGAGAGTATGCTCTCGATCGCCTCCATTTCTCGGTCTGCCGAGAAAAAAAAATATCTCGATTTATTTCTTCAGAACGATTCTTCAACTTGGATTGTTTCTGATCTCCGAAATAAATTTGAAGTTCAACAGCTGATTCTTGAACAACAAGGATTCTTCGAGGATTTTTCGGTTCTTCGTGTCAGCGAACTTTGGCGCCATCTTTTGAAACGTCAAAATCCAGATTGCAAGATTGTTTCCAGAGATTTCGTGAAAACATGGGTGCGAGAAAAAATCGCCGATCGAACGCCGTCATTGGGGGCTCAGGCCGACCAGGTCATTTTGGAAATGATGGATATGATGGCGCCGGTTTATTCTCATCCATTAGGAAGTGCTCGTTTGCGAGAATGGTTGCAGGACAATCCCGAAAGTCTCCGTCGCTGGGGTGGTTGGTTCATGCTCGCAGAAGAACTCTTTCAGGAACTTCACGAAAAAAACATGGTGACCCCACAATGGATGGCAGGGCTTTTACAGAATCAAAGTGAAAGTTCAAGTGAAGACCAAAAATTTTGGCAACGCCCTTTAATATTTGATGTGGGATCTCAGCTCAAACAGGTTGAAGCCGATCTGATTCGATCTTTATCCCGGCACTGTGATGTTTTAGTTCTTTCTCCCGAACCTGAATTTTCAGTGGAATTTCAGTATCTGTTGCGGCCTTACGAGTACCTCAAAGCCGAGGCCCAGCATCCGGGCCCGAAGGCTCAAGCCGAGATAACCTCGCTACCATCTCCGTCGACGACAGCCCGTTTTTCGGGGGTTTTGGGCGAGGTCAAGAGAGCCTGTGAGTTGGTCCGGCAATGGATCGAGCTGGGCGTGCCTGCCAAAGAAATTGCAGTTGTCTCATCAGACATTGAAAAATACTGGCCTTTGATTCAGCCTCTTTTTCAGACCGAAGGAATTCCAGTGGCCAAGGACATCATGGCTCGGCTGCAAACCTTACCCGCGATCTCTTCTTGGCTTTCAGACCTTCGCCTGCGTCTCAAAGAAGTGCGATATTCTGACCTTGAGACCGTGGCTTTTCAAGAGACCACGCCTGATTTGCGTTTTGAAAAATTTCGCGCTCTTTTTCAAGAAATGATTTCTTCAGATGATCTTCGACGGCATCAGTCGATCGAACGAATGTATCTGCAAAATGAAATATCCGCAGGCCCCTTATCTTTGGATGAATTTATTGGTTGGGCTCTGAGATCTTGGCGGGATGATCGACAGTTTGTTTATCTAGAAATCTGTTTGCGAGAACTGATGGCCAATGCTCATCCTGAATTACGAATGGAGTCTCGGTCGTGGGCTCATTATTTGGAACAGATTGTCGCAAAAAAAGAAATCAAGGTAAGCAAGGCCTTGCCGGATGGGGTGCAAATTTTGAATTTGACCTCGGCGGACTCTCTGCAATTCACACGGAGAATTTTTTTGGGGCTTTCTGAAGCTATGTTGCGAAATCCACCTGAATCTTTGCTCTCGACCCAAGAAGTTCTATCGATTGCTTCGCAGTTGGGATTTTATTTGAATCACCCTGAGATCAGCCATCTCGAGTTTGATTTGGCTTGGTTGTCCTTGAGCCCAGCGTTGGAAACTCATTACTATTTTCCACAGACGGACTTTTCTGGAGGAGTTGAGTCTCCTTGCTCTTTTTGGATGAAAAAGACGGAAGATCATGAATTGCCACTCACCATGCCATCTGACAGTCGATGGGATTCATGGATGAATTCGGGACTAACCGAAGATCTGCAAACAAGGCTCGATCAAGATCTGGGGAACCAGTCTGTCTCTAATCTTCAGTTGCAACAGGTGCCGGCTCTGTCGCCCTCGAGTCTCGAGAGTTACCGAGATTGTCCCTTTATTTTTACCAGTCAAAAGCTTTTTCGTCTGATGGATGTTCCGACCTTGGATTTGGATGTCGATCGGAGAACTCGGGGCCAATTGATCCATTGGGCTTTGGACAAGGTTTGTGCGGAGCCTCGTCGATTTGATTGGAGTGAGACAGAAGTTCATCAGATTTTGGATCAAGCCAGGGAACAAGTGGGACTGACGGCATTGGACGATTTTATCTGGCAGGGTCTGAGAAGAAAACAGACCTCGATGGTTTTGAGGTTTTTGGCGTTTGAGAAGGAATGGCAGTCTCGATTTCCCGAAACCAAGGTGCTTGCTCGCGAAAAGAATTTTTCAAGAGCCCACAAAATGACCGATGGCTCCGAGGTTTTAATTCGAGGAAAAATCGACCGCATTGACCAGGATCATGACGGACGGTACGTGGTGATGGACTATAAAATGGCGCCGGGTGATTTTAAAAATTTCAACTCGTGGATCAAGGACAATCAACTGCAGCTGGCTCTTTATATGTTGGCTGTGCAGTCTGGATCGGTGGAGGATGTCCCCGCCGGTGAAGTGATCGGAGCCTTTTATTATTCTTTAAAAAACTTGGCCCGCGATCGAGGTCTCAAGGTCGAAGAGGCCGCCGGGACTTTGTTTGATCTGGATCGCAAGAAAAATCGATTGTCTTCCGAGGCCAAAGAGGAACTTTTGGGCGAGATCGAAGACCTGATCGAGGAGACCATTCAACAACTGGGCTCGGGAAAAATTCAGCCTGAACCCCGGCAACTAGAGCTATGCAATGACTGTCAATGGAGAAATTTATGTCGAGCGCCCCATTTGAACTGACGAACATTGTGGTTCGTGCGGGTGCGGGTGCTGGAAAAACCACCGAACTCACCCAGCGTGTGATCAATCTGGCCAGAAATTATTTTCTGAAGCACCGGAGCTATCCTCATTTTGTTGTGACGACATTTACCCGTAAAGCCACCCAAGAGCTCCGAGAGCGGCTTTTGAAAGAGGCACTAAAAACCGAAGACCGAGGTTTGATCGAATTTATTCGAAGTCCCAGTCATTTGCACATTTCAACGATCCACGGTGTTCTGAGTTTGTTTTTGAGTCGCTATGGTTCGGTGGTTGGGCTCAATCCCAAGGTCAGTTTCGTCGATCAAAAGCGCGAGACCGGAGTCTTGAAAAAGAAACTGCGAATGCTTTGCGAAACAGACCCTGTTTTTTTGGAAAGCTTTCAATCTTTATTGGAAATTGCGGAATTCTCGGAGATTCTTTCCGCCACAAAAAATTATTTTCGATTGAAAATGCAATTCGGAGTGGCCAGCCCCATTGGCACAGAGGAGCTGAGGAAGCTAAGAGAACAACAGTCTCGAGAGCTTTTTGCTCGAATGCAGATCTTGGCCACTGAAATTCGAAAGACAAAAATGCCTGATGCCTGGTTGTCACTGGCTTCCTATTTGGAGGCAAGGGCTGTTCTTTTTTCGAAAGAGGAAGATGTTCATCAGTTTTGGACGAGAACGCTTCATGATTTGCCCTCGACCCGGAAAACTAAGGATGTGTCTGAGGAGCTTGCGGCCCTGAGGGATGAAATCAAGGAAAAGATCGAGAGTTTGGCGACCTGGTCAAACTCGGATGAATTTTTCGATTTACACGAACAAAGTTGCGGTCATTTTCAGCTCTGTGCCGATCTTTTAAGTGAAGAGCTGAGAAAAGAAAAAATTCTTCGTGGCGAAATCATGATGGAAGATCTTGAAAATCTCTCATTATCTTTGATTCGAGAGTATCCGCAGGCGGCAGAGTCCTTTGCAGGGCAGTGGAATTATTGGCTGATTGATGAATTTCAAGACACCTCTCCCGCTCAGGTGGAATTGCTGAGAGCTCTGACGGGTGGTACGCCGAGTTTCGTTGTAGGGGATCCCCAGCAGAGCATTTATCTTTTTCGCGGCGCCCGGTCCGAGGTCTTTCGCGAGAAAGAGGAGCAGGTAGTTCACTCCGGCGGTTCTTTGATGTCCAAGATGAAAAACTATCGCTCTCGTCCAGAGCTTTTGATGTTTTTCAATCATCTTTTTCTGTCTTTGAGCTCTCAGTTCCAAGAGATGGAGCCGCGAGAGGAAGTCGAAAATATTAGCTCTGACTTTGTTGCGGAAATGTTGGTGACACCGAAAGATGTCCCCGATTCTGAGCTGAAGGCCGTGTTGTTTCGCTGCCAGGAATTGCTGGCACAGGGCGTGAGTCCTGAAAAAATCTGTGTGCTCACGAAAAACAATCAGGACTTGGAAGATCTGGGTTGGATGGCGATTGAAATGAAGGTTCCGGTGCAGATTCATTCGGCGGGTCGGTATTTCGATCGGCGAGAAGTCATTGATGCCCTGAGTTTGTTGAAATTTCTGTGCAATCCTCATGACAATCTGAATTTTCTGCAGGTTCTTCGTTCCCCGCACTTTCATTTAACTGATCAAGAAATCTATGAGAATTGCCAAAAAGCGAACAACTCATTTTGGTTGTCATTTCCAAGAACAAACTCGGTGCTAACGGCCTTGCAGCAGGCCCTGGTCGATTCCCAGAGTCGAGGCATCGGGGCCGTCTGGTCTGAGCTCTTGGTCGAGAGGCAGTACTTTCATTTTGCTCATGCGATGGATCCCTCGGGACGTCGGGAAGCCAATCTGTGGAAGTTGGTACAAATGATCAAAATGGAGGAACGTCGTCCAGGATTTTCTTACCTCGAGTTTTTGTCGGACCTGGATAATGCCGAGGAAGAAACTCGCGATGCGGTTCCGGTGATCGAACCGCAGAGAATTCATTTGATGACGGTGCATGCATCCAAAGGATTGCAATTTGCCCATGTCATCGTACCTCGTTTGGGGAAAGGCATGCCCAGTCCCCGACGGATATTTTTTCAGGCTGATGAAATGACGGGCCAGTGGACCTTGAGTTTGCCAGAGCCCGATGAAGGAAAAAAAGTCGGCTCGCCCTTTGGGGAAAAGCTGCGGGAAACTCAGAAGAATCGATCTGGTTTAGAGAACGATCGGTTATTGTATGTGGCGTTGACTCGCGCTCAAGAGAGCGTGACTTTGATTGCCCAGGATAAATATGAGAAAAGCTCCTGGATGGCGCGGTGGCCGTTGCAAAAGGTCTCAGGTGAGTATGAGTTTGACCATT
>PEZR01000084.1:0-1699 GCA_002773975.1 Bdellovibrio sp. CG10_big_fil_rev_8_21_14_0_10_47_8
AAGATTGCGAACAGCTGTCAATACAGAGCTCGCCAGCGCGCAGCCCGATATTCGCAGAGTGGACTCCGTCGGCCCTCAGGTTGGAGCCGAGCTGAAGCGAAATGGATTTTTGGCGGTCTTTTATTGTCTGTTGGTCATCTTGATCTACGTCGGACTTCGGTTTGACTATAAGTATGCACCAGGGGCGGTGGTCTGTTTGGCCCATGACGTGATCATTACTTTGGCGATCTTCAACCTGACGGGGAGAGAGATCAACGTTCCAATCTTGGCAGCGCTTCTGACTCTGATCGGATATTCGTTGAATGACACGATTGTGGTTTTTGACCGAATGCGCGAGACGGAGGGGCCTTACCGTGAACGGGGGACTGCTTTTGTCATCAATAAAGCCATCAACGATATGTTCGAAAGAACTGTGATCACCTCCGGGACTACCTTTGTTTCGGCTTTGGCTTTGTTTATTTTTGCCGGTGGAACGGTGTCTGATATTGCCTTTGCCATGTGCATCGGGATTTTATTTGGAACCTACTCTTCCATTTACGTCGCTGCTCCTTTGATTTTGTTGGTGGAAAAATTCAAGAAAGCCAGCGCTACAACATAAGATTTGAGGGTCGATTTTGGAAACCCTTTGGCGGTCACGATCAGATGAATCCTTTGAGGCTGAAAAGCTCGGGGGATCTGATTGTCCTCCGCTGATTCAAAAGCTGCTTTGGTCTCGGGGTCTTCGAGATCCAGAAACAATTGAACGATGGTTTTCGCCCAAACTCAATGAGCTCGGGGATCCTTTCACTATTGGTGGGATCCAAGAAGCCGTGAAGCGGCTGACTCGAGCCTATCGAGCCCAGGAAAAAATCTGCATCTATGCTGATTTTGATCTGGATGGAACTTCTGGATTGGCCTTGCTCAATGATGGACTTCGGCAATTGGGCTATAAAAATCTTGTGTTAGCTCAACCAAAAAGGCTTTCTGAGGGCTATGGGTTTCACACTCACATAGTTGAACAGCTTCAGTCTCAGGGGGTGAGCCTCATCGTTACGGTGGATGTTGGAATCACAGCTTTTGCTGCCAGCGAACGCGCGAAAGAGTTGGGTGTGGATGTGATCATTACCGACCATCACCAGCCAGCAGATCGATTGCCGTCGGCTTTTCAGGTTATCAATCCCAATCTCAAGGAGGACAGCTCAGGGCTGGGGTATCTTTGTGGAGCTGGGGTTGCGTTTTATCTTCTGCGTGCTCTCAAGAGAGCGTTGTATGATGAAGGTCTCATTTCCAAGGAAACCCTGGATTTGCGATCGGTTTTGGATTGCTTTTGTATCGCAACTCTCACGGATATGGTGCCTTTGATCGGGGACAACAGAGCTTTGGTAAAGCAGGGGCTTTTACAGTTGGAAAAAACAGCCAGACCCGGCTTACGCGCTCTCTTAGAGGCCTTGGATCTTTCCGGGCGAACTTTGAGCAGCCAGGACGTGGCGATTCGATTTGCACCAAAGCTCAATGCTCTATCTCGAATGGAATTGGGAATTTTGCCGATTGACCTGTATCTGGTCGAGACCATGGCGGAAGCCCGCGAAATGGTGAAATCTGTTTTGAAAAATAATTCCACGCGAATCGAGCTGCAGGGGGCGGGTGAAAACGAAGCCTTTGATATGCTCAAATCCTGGACTCATGAAAATTTTGTCTTTTTGTCCTCCGCCATTTTTCA
>PEZR01000084.1:1780-1950 GCA_002773975.1 Bdellovibrio sp. CG10_big_fil_rev_8_21_14_0_10_47_8
AGGAGTTCTTACCGGCAGCGGTCGATTGCCGGCGGGTTCTTCTGACAGTTTATTGTCAGCTCTCGAGTCCGGACGCGAACATCTGTCTCGGTTTGGCGGTCACGATGCCGCCGCAGGATTCGAGCTCCACGCAGAAAATCAGGGGCCGTTGATTGAAGCCCTGGCTCAAC
>PEZR01000084.1:1971-5046 GCA_002773975.1 Bdellovibrio sp. CG10_big_fil_rev_8_21_14_0_10_47_8
GTCGCCGTCAAAAATTAATCGAATATGATCTTGAGATGGGTTTGGAAGATGTCACCGAGTCTTTGATGAAATGGATCGAAGCCCTGGGGCCATTTGGGCAGAGCTTTAATAATCCGATTTTTTGTTTTCGAAATGTGAAACTGTCGAATGTCGTTGATCTTCGTGGTGGACACCTAAAATTGAAACTCACAGGACTTCAGTCTCAGAAAAAGATGGAAGCCCTCTATTTCTCGCCGCCCCCGTCGATGAAAGAAGAGCTTTCCCATGTCCAAGGCGAAATCGATCTGCTTGGCGAAATTCAGTGGAACTATTTTGCAGGACGCAAGGGTATCCAGATTCTGGTCAAAGAATTAAAACTCAGTCGATAGGGAACTAGGCGTTATGGCAAGGACGAAAAAGAGATCTTCAATGAATGAGATCAGTAAAAAACGAACAGAAAAAAAGACAACGAAAAGAACAGATAAAAAGCCAATCAAAAAAGTCCGTCGAAAACCAGTGGCTGCCGTGATGAAGACCACTCGGCGAATCACCGACACCACCAAACGGGCAATTGACGATGTTTTATTGAAGGTCGTAGGGATGCGTGTGCTGGCCCGAGCAGAAGAAATGGCTAAGGCTCTTCGAGATGAAAGAAGAAAAAAAGTTAAAAGAAAAAAGGCTCAACGAACATGAAGAAGTCCGTGGTTTTGCTCAGTGGTGGAATGGATTCCACTGTTAATCTTTACCAGGCGTTGAAGGACTCGGATGTTGTTTTAGCACTGACTTTTAACTATGGACAGCAGTCCGCGCCCAAGGAAATTCAAGTCACACGGAAAATCACTGAAAAACTCAAGGTGCCCCATCGTGTTTTAGACCTGCCTTTTTTTAACAACTGGGGACAGTCCAGCCTATTGGACCGCACCAAGGAAGTTCCCCGTGGAAAACAGGTTTCTATCGATGACATGGATGTCTCTCTAAAAACGGCCAAATCTGTTTGGGTTCCCAATCGAAATGGTGTTTTTTTGAATATTGCAGCCGGCTTTGCCGAAAGCCTGGGCGCTCAAGTGGTGATCCCTGGCTTTAACAAAGAAGAGGCCGTAACTTTTCCAGATAACTCGCAGAGTTTCATGAAGGTCACCACCGAGGCATTACGTTATTCAACGGCGAATGCTGTGCAGGTTCATTGTTACACCGTCGAGATGATGAAGTCTGAGATTGTTGCTTTGGGGCAAAGTCTGCGTGTGGATTGGTCATTGATCTGGCCGTGTTATTTGGATGGGGAACATTGGTGTGGTCAGTGTGAGTCTTGCCAGCGTTCTAAACGAGCCTTTGCGGCTCAAAATGTGGCCGTGGGCGGCTATTTTATTAACTAGAAGTCGAGGTTCAGATGCAAACAAAGTGGATCAAGAAGCTCAGTGATCAAGAAAAGATCTATGACGGAACACAACTCCGGTCTTTATTTGCTTATCTTCGTTTTCAGGTTCTTGGCGATTCTTGTATTTCTTGGCGTGGACCTTGTGATGTTTCATTTGAGCATATGGTGGATGGCGAAGATTTGTTGCAGCAGGCGCAAATTTGCGGATCAGACATGGTTCATTTTATTTTTGAAATCTTTGATCAAAGCTTAATGACTGGTGTTTTGTTGCAAAGACTTTTTGCCAGCACCGTGGCCGACGTCATTCACGACCTGAGTGGGGTGAAAAACTTAAAGTTGGAACGGCAAGGGGACGATCTCTATTGGAAAGGCAAAAAGCTGAGCATCAGTATTGCTACTCGGTCGCCGACGTCCGTCCTCGTGCACTTTGCGGTGAATGTTTCTACGGAGGGGACGCCGGTTCCCACCGTGGGTCTCAAGGATCTCAGAGTAGATCCTGACAAATTTGCTTTGCGTTGTCTTAAAGAGATCGCCGCCGAGTATTTGTCATGCCAGCAGGCCACTAAAAAAGTAAGGGCGGTAAAATGAGCGCCAGATTGAACTTTTTGTGCATCAGCTCGGGTGTGAATTTTTTAAAACGATGCCAGGATCTGGCGACAGAATTCGAATACTCGTTTTATAAAATTCCGACGGTGGACGTGCTAATTGATGAACCTTTGCCCTTTGAGCAAGTTCAAATAGTGGTGCTCGACACCATTCATGTTTCCAAGCAAGAGGAAATCATCGGAGCGGTTCAAACAGCCAGACAGTTTTTAAAAGAGAGTTTTATTTCTGTGATTGCGAACAAAAAGATGCCGTCCGAGGTGGCCTCATTTGTAAAAAAATCCGGGGGCAATCATGTCCTGTTGGAGAATGAATTTTTCGAGACCAGTCGGCTGGAATTTATAGCCTCGCAAACGATTCGGGCGGCCTATGTCCCAGTGAAACTCAACGAGTTTCCGAAAGATGCCGTTTTAGACTTCACGCTCTTTCACTTGATGCCCTTGAATCAAAAGCTGTTGCCGATTCTTCCCAAAGGCAGCCCTCTCAGCGAGGGCCGACAGAAAAAATTTGAAGGCATCGGAGAAGTCTACGTGCGACGAGAAGAGGTCGATTTGTACCGAGCTTATGTCGACGCTCATCAAGACCGCTCGGCTCAGGGTTTAAAGAGTCGGTGTCGGGCTCAGTACTTGTCGTTATGCAATTCTCACTCGCAGCTGATATTTTTGCTGACAGATCAGAGTGAGGGCGCCTCGTTCAAAGAGGGAAAATGGCTCTATGATCGTTGTGAGCTTTTGGCGAAGGATCTGCTGACGACTTTGTCGGCGGTCGGCGAGGCTTGGGATGTGGTGAATAATTCGTCCTTGGGTGAGATGGGATCTGTCGAGCGTTGTCCGACGACAGCGGCTTACAGCGGATTGCTGAGTTTGTTAACCTCAGTCGGAGAACCAACGGATGTGATGATTTCTTCTCTGCTCTCCGATGTTGGGATGCTCGAGCTTCATCCTCGCGTGACAAAAAAGATCCGTGCCAATTATGGGCCCGAGGCTTTGACTCAGGAAGAACTGGCCGAGTATCAAAAGCATCCTATTTTCGGCGTCAACCAATGCCTTTCCAGGACGCTGGCGCTCAAGGATTCGGTCAAACAGGCAATTTTAGGCTCTCATGAAAAGACAGATGGG
>PEZR01000134.1:0-8342 GCA_002773975.1 Bdellovibrio sp. CG10_big_fil_rev_8_21_14_0_10_47_8
ATAATCACAAACTCTTCACCGCCATAACGAGCAAAGTAGTCATTCACGCGAACCATCTTTTGGCTGACGATGCCGGTCAGTGATTTGAGAACATAGTCCCCCGCTGCATGGCCAAAACGATCATTGATCTTTTTGAAAAAATCGATGTCGAAGACCAAAACACTGAGCTCTTCGTTCAGGACCTCAGATCGACGAATGGCCTCTGGCCCCTTTTCTAAAAGAGCTCCTTTGGAATAAATGCCAGTGAGACCGTCTTTCTCTGCCTTTTCGTTGAGTTCTTTGTTGGCGACGGCCTCGAGATTTCCGCGCTCCAAAAATTTAAAGATCACATTGCCAGTTTTAATTTGATCGTTGTTTTTGAGTTTTCGAGGAGTCATCGCTTCTAGAGACTCTCCGTTCACGACAGTCTTATTAGAAGAGCCCAGATCTAAGATCACGACTTCACTGGCGACAACATTGATGCGCGCATGCGCACGGCTCACACTTTTATCATCAATGAACACCTGAGATTCGACAGAGCGACCAATAATAATTTCCGATTGGGTCAAAGGAAATTGTTTTCCCACATACCCGGTGGGCCCCATCAATACCACCAAGGCCGGTGGGGCTTCATCGGCAGCTTGGATACGACCCCGGAAGGTGTCCGAGGTCATGATACTGGTTTTTTCGGATTCATCTGCTGCTGGGACCATGACTTCTCATTATAGGGGATGGCTTAATTGAGACAAGTCAGGATTTCAAAATCGCACGGGCTAGCCTTTTGCCCAGCTCTACACCTGGCTGATCAAAGGCATTGATATCCAAACTCTCACCCACCGTGGCCACGACCAACTGCCAGAGCATCATCTGCGCGCCGAGACATTCGGGACTCAGATCCTGGACATGCAGCGTGAGTGTGGACACCTTTTGTTCAATCAAAGCCTTGCAAGTACCTTGAGCCTGCGCGCTGATGAGCTCACCCATACTGTGGCCAACAAAAAAATCTTGAAACGGGAACTGAGTTTTCAGTAACTTTTGCGACTGACTTTCAATTTCACCAAATCGAGCAAAGACCACAAACTTGTCCTTCGCTCCGTCCATCACTTGCTGCAAAAGAGAATGTTGATCGCTCGATCCAATTGCCCACATCGGTGTACTGACCCGAGCAGCCGCCTTCCCCTCACGATCCAAGGTCTTTGCCAAGGACTCTGCCCACAGCTGCTGCTGCCAACGGCCAAAGTTCTGAAACAAAGAAGAGTAATACCAAAAAAATGAGATCCACTCGCCTCTGTCAAAGCTGGTTAAAAAATGGGCGGACAGCTCGGAGATCAAAGACTTTTGCCCCCGGGCCCATAAAGCCCCTTGCCGAAATTTTTCAGGGGGAAATCCCAAAAAGGCCATGGGCAACATACCAACCGCGGTAAAAACTGAAAATCTCCCGCCGACATCCACTGGAATCTCCAAAGTCGGAACAGATTGTTGTTTTGCCCAATCCATCATCGGACTGGATTTTGTTTCAGAAACCACCACCATGGATGCTTGCTGATTTTTCTGCTGATAAATTTGGTGAATAAAATCTGCCGAAACCAGGGTCTCGATGGTAGAGCCACTTTTTGAAATCAAAACCCAAATGGTTTTTTTCAAGTCAGAAAGTTGATCCCACAAACGAGAAAATTCAACCCCATCAACGTTGTCGCAAAAATAGAGCTTCTGTTTGGATTTTGGATTTTGTAACACTTCATACAAGGCCCGTGGTCCCAAAGAGCTGCCGCCGATGCCGACCACCACCATGTTGTCATAACTATCCGCCAATTGTCGTCCTAAGTTTTGGCTCGCTGTCCAGAGATCCAACCGATCCGGCATTTGATGGAAGCCCAAATCCTGACGAGTCAAAACTTTTTGGTAAGCAGCTTCAGTTCGATTTTTAGATGAGTCTGATATTTTTTGGGATGTTTCTAAAATTTTAATCATGCCCGACAGTGTCGCCGAAGGATCACGAAACGGCAACATCTTCTTCGATGCGATGAAATCCACGCCATTCTTTGAGACGACCGCGAGGTCTGGCGCCGTCCTCGGGATATTCGATCAAAACATAGGTGAGTTTCGTCAACTTCCCCAAAGACACGATGTCCAATGAGGTGATCTCTGTCCAGGTGCCCGTGTTAAAATACTCTTTCTCCTGAGACCATTGCCGGTATTGATACACATGGCTATGGCCAAAAATGACGGTGTGCACTCTTTCATCATTTAAAACTTTTCGAGCCGAGTCCGTCAGATCCGGAAAAATAGCGCTCTCCAGAGCAATGGAAACAAGATTTTTAAATGTCCATTGCCGTCGAGTGTCTGACTTCCAACCAATTCTCGCAAAATACAAAAATGTTTTTACCATGGTCGAAATCGTAACCCAGGTCTCATTAAAAACAGCCCACCGAATCATCTTGGAGAAGGGACGAATTTTGTCGATAAACGGATATTTATGTTTGATTTTTAAAACATGCTCAACAAAGAAATGAGACCCAAAGGGCAGATTCAGAATCGGCTCCGCCAGATCCTTTTTTAGAAAAAACCGCCGGGGATCCATTCGATTTGCCGACTCGTGCATATGCCCATGCTCAATGTGAACTCCGTCAAAAAAGTAAACGATATTTTTATACCGAATATTGGTCCCAACAAATTGATTAAAATATTCCCGGCAAGCTGGCCACAACATCGCCTGATCATGATTTCCCACCACATAGGTTACCGAATTTCCAGGCCTAGCCGCGAATTCAGATAACGCCCTAAAGACATTTTTATGACCGTCCAAGATCGTTTTTAATATTTCCAGACACACTGGCTCGGTCAACACAGTTAAAAAATGTCCATGATAATCCACTTGAAGAAAATTCAGAAAATCACCATTGATGATGAGCTCTACTTCATGTTCACGAAATGCTCCAGACGAATAGTACTGAATGAACTCGACCAGCTTCTCTCCATAATAGAACTCTTCCAAAGAATTGATTCCACCACCGGGAAGAATTCGACCTTTTCCCAAATGCAAATCACTGACGACCAATTTTAGACGTTTCGGTTTTTTTTCCACTTCGGCTGGTGCTACAGGCTGACTGTCTGCCATCGAGCTACTCCGCCTTTTTCAGGGGGGCAATCGTGATCGAACTTGTGTTTTCATTGACCTCAAGATTGGTCAAAGCAATTCGCAAGGCGCGCACCGTTCGACGAAACTGCTCTTGATTGGACTCAATCTCTTGATTGAGTTCAATCAATCGACCTTGATACGTCTCAATTTCATTGGTGAGCGAGTCCGTTTTTCTTTTCAGATCGAGGATGGTTTCGTCCTTGGATCGAAGAAGAGCCGCCTTCTCGAGTTTAGAAAGTTCGAGACGATTTTCCAATTCCTTTTCACGCACGCGGATTTTTCGAAGGTCATTCGCCAAACGAGCTTCCAGCTCGGACACCCGCCCACGAAGACGCTGAATTTCGTTGTCCTTGACAGTTAAGCCTTCACGAAAAATTCTGAGTTCGGATTCGCTGGATTCTTTTAGCTCATGTCGCTGTTGTTCTAAAACTTGAATTCGCGAAAGCAGGTCATCTGTTTTTTGCCGGGCAAGATCTCCTGCCGACGACAAGATCTCATTGTCTCGACGAAGGCGCTCAAGATCTTTTTCCATCTCAATCAGACGCTGTTGTGCGACCTTCAAGTTTTCGGCATGCAGAAACTGCCCCTCGTAGGAGGTGGCTTTTCCAGACGAATAGTTTTGGGAATGTTTTGGTTCCGCAGCCAACTTTAGCTGTGCTCTCGTCGGCGGAGCCTCAGCGGCTGGGGAGAAAAGGGTTCTTGTTGCAGGCTCCTCAGTTTTTGGTTCGTTCGCTTCCGCATTGTTGTCCGCCTGAAGAAGAGTTGTTTTTTCTGAGTCCATAGGATCGCCCTCCACCTTCACCGGGTGGGCTGGAGCAGTCGGATTGGTCACTTCGCTTTTTAGATCTTCTAAAACGGAAGCGACCAATTTCTCTTTGGGTTTTCTGTTTTTCTTCTTCATGTCTATGAAACGAATCGGCATTTTTTAGTCAATCCTGTAGGGTCCTAGACCATTGGACAGGGAGCTCTTTCTCCGTCAACGCCCGACCCCAAAAGGCCTAGGTCCAGTCCATTCAAGACCCTCGAAACACCTAGTCAGTAAGACGAAACCAGACGTCGAAAATGAGCCTGTAACTGTTGTCTCTCATCTTTACGACAGACTTGTACAAAATCTCATTTCCATAACGATCCACCTCTCGAAAATGCGGATCAAAGTCCAGGTCAATCAATTGTACGCCAGCTTCCTCCAAAGGAATCAACTCACCCGGGTCGCATTGCCCATCAAGATTTCGATCAAACCACAATCGCAAATCTTTATAAATGGGATCCTCGAATGTAATCATCCCATCCGGCTCTCCCACCATTTTTCCCGTGCGGGAATCAAATGCATCATACTTGGCCAACGCTGCATAACCATTTGCCGCGCTCAGCCCGTCAGGCCCAATGGTGTTATTTCCAAAAAGCTGATCAATACCAGAAACTTTTCCATCTTTATCTGGAAGAACTACCGGCATTAAGCGCGGATCTCTGAACCAGCTGATTCGCATTGGAGTATGTGGGACTGGAGAAGCAAATTCCCCCATAATATCGAACATCACTCCATCCCAAGGAGAAGTAAGCAAAGCGAAGTCTTTGGCATTTCCATCAGATCTGGCCTTCATCCCTCGCAGCGGATGCCCTCTCATGTCTACAAATAGCGGAGAGCTCTTCTTGTCACATTCGGCTTCATCCAAAGATCCGGAAAAACTTCCGGTGGATAAATAATAGTCATAAAGCACCTTGGATTCACCTCCGGCCTTGATGACTGTGCTCATCGCATCCAATGCCGCTCCAGTAACAGCCCCGTTCTGAATGGACCAGGATCCCAACTTGTCCCCATAGGTAGAGCTGGGAGAGACCATCAAAGAAGACTTGGACACCGGCAGATGGGTTACCGATGAAACCACCATTCCGTTAGAGGCATTAAATCCATCGAGACTCGCATAAACACTGCCACTGTAAGAAGAGATTTGGGGCAGGCATCTTGTTAGATTCACTCGTCCCGCCATAATCTCATTCTTCACGGCTCCTGCACTGTCTTCACACAAGGTTTGCCCAGAACCGCCACGCAATTTCAATACGACTTTATCAGAAACCACCACTCGTGGTTGACTGCTATAGTTTTTTGTCGAGCAATATTTTGTCACTGGCCAAATCACCGTGCTTGCGCCTGATGAAATCAAAGTCGTCGTTGGTCCAGATGGTGGCCAAACATCGCCGCCCCCCACTGGATCGAGAATTCCACCATCCCCCAAAACCTGAGCTTTTTCCTCGGGATCAACGCCTGCACTGAAAGATTTTTTATCGCAGTTCTGATAGGTCAATAAGGTCGCGAAGCAAATCAACCAAAGCATTGGCTGTAAACCTCTTCGAAGAAATTGCATAGAACCACCCGTCTGATCCCAAGTTTGGGATTGATTTTAAAAGACCCCAACACCTTGAAGAGCAAAACTGAATCCAAGCCGAAAGGTCTCAGTGCGAGAATAGGCCTAGCTGGGCTGTCTCAAAAAAAGACGACCTGTCTAACTGTCATGATTTGTTTAATAATAAGACATCGGGAAGCGAAGGCCTTGCAGTCAAGAGCATGACCTGCAAATAACAGAAGCCCCCCTGAGATCAGAGGGACTATGACTCAGATTTTAATTTAAAGAAACGAAACAACCTTTTTCATACGGTGGAATCGTTCTTCGATGTCCGCCAGGGTGACTTTTGCCAAAGCTTTAACGCTAAAATCTTGGATAGTGAAACTGGCGAGCAATGTTCCTTGCACGCAGGCCATTTTTAAATCAGCCACTTCGGGTTTTCGTCCAAGGCTTGCCAGGTGACCAAAGAATCCGCCAGCAAAGGTATCCCCCGCACCAGTGGGATCAGTGACTTTGTCTACGGGAAAGGCCGGAAGAATAAAGAAACCTTCTTTCGGAGTGTACAAAACAAACCCGTACTCGCCTCGTTTAATGACAAGAGCCTTAGGCCCCATGGCGCAGACCTTGGCCGCTGCTTCAATGGCATTGTGAGCCCCGGTAAGCATCATTGCTTCACCCTCGTTGATCAAAACCACATCGACTTTTCCGAGAACTTTTTTTAGATCGTCGATCTTGGAAGAGATCCAAAAATTCATGGTATCCATGCCGACAAAAAGAGGAGCTTTCACTTGTTCCAAAACTTTGAGCTGCAAATCGGGTGAAATATTCGCCAGGAAAACAAATTTGGAATCACGATAGTGTTCTGGCAAAACTGGATCGAATTTTTCAAAGACATTTAAATCCGTGGCATGAGTGATTGCCTCGTTCATGTCTCCTTCATAAGAGCCCGACCAATGAAAAGTCTTGCCCTTTTGCACGGTCATGCCAGACACATCCACGTTGCGGGACTTTAAAAGATCAAAATCTTTGGCTTCATAGTCTTCTCCAACAACACCCACCACTCGAACACGAGAGTACAAGGACGAAGCTAAAGAGAAATAATTGGCAGAGCCACCGAGAGCTCTTTCGACTTTTCCCCAAGGGGTTTGCACAGAATCGTAAGCCAAACTTCCAACCACAAGAATTTCAGACACGGGATATCCTTTCCGTTATTTGAGCTTTCTAAAAAGCCATATTGAGTTCTTCTCGACCTCAGTTATTGATTTCGACAGTCCGGCTGGGTGACAGCGGCTGTTTCGTTTTTGAGTAAGTCGAACCGATCTTTGAATTAGAAATATCCATGGTTTGTGGCTTGTTGGCAAACTCTGATGTCAACTGTCCACAAGCAGCAAAAATATCTCGGCCCATCGTTCGGCGCAAAAGCACATGTGATCCCAATCGAATCAACTCGTTCTGGAATTTTTCGATCTGAGCATCTGCGGGACGCTCATATCCAGAGCCTGGATGTTCGTTGAAGGGAATGAGGTTGATCTTGCAAGGTAAACTTTTGGTCAAACGATGCAGCTCTTGAGCATGGGTCAACTGATCAGTCACGCCTTTGAGCAAAACATACTCGAGGGTGACTTTCTCCCCGGTCTCGTTGGCGTATTCATGGCAAGCCGCCATGAGCTCTTTGATCGGATAGCGTTTGTTCAGGGGCATCACTTGCGAGCGAATTTCATCATTGCTGCCATTCAGACTGACCGCCAAGCGGACTTTGTTCGCTGCCACTCGCCACATTTCAGGCACCAGGCCAGAGGTGGAAACTGTGATCTTTCGCCGGGAAACATTCATTCCCCAAGGATCATGCAAAATTTCAATCGATTTAAATACCGCCTCTGGATTGTCCAAAGGCTCACCCATTCCCATAAAGACAATATTGGAAATGCGCTGGCCCGGCTTCAGGCGATCATGAGCCTGCATAAATTGACCCACGATTTCCGACGCCTTTAACCGACGTTTTAATTTCTGCTTCCCGGTGAAACAAAATTTGCAACCCATGTTGCAACCCACTTCACTAGAAATACACAAGGTCAGTCGATCATCCGAGGGAATCACCACGGCCTCAACGGTGTTTTTATCACCCATGTCGAACAGAAATTTCTGAGTGCCATCCACCGAAATCAGATGGCTCAAAACCGGTGGCATCGAAAAATCCAAAAGACCTTTGAGCTCTTCGCGAAAAGTCTTGGACAGATTGCTCATCAGCTCATAGTCCGTGATTCGTCGTTCATAGGCCCATTTGAAAATCTGCTGAGCACGAAATTGTTCTTTGCCCAGGCCACTCAGATAACTTTTGAGATCTTCCAGGGACATGCCATAAAAGTTCTTCAGCGGTTCACTGGCGCGAACTTCGACCTCATCAAGGTTGCCTTCGTAAGCGGTGAATTCGGGACGGTATTCAGATGTCGACATAGGCTTGGGTGTTTAACACAACTTCAGGGGGCTTCCCACCCTTTGTGGAAAGAAAGGGTCATTTTCTTGGACTTTTTACCCAGCTCTGGTTACAGAGGATCTCAAACAAGGATATCCAAGGTATCTATTTCAAGGATTTAAAAATGGAGAAGAAAATGTTCTGGGGATTGATCTTTATTGCACTGGGTACATTGCTGGTCATCAAGCATGTTTTTGGCATTCATCTGCCGATCTTTAAGATCCTGATTGGACTGGGATTGATCTATATTGGCTGCCGGATCATTTTTGGCTCTTTTCACTTGGGCGTCAGCCCCGTCAAAACCGAAAATCTGGCTATTTTTGCCGAGTCTCAGTTCAGCTACTCCTCGGTTGGTGGCAAAAATGACTATCAGGCGATATTTGGCAGTGCCGATCTGGATTTATCCCAG
>PEZR01000134.1:8368-12988 GCA_002773975.1 Bdellovibrio sp. CG10_big_fil_rev_8_21_14_0_10_47_8
TCGTCTGCCCTCGAAAGACCGAATCAATTTTGGCGAATACACTTATGAGTCTCAGAATTCAAAAACAGCGCCCCATAAGCTGATCTTAGAGGCCAATGCGGTCTTCGGGGATTTGGAAATTCGCTTTCGATAAGATGACAAGATCTTGAGCGGGAAAATCGGCGACCGGAACCCCGAACTTCTATGAAGGTCCGAACTTTGGACCCACAGTGGTCAAATCGACTGGATGTACTGACGAAGATCTTCTTGGCTACAGGCCACGCAACCAACTTGGCCAACAACAACCCCGGCCGCAAAGTTTGCGAGCATGCAGGATTCTGTCAAATTCAGTCCTGAAACCAGCCCCAAAGTCATCGCTGCAATCACTGTATCACCGGCGCCGGTCACATCAAAAACTTGGCGGGCAAAGGTTGGAACACGCATGATTTCGGTGCCCGAAAAAATAATCATACCGTCTTTTCCAAGGGTCATGACGACCTCTTTGGCACCCGTGCGTTTTTGCACGGCCCAACCAAGTTCGATCAATTTATCGGGATCATCCCTGAGCTCGTCATAATCCAAACCAGAAAGCGCCACGGACTCGGAAAAATTAGGTTTCACCAAATCAACACCGGCATAAAAGTCGCCACAATTCGTTTGATGGGGATCTACAAAGACCTTCTTGTTTTTTGCATGAGCGAGGCTCACCACTTGTTGCAACAAGGCCTGGCTGACGACACCCTTGGCGTAATCCTCGATCACCACCGCATCGACATCCGGAATCAGGGTTTGGACTTGGGCCAGAACCCGTTTTTCGGTCTCAGCTGAGATGAATTTTCGGACTTCGCGGTCGACCCTGACCAGATGATGGTGTTTCGCCATAACTCGAGTTTTTCGAGTGGTGGGTCTTTGCTCGTCTGCGATTAAAAACTCGGTTGAAACCGCATGACGTTGAAAAAGTGCCCGCAAAAGGTCGGCGCCGGAATCAGGGCCCACGACCGACACCAAAATCGGCTCACCGCCCAGGCTTTTCACATTCTGGGCGACATTGGCGGCCAGTCCCAAACGCAAATCTTCGCTCTCCACCTCGAGGACAGGAACCGGTGCTTCGGGGCTGATTCGACGGACCTCACCCAGAATATACTCATCCAAACCAACATCCCCCAGGATCAGGATCTTTTTCCCCTTCAGGCGCGGCAACTGGTCTAAGAGTTTCTTTTTTTCAGAAGCGCCCGCGGTTGCGATGGGAATGGAATTGAGTTTTGACATAGGTCCACTAGAACATATATCCACAGCGGATGTCAAAAAGCCTGATTTATCTCCCCCAATACATTCACCCCAAAGAAAAACAGCAAATCCTGTCCGATCTCCGTCGACTTTACCCCATTTGGGAAATGCGTTTTTCCAAAAACAATCCGCCTCCCGAGGGGCAAAACAATCGTCAGCTTTTACGCCCTGTCTATTGGTTAGGGAATTGGCAATTCGCCTGCCTGAATTATTACCACCCGCCCAAGGGAATCTTTCACCGCTGTGTCCAGGCCGAACCCTTCCCCCCTGTTTTGCAAAAAATTATCGATAAGGTTGAAGAACTCGTTCGCCAAGAATTCTTGGAAAGAGATGTTCCCCGGCACTGGCATTTGAACACCTGTCTGATCAATTATTATGGATCCAAAATCGAGGGCGATAAAAAAATCGACGTTGCAAGAGTCGGTGAGCACAAAGATTTTGAGCCGGGGCCGGTGGCATCCATCTCTTTCGGCGAAAGAGCGCTCTTTCAATTCGTCTCAAGCCGGTCCAAAGAATCCACCAGCCAGGTGGTTCTACAGCAATGGCTGGATGACTGTTCTTTGCAAGTTTTTGGCGGAGAGAAATTTAAAAAACATCTTTTTCACCGCGTGCAAAGGGTCGAAAAGAAGTGCGATATTCTGAAGGGATTTCACACCGAAAATTTCGAAACCCGGCGAATCAATTTAACCTTCCGATATGTGCCAACAGAACATATTCAAGAGCTTCACAAATTCCCCCCAGCCCTCCAAGAAGACGTCGGACCGTACGTGCAGGAACTGGCTCAACACTCCGACTATTTTGCCGAAGTTCTGGCCCAGTCTAAAACCAGATCTGTGCCGTCGATTTGAGCATGAATATTTTGATAGCTCCACCGCTGGAGCAAATGGAAGAGCAAATCTTGATTTTGATCCCATGAAAAATTCTCTCCAGGATTGAACTCCAGTTCGGAAAAAGGAATTTCTCCGCTCATGGTGGGTGAGATCCATTTTTCAAGCCAGGATGGGCGAGAAACTTGGTCAAAACGGACCCGAAATCGGACCTGTCGATTTTTCAATTGAGGCTCCAAATCTAGCTTCAAATCTAATTTTTTGCCATCTTTGAGTCGACTCAGCACCCTCGAGATCAGTGGCCACCGCAAAGTCCGTTTTTCCAACCGAAACCCCGGAGAGTTCTCGAGAAAATAGCTCTGTATTAAACTGGCCATTGTCGACCAGTCATAAGAAACACCCAGAGAACAATGATAACCCTGCTCCAAATTAAATAGCCGAACATTGGAGTCCTGCAAATCCAAACGGCCATCTTGAATGCGGCCCGAGTTCACGTACCACGGAACGATGGGATCTTTTTTGGTGGCCACGATCACTAAGGGTGTTTTTACCTGACTGTAATCAGACATAAACGAATTGGCCCGCCAAAACAAAGCTTCTCGGTCGCCTTTTGATGACAGATTCCGCGAACCCAAACGCAGACCCGCTGGCCATCCCGTGAGTGGCTCTTGATAATGAACTTCTAACCAAGACAAAATATCTTGAATAAACTCTTCCTTTCGAAATTCCGGATGCTCAAGGTGAAGGGCGGTCAGGCGTTTGGCCGCCCAAAAATTCATCATCGCCATGGAAATCCCCTGCCCCTGATGGTAATCCAAGGTGTCTCGCAGATTAAGCAGGGGGCAAAAAGCCAAGGATCCTCGAATCACAGGAACAGAGCCGGGTGCGGTATTCAAATGGTTGAGCAAGGTGGCATACATTACCCCCGCGCCCCCCAAGCTCATGCCCATCAAATGCACGCTATCGATAAACTTTGCGATCGGTTCTTCTTTTTTTTGCAGCTGCTCGGCAATCAGATAGTTTTGCAGCCCCTCATCAAACCCGCCCAGAGAAAAAGAGGCATTGTGCTTCACAAACTCAGAACCCGAAAGGCTCTCCAAGACCAGGACATTGAAGGGAGATTGCTCAAACGCCATCAGAAAGAGAAAGCGCTCCGGATAAAACTCCTGGGTATTGGAAAAAATCCCGGTTCTAAAGATGATCAAAGGCCGCTTTTTAGAGTCCGGCTTCATGGCCAACCAACCCTTAAGTCGAATCTTGTTCGGCAGTTGGATCATCACATGACGAGCCCACGGGTAATGGGGGATATCCAATCGAAGACCCATGCTTCCCAGGGCATTGCTGACAAGATCATTCCATCCTGTTTCATACTGCTTTTCACAATCAGGAAATCGATCAAGATCTTTCCACGTTTGAATTCGGCATTCGGGGGAAACCCAACGAGGCCTTCCCGAGGGCTGCCATTTCCAAAGCTCTCCCTGAATCAGCCGGGCGTACCAGGGATAAGTTCCTAGGTCTTCGCCGGCGAGGGGGTGATTTTCGTCGATGATATTCAAAAAGGGACTGTTTAAAGACTCGAAATAGGGAGCGCCATCCTGTGCCGCAGGTGCCAATGTTGAAATAACAGTCAAAAATAGCAGCAAAAGAGCTTTCGTCTTGGAGCTTTTCATCACACAGACCAGTCTAACAAAGAGCCCCCCCACTTTCATCTATTTGCGTCATCGTGCCGGACTGCGACTGGGCTCGACTCCCCCCTAACAGTCCCTTAACATCATCGAATTCTACAAGCAGGAGAAAATCATGTCAGACGCGCCCCCAACACTTGAAGCTCATCTCAGCCATCCACTCTTCGTCAATGCCATTCGGTCTATTGAAGGAGCCGCCGCTCTTATCAATTGTGATAGGAATGTCTTGGAAAGAATTAAAAAACCGAAACGATGTATCGCCGTCAGCGTTCCCGTTCGAATGGACGATTACACCGTAAAAGTTTTCACAGGATACAGAGTTCAATACAACTCCACTCTGGGCCCTTACAAGGGTGGAATTCGGTATCATCAAAATGTCGACATGGGCGAAGTCGTTGGTCTTGCTTGTTTGATGACAATTAAAAACTCGGTGATGGGACTTCCATACGGTGGTGGTAAAGGAGGGATCTGCGTTGATCCAACCAAACTTTCACGCACAGAAAAACAAAACCTTACTCGTCGTTTCACCTCTGAGATTGGCCCCTTTATTGGACCCAACAGAGACATCCCAGCTCCGGACGTGGGCACTGATGCTCAAACTATGGCTTGGATGATGGACACTTATTCCCAAGAAACGGGCTACGCTCAACCAGGAGTCGTGACTGGAAAGCCCGTCGAAATCGGTGGATCTTTGGGTCGTGTCGGAGCAACCGGACTGGGTGTTGTTTATGTCGCAGAGAAGGCCTTTGAAAAACAGGGCAAAACACTGCGGGGTTCAACGATTGCCATTCAGGGATTCGGGAATGTTGGCTCTCACGCCGCGCTTTTTGCGTTCGAACGTG
>PEZR01000134.1:13023-24794 GCA_002773975.1 Bdellovibrio sp. CG10_big_fil_rev_8_21_14_0_10_47_8
GCGTTGTTCAACGGAGATGGCTTGAATATTCCGGATGTTTTGGAATTCATCAGAACCAACAAAGTCCTCAAGGGCTATCCAAAAGCCGAAGCCATGGCCAACGAAGATCTTGTATTGCTGGAATGCGACGCCCTTTTTCCTTGTGCACTTGAAGGTGTGATTGATTCAAAAAATGCAGAACAGATTAAAGCAAAAATGATTGTTGAAGGCGCCAACGGCCCGGTCACGAACAACGCCACTGATATTCTTCATCAGCGGGGTATTTTTGTTGTTCCTGACGTCATCGCCAATGGTGGTGGGGTTGTGGTCAGTTATTTTGAATGGGTTCAGGACATCATGTCCTTTTTCTGGGATGAGGACGAGATCAACAAACGCCTGCAAAGCATTATCGTAAAGGCATTTGAAACCAGCCACAAAATGTCGGTGGAAAAAAATATTGATATGCGAGCGGCAGCAATGGCTGTCTCTATTCACCGACTGGAAAAAGCAATGTTGCTCCGAGGGCTGTATCCTCGATAAATTTATGGACGCTCCGTTATGGAAGTTCCTCCCGGCCAGGCTCGCTCACAGCCTGGCCCCGTGGGGACTCAAATATTTTGCCGACAAAATGCCCGAGGACACTCCGGCCTGGAGATCGTTCACTTGGAAGGGCCTGCATTTTGCCAATCGACTGGGAATTGCTGGTGGCTTGGATAAAAATGCCAGTCACCTGACGTTGTGGCAAAGACTTGGCGTCGGCTTTATTGAGATTGGCACCGTGACCCCGTACGCCCAGTCCGCCAATCGCGGAAAAATTCTTGATCGAGATTGGGATCAAAAAAATCTGTGGAACAAGATGGGTTTTCCCAATCATGGTTCTGACGAGATTTACTTTAATATTTTAAATGAAAAGTCCTCATTAAAAGTCCCCATCTTCGTCAATATCGGAAAAAATCGAAGTCGCCCCAATGACGAAGCCGAGTTAGATTATCAATACTTGGCGGATCGCTTTTCCAAAGCAGCGGATGCCTTTGTGATCAATGTTAGTTCACCAAACACTCAGGGCCTGCGAGATCTTCAGTCCGAAGAAACTCTGGGGCGCCTGGTTTCAGTGGTTCAACAAAGAGCCGCCGGCAAACCCGTGCTCGTCAAACTCAGCCCCGACATGACGGAGGAAGCTTTGCACGCCAGCATAGATACCGCTCTCCGATATGGCGCTGAAGGTTTTGTTTTGACGAACACAACTTTATCTCGCCCCCCGAATTGCACCTTCCCCAAAGAGGGCGGCCTCTCTGGCCAAAGTCTGGCCGACCTTTCAAGAAAAAATTTAAAATCTGCAATCTCTCATCTGGGTTCTCGTCGAAAAGATTTATTGTTGGTTTCGGTGGGTGGAGTTCTCTGCCCCGAAGATGTTGAAGAACGATTGGCTTTGGGCGCTGATCTTGTTCAGACCTATTCTGGCCTGATCTTTTATGGTCCGCGTTTTTTTCGCGACACCGCCAAAAGGATCAACGCATGAAAACACCAACAAAAATGAGAAAGGCTCATTGGATTCCGGTTGTGGCTGGATTTCTGCGACGGGGAAATCAAATCCTGGTTGGGCAACGTCCGGAAAACAACTCTCTGGCTGGTCAATGGGAGTTCCCTGGGGGAAAAATCGAGGGGGGCGAAGGACCCGAGGTGGCCCTGGCCCGTGAGCTTGAAGAGGAGCTGGGAATTGAAGCGCAAATTGGTGAACTCAAATTTTCCTGCACGCACTCTTACGGAGACGTCAATATTTTGATTTTATTCTATGAAGTTTTGTACTGGAAAGGTGAACCTAAAGCCAAACATCACTTGATGTTAGAATGGATTCACCCAGAAGAACTTATTCATCGCAATATTCCTGAGGCCAATCGGAAGATGTTGGATCGAATTTTCAAAGCTCTGGGGGTCCCATGGCAAAAATAGCGATCCTTAGCCAAAAAATTACTCCACAGGTTCTAGGTTTAGCGCAAGCTTTGCAGTTCCACCGACACGAGATCACTCTGGTCACATCTTATCAAGAACCCGTTCCTGACGGTACGGACTATCCGGTCCTCACCTATTTCAAGACCTGGTCTGCCTGGGAAGCTCTTCGCCTTTTTCCAAAGCTTCTCGCTCAAGCCCCTCAAGTTTGGCATTTTGTTTTTTCTGACATGACTGAAGAGCGCCCCTCCGGTGCTCACTTTGTTTTAGCTCAGTTGGCGAAAGCTCTGCCCCACCGAGTGGTGGCCTCGAGTTTTTATGACAATCTTCATGGAATCTCCACATCGAGAATGGCGCCGCTGACCAAAAGCTGCGATATCGTCACAACAGCCAGTCGGGAAAATCTGATGTATATCAAGCGACGGTCGTGGCTGAATCGATGCTGCGAAACGGAAGTCTTGCCACCCTTTATTTTTCCGCATCCGTCCGAGGACAACGAGGTCGATCAAGAGTTGGGATCCCTGCTCAAATCTATTTCACCTTACCTCGTTGTTCCCGGAGAAGAGTTGCCCGCGTCAGGGGCCTGGGAAATGCTTCTTCCTGAGGTCAATATTCTGGTCTGTGGGTCCAGGCCAAAAAGCAAGATCCGCCCGCTGGGTTTTGAGCTCAGCCAACCTGGGGTCTATTTCGCGGGCCCTCATCTTTCGGATTCACAGATGAGCCAAGCTCTTGCTGGAAGTCTCGGTCTATTGACGGCTCTTGATGATCTATCGGTCATCGAACTGATGCATTTACATCATCTTTGTCAGCAAACCCGAACTCCAGTTCTAGCTAGTCCTCGCCAACAGGAAGCTCTGCCTGGATTCTGTGTGCCTCGAAGAAATGGTTTTGTGCTGGAGAATGGTCTCCATTCCCTGCGTTATTTGCTCTCAGTCAATTCAAAGCTCGAATTGAGTCAGGCCCAGTTCGAGTCAATCAAGACCGAGTTGGCGGATTCAGCCCTGAACGAACTGAACCGACTTTACCTGAAGGTCCAGATTGCAAAATCGTCTTCGTTTGACAGAGCGAAGAGCCCACTTTCATAATAATAGAAGTGAGACAAAAAGCGAAAATCCCTGATCAACTCAATATTTGCCTGATGGCTTATAAATTTCCAATTCTGGGCCGAGCAACGGATCATGGATTTCTGTGGCCCATCGCCAAAGGACTGGCGCAACGAGGCCACCATGTGACAGTCATCGCCGCGAAATCTCCCCTCGGCAAACCGGAGGTTCAGCGAGACGGCGTTAGAGTGCTGTACCTGCATGAAGGTTATCCCAACATGAGCGGAATTCGTTTCGAACACGCCGTTGCGCAAAAATTTTTGCAGCTGCATCGGGAAAATCCATTTCACCTGGTCCACAGCATTGATCGTTCTGCCGTTGAGATTGCCAAGAGAAAACATGAACTTAATATAGCGGTCGCTTACGATGTGGAAGCCACCCAAATGGCGCAGCTATTTTCTATCTTAGGTATGGTTCAGGAAAGCATCAGCAGTTTATTGTCGACGGGTGTAGCGGTAATTTATAAATTTCTTTCGACTTACTTTGGCAGTGACCGGGAACTTCTCAAAACTGCAGATGGAGTCTTTGTCACCAACCCTTAGCAAAAGATTTTTCTTGAGCGCTATTATCTCTATCCTGACTATCATACCTATATCGTGCCCTATGGAATTGAGCTTGCGGACTTCACTCTCCGACCAGAGTCTCAAGACCTTCGAAAAAAATGGAAGCTTCCCGACAATGCCCATACTGTTGTGACCATCACCGATATGGCCGAGCCCAAGGAGCTGATCAATTTATTGATTTCCTTTGAAAGAGTGGCCGTAAAAAAACCAAATGCCTATCTAATTATTGTTGGCAATGGCCCAGCTTGGAGTGAAATTGAATTTCAAATGCTCAATCTTGCGCTGGGGAGCAAGGTCATCATGGCCGGCGCACTGAAGCCCGAAGAAGTTTCTGACTGCATCGCCATTGCCGATGTCTTTGTGAACATGAGCGCTCGCTCGACCGGATTTGAGCCAACAATGATTGAGGCCATGGCTCAGAAGAAAGTCATCATCGGTTCCGAAGTAAGTCCGATCTCCAATATCGTTGAAGATGGTCGCGATGGATTTTTACTTCGACCCGCCGACACCGAGTCTCTGGCTCATCTATTGATTGATATTTTTTCCGGGGGACTTCCGATTGCGGATATCGGCGAGCGGGCTTCGGAAAAGGTCACAAACCTTTTTGACCCCCGAAAAATGGTCCATTCCATCGAAGAAGCCTATCAAAAGATATTGCTCAACACCAAAGTGTTCAAAAGATGGCAATCTAGACCCGCGCCAGCTCCAATAGAAGCTCAGCCTCCCCCTGCACCGTAATGCGCATCGCACTATCTTCTTGAAGTTCTAGTCTTTGCTCTTTCGATCTGTATAATTAAGAGTGTTATCAGCTAGTTAGGAACAACCATGACAAAAGCAGACTTGATCAATTTAATCTCCGAAAAAGCCGGCATTACACGAGTGAAATCGGAAACTGTGGTGAACACAATTTTTGATTCTATGGTCGAATCTTTGATGAAAGATGACCGCATTGAGATTCGTGGTTTTGGGTCATTTGTTAATCGAAAATACGATGCCTACAAAGGTCGTAATCCCCGCACTGGCGAAGTGATCAACGTCGAGGAAAAAAAATTGCCTTTCTTCAAGGTGGGCAAAGAACTCAAAGACGATATCAATAAAGGTAAAAGCTAACTCTCAATAGCCAACTACACTTCAGAAAAAAAAGCCCGCTCAGTCACTGACCAGGCGGGCTTTGAAGATCCTTATTCAGCAATGCTATCTAGTTTAAACTGCACTGATCTCGACGAGCGTCGATCAATTCGTTGAACGAATTGAACATTTTTGTATTGCCGACATTCCGTCCATCCGCAGACAGCAGAGTCAAATCAACGGTCTCATTGGTTGTCCGTTGGAAATAATCAACCCGTCGAAGTCCCGCAATCTGAGCTTCAGAAACCAAAACACAACTACGGTCAATTCGGTCACCGCGATCGGGGCCATGTCGACGACCGGGGCCACGGTTGCCAGGACCAGGTCGATAGTTGTCAAAATCGCTGTCACAAACCAAACGATTGATCCCATACGAATCAGCTTCTAGCTCACAATAGTCGCGAACTTCACGAGCTGGTCCACCCCAAGGTCCCTGACAAGAATAGATTCTTTCCGTCAAAGAACAAGAGTCCACTCGTCTCATCATCCCCGAGTCCCGAATATCGGCCAAATAAAGAGCGTCGAATCCAACAGATTGACCGCTTTCACCAGCATTTACGCGGATGCGATCTCCGCTCTGAACCTGTTTCAAGTTTTGATTTCTGAGTTGAAATTTAAAGCTGTCACCCATGCCGTCCAATTTAAGAGCGATGGTGTCTTTGTCTTTGATTGTCAGTTTTGCGGCATAACTGCGAGCAGGAATCGTGATTCGTTTGCTGCCCCTTTGCAGAGTGATGGTCTCGGTCACTGACAGAGAACCCTTGTAATCCCTACAGGCTGGTAAAACAGCTAGACAGGACAAAATCGCCGTCATCATTACTTTATTTTTCATCATTTCTTCCTCTTTTCCTCTATGTTCGTGTCTGACATCTCTACTTTTGCTCTCAAGTCCCTTGGCAAAAAGGAACCAGAAGGCTCAGAGGAGTCTCTCTTCAAGAAGCTTGCCAATATTTTGGGTTCGTTTTGTCCCTGATTTCTATAAAGAAATGGGAAACATTTTTACTTCTTCGATGCGCTCAATCCCATGCAGGGCCATAAAGAGCCGCTCGAGCCCAAGCGCAATCCCTCCGGAAGGGGGCATTCCTGACTCGAGCATGTGGATAAATTCCGTATCCAAGGGAGGAATTTCTTTTTTAAGATCCCGCTTTTGTTGCAGATCTTTTTCAAACCTTTGCTTTTGGATCTGGGGGTCGTTCAGCTCATGAAAAGCATTGGCAATCTCAAAACCCTTCCAATAAAGTTCAAACCGATCTCCCCAGCCGTCAGGAGTTAATCGAGCCAGGGCCGCCTGAGACGGTGGATACCGGTCAACAATCAGAGGATTTTTTGAATTCAAAAAAGGTTCAATTTTTTCTACAAAAAGCAGATAAAAAACATCGTCCCACAGTTCATATTTTTCAACCTGCAAGCCTAGCTTTTGCGCCAAAGCTATGAGCTCACCCATGGACGTTGTCGGTGTCAGTGAAAAGTCCAAGTGCTCTTGAAAAAGTTGGGCCATTGATTTTCTGTCCCAAGTTTCAAACTCAGCGCCGACAAATTCCAACAGATGCAAGGTGTCCTGCAAAATCTGCTCAAGGTTGGAAAAAGCCCGGTACCATTCCAACATCCAAAACTCTGGCTGATGTCGTTCTGAAATTTCGCCGTTTCGAAAACAAGGGCGCATTTCAAAAATCTGCCGCTGCCCCAAGGCCAAGATTTTTTTTAAATGCAGCTCGGGACTGGTGGGTAAATAAAACTTTTGCTGCCGAGAACCCACTTTGAATTCTGTCGAGAATAAATCTAAAAAAGGTTCTGTCCCCGGACATGTCACCAGGGTGGGAGTTTGAACCTCTTGAAAACCTTTGCTAACAAAGAACTCTCTCACTCGGGAAAGAAACTGCATCCATTTTTGCTGATGACATTGTGCCACTCTGGTTCTTGGCGGTTCTGTGAGGGCCGGGGCTAAAAGAAAAATTTCTTGCACAGCTCCCTGCACAAGTCGAAAGGTCAGCCAATCATTGTGTTTTAAACACAGACACAGGTCCTTGAATCCCAGAGCCAACTCCCCCTGATAACTGGGGCCCAGCAACACCTGAGCATGCACCGTCCACTCGCCGAGCCCTTCGATGCTCAGTGTCTGTGCTGACAAGGAACTGAGACGACCTGAAATCCAATCCTCACCCTCGGGCATTGCCGGATAGCGGGTCCAGATTTTTTCCAGGAAATGTTCTCGGGTCATCGATCGATTCATAGACTCAGCTGGTATCCAAGCTCTCCCAATGTGTCAATCAACCTCTTGGTGGTGGCGGGATCTCGGCCTCCGTGCTAACTTCACGGACCTATGTTGACACTCTCCATCCCCATTTATGAAAAGCTGCCGAATTCCTTGGATCTTCGTTTGGCCATTCAATGGCTCACCGGGAAAGCTGATTGGATTGGACTTCGTTTGTACCAAGAAATCACCCATCAGCGCGGAGCCCGTAATGGTCACCCGGATGAAAATCAGGTGAGTTTTGATCGCGGAGTGATGGTCGAGGTTTTTCACCAAGGTCATTTTGGTTATTGCGGCACGGCCCATCTCACCAAGGCGGGCTTGGAATTGGCCTGTCATCAAGCCAAACAGATGGCAGAAGCAGGCGCCAAATACAAGGTCGCGGACTTTGATTTGTCGGCTGTGCGCCCACGCTCGGTGGGTCACTATCGATCTCCTGTTTTTAAAAATCTGGATTGCGAGACGCTGGGTGATTTCAGCGAAACCTTGAGGCTCGCCAGTCTGAAATTGAAAGTTTCTGACCAAATCGTCAATGCCATTGCAAATGCCAGATTGGTTGAAACCAGTATTCATTATGTCAGCAGTGATGGTTCTGATACTTTGCAAGAGTTCCTGCTCCTGGGGCATAACTACGCAGCCACCGCCCAGCAGGGCTCCGAATCCCAAACTCGATCTGATCATGGTGGGGTTGCGAGCTGCAGCCAAATTGGTTTGGAGACCTGGGATCGAGCAGAAATTTTGAATCGATGTGCCCGAATTGGTAAAGAGGCCCTTGAGCTCCTCCAAGCACCCAATTGCCCTTCTGAAAAAATGGATCTGATCTTGGCACCTGACCAAATGTTGCTGCAGATTCATGAATCGATTGGTCATCCCCTAGAGCTGGACCGAATTCTCGGCGACGAAAGAAATTTTGCCGGCTGGAGTTTCGTGAAGGCCGAGGATTTTGGTCAACTTCAATATGGCTCCAAACTCATGAATGCGACCTTTGACCCCAGTGTTCCCGGTGAATATGCCTCTTATGCCTTTGACGATTGCGGCAACCCTGCCCAGCGGGAATATTTGATCAAAGATGGCCTGCTCGTCCGGGGTCTTGGCAGTTTGGAATCCCAGTTTCGCTCGCATTTGCCAGGGGTCGCGAACTTTCGCGCCAGCTCTTGGAATCGTGCGCCAATAGATCGCATGGCCAATATCAATCTGGAACCCGGCAGCTCCAACCTGAAAGATATGATTGCTCAGACTGAAAAGGGCATTTTGATGGAAGCCAACATGTCGTGGTCCATTGATGATTACCGCAACAAATTTCAGTTTGGCTGCGAGTATGCCCGTCTGATTGAAAATGGAAAACTGACCTCAGTGGTGAAAAATCCAAACTACCGTGGGGTCACTGTGCCCTTTTGGAATTCACTGAAAGCCGTCGGCAACGCCCAAGAGGTTGAAATTTACGGCACCCCTTGGTGCGGAAAAGGGGAACCCAGTCAGGTCATCCGAGTTGGTCACTCCTCTCCCCACTGCCTCTTTTCACAGGTGGAAGTTTTCGGAGGTGTTCAATGAGTCTGAATTTCAATGAAAAATGGCAGAAGCACTTTGATCTGCTGTCGAGCTCTCTATTTTCAAATTTGAAATCTGAAGAAGATTTAAATCTGAACCTTCAAGGGGAAGATTCTACATTTTTGCGTTTCAACCAATCCATGGTTCGTCAAAACACCCGCGTGGAGCAGGTTCTGCTCAGTATGTCCTTTCAGGGCTCGGGACGACGAGTGCAGTTCGAGTTGATGCTCACTGGGGATCTGGAAAACGACCGCAACTTGACCTCGAGTCTGCTCGAGCGGGCTCGCTCGGAAGTTCAAGCTCTGCCCGTAGATCCCTACTTAGTGCCGATGAAAAGCAACGGCGACAGTGTCCGCGAGTATCATGGAAAACTTCCCCTGGCGGCTGACGCCATCAAAATGATTGCCGAGACAACGGCTGGGGTTGATTTCGCAGGGTTTTATACCGGAGGCCCAGTTCTGCGTGCCAGTCGAAATTCGAAAGGACAGAAGCATTGGTTTTCCAGCGAAAACTTTTTTGTCGATTACTCTCTTTTTACCAAAAACTCTGATGGTGAAAATAAAGCTATCAAAGGAGTTTATGCCGACCTCAACTGGGATCAAAACCAGTTTTCCAAACAACTGCAATCCTCGCAAAACCAGCTGTCTTTGATGAGCCGAAAGTCCCAACTCATTAAACCAGGAGCATATCGAACCTATCTGGCGCCAGCGGCCGTGGCCGAAATCCTTGGAACCATGTCTTGGAATGCTTTTAGTTTAAAATGTTTTAAGCAGGGGCTCTCGGGCTTTAAAAAGCTCTATGAAAAAGAAAAAAGCTTGTCGCCCCTGTTTACCCTCCGAGAGAATTTTGACATGGGCTTGTGCCCTCAATTCAACCAGCAAGGGGAAATGGCGCCGGCCCAAATCGTTTTAGTGGAAAAAGGCATTGCACAAAACTGGCTGTCCAGCTCCCGATCCGAGAAGGAATACGGTATTGCTGCCAATGGTTGTGATCCAGAGATGCTCAGATCGACCGAGATCCTCCCGGGTCAATTGCCCGAGGACAAAGTCCTGCAGGAACTGGGAACCGGCCTTTATTTGGGCAATTTGCATTATCTGAACTGGAGTGACGTTCCCGGCGGACGCATTACGGGCATGACCCGCTATGCAGGTTTCTGGGTCGAAAAGGGCGAGGTCGTCGGCCCCATTCAAGATCTGCGTTTTGATGAGAGTCTTTACCAAATCTTTGGTTCCGAGCTTGCGGCTCTCACGCGGGAGCAACATATCGATCCCAGCATCAGCACCTACCTCCAGAGAGACCTCGGCGGACGAAAAAATCCGGGAGCCTTGCTCAATAAGATGACCTTTACTCTGTAATTGAGAGAACCCGGGAACGACTCATTTTGTCTCTGAAAATGTAGTTTTTACTCAAGCTACTGCGGCAGACCTTTTTTATCTGAGAGATCTAGGTTATAAGTCTGTCTTCATGAGGGAAAACCAAGGTCCAAATAGGAGGACGAAATGAAACTGAATTTAACTGTCGATCTGAAAAAACTAATCCATGATATGCGTGGCCCCAAAGGGGCGGCTGCTCTGACTGAAGAATTTGAACGCATGAGTGGTGAGCTGAAAAAACTGAAAGCCGACTTAAAGCCCCAAGCGCAAGCGCAACTCAAAAGAGCAGAAGCTCGATACCAAGAACTTTTAAAAAAATGGCATGCGGCTCAAAAGGACTTGGACAAAGAAGTCACACAACGAATCAACATCGTAAAAAAACAAGCGAAAGCTGCTGAGAAAAATCTGAACCAGTATAAAAAATTGGCGATGACTCAGAAATCAAAAATCGAAGCCGCTTTCTCGGCCCAGAAAAAAACTGCGAAAAAGAAAACTTCCAAAAAACGAACTGGCGCAGCGAAAACCAGCAAAAAAGCCACTTCGAAAAAAACCTCGTCCAAAAAAGCCTAAGTCAAACTTAGACCTTTGAACGATCATCTCGATCATCAGCCTCGGCCTTCATGCCGGGGCTTTTTTTTTGAGCCGTCACCCACTCCCCAACTCCTTGCGTTAGCGCCCCGAGGCAGGCCCCTTTTTCTTCGCCGGACAATGGCCGCTATGATAGCTTCTTGGCATTCAAAATTAGGAGTTAGTTATGAATCTGGAATCGCTCTCCACTCACGCTGAATTTCAATCTCGTCACATTGGCCCTCAGGACCCTGAAATTACTCAGATGCTCACGGATCTGGGATTTTCTAGTCTTGAAGAGCTGGCTTCCAAGGTGATTCCCAAAAATATTCTTTCAAAAAATGCCCCTGATATTGGCCACGGTGTTTCAGAAGCTGATTTGCTTCAGAACCTCAAAAAGATGATGGCGAAGAATAAAGTTTTTCGATCCTTCATTGGCATGGGCTATCACGACACTCTGACACCCACCGTGATCCAGAGAAATGTTTTGGAAAATCCTGTTTGGTACACGGCCTACACCCCCTATCAGGCAGAGATTGCTCAGGGGCGACTCGAAGCCTTGTTGAATTTCCAAACCATGGTTTCAGATCTTACCGCCATGGAAATTGCCAATGCTTCTTTGTTGGATGAGGGCACGGCGACGGCAGAAGCCATGGCGATGGCTCATAATCTTTCTAAAAATAAGGCCACCGCCTTTTTGGCAGCGAAAGACCTGCACCCTCATGTTTTAGAAATTCTGAAAACTCGTTCAGAACCTCTGGGTTTAAAAATGATTGTCGAAGACCCCTTGAAATATTCTTTTGATCAGGCCGTCTTTGCCGTTATCGTCAGCTATCCAAGCAGCGAAGGCTCGATCACCAATTATGCAGAACTCACCAAAAGGACCCATGACCACGGGGCTTTGATGGTTGCGGACGTGGATCTGCTCAGTCTGACTCTGCTGACGCCCCCCGGAGAATGGGGCGCGGATATCGTTGTTGGGAATACTCAGCGTTTTGGCGTACCCTTGGGTTTCGGCGGACCCCACGCAGCCTTCCTAGCATGCAAAGATGCTCACAAAAGATTGATGCCGGGCCGCTTGGTGGGTGTGTCTGTGGATGCTCAGGGCCGACGAGCGCTTCGTTTGACTTTGCAAACCCGCGAACAACATATTCGCCGAGAAAAAGCGACCTCCAATATCTGCACAGCGCAGGTACTGCTCGCCAACATGGCGTCGATGTACGCTGTTTATCATGGGCCTGAAGGGCTCAAGAAAATCGCGGCTCGTATTCATTTGTTGACCAAAACATTGTCCGAGGGCTTGAAGACTCTG
>PEZR01000134.1:24822-25632 GCA_002773975.1 Bdellovibrio sp. CG10_big_fil_rev_8_21_14_0_10_47_8
TTGATACAGTGACAGTTCCAACGGCCAAGGCCAATGAAATATTAAAAACCGCCGAATCCATGGGAATGAACTTCCGGCGTTTAAACGACGGGGCATTGGCCATTTCGCTGAATGAAGCCGCTTCGCTGCAAGATGTGGAAGATATATTGAAAGCCTTTAATGGCAGCAAAGAGCTCTCCTTCTCGGTGGCTGAGCTTGGAAAAAAACAGCAGCTGCAGATTCCCGCTGATTTTACTCGAAAGACAAAATATCTGACTCATCCTGTGTTCAACACTCACCACTCGGAAACCGAGTTGCTTAGATATATTCATCAACTGCAGAACAAAGATGTGACCTTGACCCACTCGATGATTCCCCTGGGTTCGTGCACGATGAAATTAAATGCCACTACAGAACTGGTCCCGGTTTCTTGGCCCGAGATCAATCGAATCCATCCTTTTGCGCCTCTGTCTCAGGCTCAGGGAATGCTCGAGATGATTCATGATCTAGAAAGAAAGTTGTGCGAAATCACAGGTTTTGCCGCTGTTTCTTTGCAGCCCAATGCCGGCTCTCAGGGTGAGTATGCGGGTTTATTGGTGATTCGAAAATATCATCAGTCCAAAAACCAAGGTCATCGTAATATTTGTTTGATTCCGACCTCGGCTCACGGCACCAACCCCGCTTCAGCGGTAATGGCTGGCATGCAGGTTGTTTTGGTCAAATGTGACGACCAGGGAAATGTGGATTTAGCCGATCTCAAAGCCAAAGCCGATCAACACAGCAAAGATCTGGGCTGTCTGATGATTACCTATCCCTCTACACACGGAGTTT
>PEZR01000134.1:25655-30499 GCA_002773975.1 Bdellovibrio sp. CG10_big_fil_rev_8_21_14_0_10_47_8
TGTCAGATCATTCACAAACATGGCGGACAAGTTTACATGGATGGCGCCAACCTGAATGCCCTGGTCGGAGTTTGTCGACCAGGCGAATTTGGTCCCGATGTTTCCCACATGAATTTGCACAAAACTTTCAGCATTCCCCACGGCGGTGGTGGCCCCGGCATAGGACCTATTGGTGTCGGCGCTCATTTGAAAGAATTTTTACCAACCCATGCAACAACTCCGGATGCTGGCCCCAAACAGGGAATCTCTGCCGTCTCTTCTGCCCCCTGGGGTTCAGCCAGCATTCTTCCCATCTCTTGGGCTTATATTACGATGATGGGGGCTGAAGGCCTAAAACGAGCGACCCTGGTGGCAATTTTAAATGCGAACTACATGGCTAAAAAACTGAGCCCTCACTATCCGGTTTTGTACAAAGGCAAAGAGGGCCTAGTGGCCCATGAATGTATCTTGGATCTCAGACCTTTGAAAAAAGATTCAGACATTGACGTGGCGGACGTAGCAAAACGTTTAATGGATTATGGATTTCACGCACCGACCATGAGTTTTCCCGTTGTTGGAACTTTGATGATTGAACCGACAGAATCTGAACCCAAAGAAGAGCTCGATCGTTTTATCGAGGCCATGATTCAAATTCGTCAGGAAATTCAAATGGTCGCTGATAAAAAAATCGACGCTGAAAATAATCCTTTGCGAAATGCGCCCCATACAGCCTTTGTTGTGACGGCCACGGAATGGAACAAAGCCTACTCTCGAGAAGTGGCGGCCTATCCATTGGCGTGGATTCGGGCCAATAAATTGTGGCCTGCTGTTGGACGAGTCGACAATGCGTATGGTGACCGCAATGTGATCTGCTCTTGCCCGCCAGCTGAAAGTTATCAGTAAAAAGGAATTGGATGAAAATCGTTTTTCTGAGGCTGGATAAAATCGGAGACTTGATTGCGACCCTACCGGCGGATCAAAGTCTTGAAGGCACAGCCTCGGACCATCAAGTTCATTGGGTGGTCGCCAAAGGCCTGGGTTGGATTTGCAAGGTGGCAGATCCCGAGCGTCAGTTTCTAGAGTTAGATCTGACCAAGCCGAAAGAGTCCCGAAAAATTCTCGAACAGTTTTTAAAAGCAGAAAAGCCAGATCTGATCATCAATTTCTATGCCCCCTGGTGGGCCAGTTTCGCCGCGTGGAAAGCCAGAGTTTTACAGAGAGTTGGCCGAAGATCGCAGTGGCACAGTTATCTATTTTTTAATCGAGGACTCCGGCAATCTCGAAGTCTTGCCGAAAAACACGAAGCAGATTACAACCAAGAGCTGGTGGATTTCGCGCTTCAGAGGTCGCCGCAAAAAACACCGATCTTGCATCTCAATCCTCCGACGAAAAGACATCTCTTTGAAAAATTCAACCTCAGTCCTGGACAGTATTTCATCGTGCATCCTGGGATGGCGGGTTCTGCCCTGAACTGGCCTCAGGAAAAATACAATTCTTTGATAGAAAAATTAGTTCTGCTTGGCCCCGTGGTGATCACCGGCACAAAAAGTGACGATCCTTATCTGACAGAGATCAAACCCCTGTGGCAGCATCATCAAAAAGTGCGTTTCCTGCAGAATCAACTGAGTATGGAAGACCTTTTGAGTTTGCTAAAATCCGCAAAGGCCGTTGTTGCACCAAGCACTGGCGTTTTGCACTTGGCTGCGAGCCTTGGCGTTCGCAGCATTGGCATCTATTCTCCGGTCCGTGTTCACAGAGCCCTTCGCTGGGGCCCCCGTGGTACCCAGTCCCAATCACTGACTCCGAAGGTCGACTGTCCCGCCACCGATCAGTGCTTAAAAGAACGATGTCCTCACCATCCTTGCATGGAAAGCATCTCGGTCGACGAGGTCATGAAAGGTTTGGGTTTGTCGTGAGTTCTCCTCGCACATTCACTTTGTCACGAGAGCTCTGCTTGGCGATTGAAAATGCGCTGGCGGGATTGGATTTAAAATTCTCTAACGCTAAAAAAATTGCCGATATGATTTTGCGCATGAGTGATTTCTATATTCAAAACCCACAAGCGATGACCCCATGGAAAGAAAAATGGTGTCAGGTTGCACAGATTGCTTATTTTTTTCCCCTGAATGTCTGCCGCTCACAGGCGGTGTTCCAAGAGGCCAAAGCCGTGAACTTTCCGATGGGTGCGAATATGTGGGATTACGGTTCAGGCTTGGGCGCCGGCAGCTGGGGCCTGGTAGAGCAAAAAAACAAAGGCACAGATCTGACTTTTATTGAAACTTCGAGCGAAGCCCAAGAACTGCATCAAAAAATTCTTCGTAATTTTCAGATCACAAAATCCAGCTGGAACTGGCAACGACTGGCCCCTGGGGTCGGGCAACCGGATGTAGCGCTTTTCAGTTATTCACTCACGGAACTGGAAACCTTGCCCTCTTGGGCTTTTGATACCGAGAGTGTTATTGTGATTGAACCCTCAACTCGTCAAGACGGCAGGCGTTTGATGCAGCTCCGAGAGACCTTGCTCGCCAAGGGGTTTTCGATCTGGGCTCCCTGCACTCACCAGCAGGCTTGCCCCTTGCTCACGCATTCAAAGTCAGATTGGTGCCACGACCGCATTCATTTGCAAATGCCCGATTGGTTCCAAGAAATTGAAAACCATCTGCCAATGAAAAATCAAACCATCACCTGCAGCTATCTGCTTGCCTCAAAAAAACCAGCCCCGGCCACCGAAAAATGGCGCCTGGTCGGCGATCAATTAAAGGAAAAAGGGAAAACCCGCCAACTCATCTGCCGAGGTCCCGATCACGAATACCTCAGCTGGCTCCATCGCCACGGTCAGCCCCCAGAACTCCACCGCTACGACAAAATCACCCAGGCCCTTCTGCCCACAACTACTCGATTTGAAAAGCGCTGAGTTTTGTTAATAGCTAGGAAAAATAAGCGACCTGCTCGTCTATAATTGAAGACACTTGGTGATACTTTATCTTCTTCTCACCGAATTGCTGGATAGCCCGCAGTTGATTGTGAGCCGAGCAAAGCAGTTCGAGATTTTCGATCTGATGACCTCCGCCCTTGGCCCATGGATATCGATGCTCGATTTGCAGTTGAAATTTTGAAGCGCAATTGGTCCCCGAAATAGGATCGCGGTAACAACACTGCCCCTGGGACTTGAGCCAGACCTGACGTCGAATCGACGCAGGAATCCTGCGCGATCGCGCCCTTCCTTCCGGCACTCTCTTGCGGGAACCGTGAGTGTCTTTATCTTGAACATCGGCACTCTGATCGACCCTCAACAACAGGGGCTTTCTCGCTGCAACACCGGCGCCGGTGGCGCCTTGCGCCTTCAGTGCGGCCATTCGTTTGGACTTTAATTTCTCTAGGGACATGTCAGCCATTATTGTCAGTAGCTCTGCATACGTTGGATGTGGATTTTTATGCGAGATCAGATTTTTAATCTCCTCGATTTTTTGCATCAGTTCTTCGTCCAGCACCAAGGTCACTTGAGTCTTGGTCGAACTCAATTGTTTAACTTTTTCCAGCGGTAAATTTGTCGGCGAAAGGTCCAAGAGAAATTTTTCGGCTTGGCGCGAAGTTTTTTGCTCCAAGCTCTGCAGAATCTCGGCCTTCTCGGGTCTAGAGAAGGTCTCTGCCCCGACTTTCTTGCGCTGCTTTTCTTCTCTTCGAAAAAAAGTATGAGCCTGAGCCACACTGGCTAAATTCAAGCGGCCCTCAGAAATCGCAGTTTTGACCTGAGGTAAATCTTTGGCAACCTGCATGGCCGCAATTCTTCGGTAAGCAGCCGATTCTGAATAACCCAGTTTTTTAATACAATATTCGATCAATGAGCCATACCCCCGCTCTAGATAAATCTTTCGGCGAGAAACCTCTTCGAGTAGCTGAATAATCTCGACGGTGATCTTTCTTTCCTCGGTGACCTTATTTTGCAAAATAATTTCCAGCTCTTGATTGGATATTTTCATGGGACCTCCGGATAGAAGATGACCATAACATGAGATTTCAAATCACATTTTTTTGATGCTAGGATTCGCGGGGGTGTTTTCTAGACATAGCTTAAGGCGAGCTGATAAACGACAGCCAACGTCCCTATTCGCGATTTAATTTCGAAGTACGGCAGGGGGCTCTTGCCATTGATAAGTGGCTCTGTGGACAGAGGCAATTGATACAAAAATGCCGTCAAATATTTTTAAACAATATTTTATTAATGCCGAACATAGTCACGTGACTTCAAGCTGCGATTCCGGTGATCGCGAGCAAGCTTCGCCGGATCATATTCTTCAATTTGATATAGATATAATTTCCTCTCGCCTCCAAAAAACCAACTCCCACCACCATGTACCAAGCTGATCGACCGACGGTGGAATTTTACCTTGAGTATAAAAAAGATGGCGTAGCTCGCGACGTTTATCTTCCCGGAGCCGCCGAAATTAGAAAAGAGCAAAATGGCGTCGAAAAAATGTATTTCACTCAACAACCCAAAGATGAACCACAACTTTTAGTCGGGACCGAATTCAATGCATCAAAAATTTCCGGCTATGAAAAATGGCGTCAAAAGAAATAAAGACCGATCGACAAATTTGAGGGACCGCTTGCGCAAGATTCTTCGCTTCGGTCCCTTCGTTGTCGAGCTTTCCCTATCAAGTCAAAATTTCTCCGCCAATTGAGATAGTGCTTCTCACTGAACACCTCGAGAAACTAGGTATATTTTCAGAGATTTTTTTTACGAAGCTAGTATGCCAACCCATGAGTCCACAGTCCAAATGCTCTTTTAATCCCTTGAATGTCCGATATACCTGTGTTGCTGCTCATATACCTAAATATAGATTTTCCATATTGCTCGACCAACC
>PEZR01000041.1:0-147 GCA_002773975.1 Bdellovibrio sp. CG10_big_fil_rev_8_21_14_0_10_47_8
ATCTGCTGGATCATCTCATTAAGGTTGGAATAAAATTTTGAAATTCCGCTCCTTTGTTCTTCCGAGAGAGGCGAAATTCTGGACGAAATGACCATGTTGGAGTCCTCTGGCGCCTGGTACCAGTCGGCCGGGATTTGCGCCATTGCT
>PEZR01000041.1:220-4983 GCA_002773975.1 Bdellovibrio sp. CG10_big_fil_rev_8_21_14_0_10_47_8
AAAAGTAACGAGATGCCAGCGCTTCCGCCCAACTTCATCACCGATTGAATTCCCCCCTCCACAGAGAGACCTAAGCCGACTTCAACCTCGCTGGGTTTCCAGTGTGAATCAATTTTCGAGGCAGCCATGGATTCAAGAGAGAGGAGAGTTTGTGTCGAGGCTTGATTGATGACGGAGAGCATTTGTTCAGAGGCCATTTCTGGGGGCATCCGGACTGCGACTTCCTTAGAGTTTTTGTCAATGCCGACGAACCAAAGGCCGTCATCATCACGGCAGGAGGTCAGACCTCCAATGAATATAACAGCCAGGAGAACTCGTGTCTTCGCTTTCATTTTTACTCCGTCTCTGGGGGGCCTTGTCAGACTCACCCAGAAATGCTTCGGTGAAAAAAAGAAAACTCTTCAGATTTTTTCGAAATACTCAGAGAATAGGGGGCCAAAGGCTTGTGTAGGGAGAATATTATGTGCCAAGGCTAAGTCATTGGTCGTGACTAGAACTCTGCTTGACCTGCCCAGATATAGAGAAGGCTCCCACCCGTTATCTTGTTGATAACGAAGTCTTTGATTTTTTGATCCAGAGCAGGGCAACCATAACTTCGACCCATTTTTCCGTACTGATTGAGCCAGCTCTCGCTGACGTAATTGGCCGAGTGAATAACAATGGCACGACTGCGCGCGAGAGAATTTGTTTGTGACAAACCGTCTAAGCGCAAAGCATTGCTTTTATAAGTGTACGAGTAATAGAGTTCGGCCGCATAGAAAAATCCCAAAGAGCTTGCATGGCTTCCATCAACGTTGCTGAATTGCTCGGCGAATCCATCGGCATTTTTATCCGAACCAGAGCCATGGGCCGCCCAGGTGGCGGTCACCATGCCGGATTGCAGATCAATGAGGTAGAGTCTTTTTTTAGAAGAGTGTTGGGTAAAATCAATCACAGTGAGGGATTTTTTGTTGGTGATTCGATCCTGATTCGCATGCCAATAAAGCAGTGCTTGCATCAAGGCCTGAGTGGGCACGACATGTTGGGGGTCAAGATGGTTAAATTGTGCGAGAATTTGGTTTTGCTCTTCAGCACTGTATTGGGGAAGAACCCACTGTGAAATGGGGGGCGCTTGTCGGAGTGAGCCCTGTTCCTCAGAAGAAACCAGTTGAGAATCAAGAATTGTTGATTCAGAAATTGCCAGTGCAGGGATGGTGACAACAACGAGAGAAAATACAAGGCGCCCGATGAGATTGTGCATAAGACCTCCGGTCCTTCTTATTTTCCGAAAAAAAAGAAGAACTTCGCAGGCCAGTTTTAAGAATCAGGACTTTGGATAGATTTTGATGAGTGCTCGATGGAATTATTCGAGCACCCAACAATCAGTTCATGGGTCTTTGCAGAATATATCGATAAAGATGAGAGGGCTTGATGTAGGGGTTTCGATATTGAGCTTGGTCTAAAATGCTATCAGGTCTCCAAAGAAAGTCCGGATGAGTTTGAGCTGCTTCTGCTCCGAGAGCGAAACTAGACTCTCGAAGTTTGGGGTCCGCATGAGCCCAGACTCCGTCTCCGAGAATCCTTCCAGCAGATATGATCTGTGTTCCATCTTCAGAGGTAACAACGGGTGCATCAAAGAAGAGGGTGAATGTCAGATAGCGCGAATCAAATGCGCCATCGCTAACAAAGTCAAAGGTTGAAAATCCATAGCTAGGAATTTTGTCGCTGGAAAATCTGGATTCAGTGACTGACCAATCCAAGCTGGATGTTCGCTGATAGTCATAGTCCACGCTGTCATCTGCCCAGTAAAGTTTGACCCCAAAAGTAACGGGATAAACCTTCATTCCATTTCGTTCAATAACTTGGTTTTGGCTGCTTTGAATGGGAACGAACCGATAGGCAATGACTGGTTGGTTCCAGATCTCTGAGCCGGTGAAGCGATCAATAGCAATGCCCTCTTTCAGTGCGCCAACATAATTGGTCAGAGCAAAAAAGAATGCTCGGGGAGTAACATCCCAATAGGCTTCGTAGTTTGTGAGACCAGAGTTATTTGTCGAAGGGCGCCGGCCAATAGTGGACTGAGGATCGAAGACCCAGTCTCCACCGGTTTCAGCCGTACCAGTGCCCTCGAAGCTGACGTAAGCATCCAGCCAAGCTTCGCTCAACAGAGCTTTGATGTCTTTGTAATCGAAAGTCATAGTGACATTGGTGCTTGGATTGGTGACTGTGATCGGAGTTTTGTAGTTTGGCTCGGCATTCATAATAGCAGCTCCCGTCCAGCCGTTGCAGTGCCCATACCAAGCTCGACAGCTTGCCTGCAGATCCTTGTCCATCTTGTCGCAATTATGATTGGCTTCTTCCCATGCAGAGGCTTTTCCGCCGGTTCCAAAAAATTGGTCATACTTTTGTGCTGGCGACAAAGTTTCGCCTTGGATTCGATGATTGATCCCAGCCCCCCGTCCTCGGCCATCAAAAGGCCAATAGGTTCCAGGCCAGGGTAGACTAGAGGCTTGAGAATAACGGTATTGGTTAAACAGATATTTGAAATCAGTGTTGTTGAAGGTCAGCTGAGCTTGGGCACTGATGGAAAACAAAGTTATCAGCAAAATACTTCTCATTTTCCACCGGCCTTTCCGGTTGCTTGAAGAACTGCGACGTAGCGGTTTGTGTCCACATAGGTCGGCCACGGGTCGGATTCGCACCACGTGGTTTGGATAAATGAACCATAAGTATTTCGATGCTGATATTGAACTCCTTGGCACTTTTGTTTGGCGCGAGGACCCAGGGGAATTGGGAGGTTTCCAATTTTGCGCTGAAAGTGATTGGTCGCATGAATGGGTAAATCCAGGGGAACAATATCTTGTGATAAAGATAAGAGTTCTGATGACAGGGGCTCGCTGGGATCCCATTTCATTTTGCGGCGCTCGCGTTTGACCTTCCCAGTTTTGTTGTCATAGTCGTGATAGCTAATTCCATAAATTGTATAATTGGTATCCATAAAAACGCGGACATATTGTCGTTTTTCAGAGTCTCGTTGAGGCTTGATTTCAACTTGCACGCAATTGTCGACGTCCGCAGGAGAGACCAGTCCATCTTTGACTCCCTGGGCACATTTTCCCTGCTGATCAATGCGAAACTGAAAAACCGCAGGCGTTTTGTCGAGTTGGATTGAGAGCGGACCTTTGTTCTTAGTCTTGCGCTGTTCAGGCAGAAGCCCTCTTTTTGAATAAACGAGGACCTGAAAACTGTGAGTCTTCTGAAATTGGCTAGAGAATGTGGCTTCTTCGGAGGTCGCGGCCGGTGCGCGGGGACGCTGATGGGCTTCGAGGTCAGCAAAGGCTCCATCAAGTGCTGCTTGATAGGCCGGAGAGTCCTGAGCGGCTGACTGGATTTTGGGGCTGGAGGAGCATGCGGCCAGAGTGAGGAGCCCAAGGCCCATAGCGATCATGTTAACTTTAGGAAATTGGATCATCTTCACCTCTCGATTTATTTGATTTAATTGCACCAAAAACTCATAGGGCTGGCAATGGAGTTCTGAAAAAAATTCGTCTTTGCTCATCTGGTAAACACTCGTTGGGTCCAGTGATTAGAGCTGGCAACAAACCTTGTGTATATGGGCGCATTTTTTACCTGGCAGTGGTCTTGCAATGATGACCTGTCTTCGAGGGTTTGATGAAACTACAGAGATGTCTAGTTCTATTGTTGGTGTTGTTTGGCAATTCAAGCCTTAATGCAGCTTCTTTTGCTGATGACTTTTTTTGGATTCAAGAGGCCCAGACATTTTTAAAAGGGAAAACTCCGCGGGGCGGCCTCGGGCCGTATTTGGATCCATACAAGGGACCGACTCAATTTCGATTGAGTGAACAAGAAGTCCCTTGGGCAGGAAACTATTTTCCGATGGAAAAGGGAGGGATAGCTCAAAGATGGCAACAGGGCAAATCCGTCACGAAGATTTTAGCTCCCTCCGAGCTCAAGACTTTGTCAGCAGATCAATTGAGCAAACTTTCCCCCGTTGAAAAATTTGATTTGCTGATGAACTACAGTGACTTTCGAACTACTGACTTTGAACTGAATAGGCGGGGGCCGTTACGGGACCCTAAGCCCGATTCTTGGGAGGGATTTTGCAATGGAGTTCGTTGTGCTGGAATACTCATGCCCGAACCTAAATATCCAGTTGAAGTTGTGAATGCGAAAGGTCTTTCCGTGACATTTCAGCCCTCGGATTTAAAGGCCCTTGCGGGCGCCAGTTATTTCTTTGTCGAAGAGTACGCCCAGATCGGGTCCCCATCAGAAGAGGGAAAGAAGGCACAAGCCCAACCGAATCCAGCCGTTTTTGACCTGGTCCTTCGCTACAATTTGGCAACTAAAAAAAAGGCGTTTGTAATCGATTCCAACCTAGGAGAAGAGATTTGGAATGAAACAGTGGTTGGTTACAAACGTGATCTGAGTTCCGCTGTACCGCTCACCGCAGAGGAAAAGAAGTTGTTTCCGCAGGCGGAGAGCAAAGTCAGTGTGAAATTGTATCTGGAAACGTTAGGTGAAATCGAGATTGTCGATGCCAACGGCCCTACGAAACACAAAGTCGCCCAGGGGCAGTCATTGAGTGGTATTTCCACCGGATATGACCTCTTCTTGGATAAATCAGGGAATGCAATAGATGGCGTTTGGAAAAATAAGCGAGGAGACCGCGGAGTGGATTTCGCCTGGTTTGTTGCTGGCGACGGGGCTGATCAAGACTATGTCCACAAAGGTGGGAATCCTTATTTAGACTTTAAAGCCATTCA
>PEZR01000055.1 GCA_002773975.1 Bdellovibrio sp. CG10_big_fil_rev_8_21_14_0_10_47_8
CGAAGTAGGCTGGGTTGGATTGGGAAAAATACCTGTTTGATTCATCCCAAAAAAGGCAGTCTTTTCCTTGTTGGAGAAATTCTAACCTCTCTTTCGATAGCGCCAACGCCAGAAACGATGCATGACTTTTGCGGAACCTGCACTCGGTGCATTGACATCTGTCCAACCTCGGCCCTCGAAGAACCCCGATTGCTCAATGCCAACAAATGCATTTCCTATTTGACCATCGAATCCCGAGAGCTTCCGCCAGAGGCCATAAGACCTCAAATCAAGGATTGGTTTTTCGGCTGTGATCTTTGCCAAACAGTCTGCCCTTGGAATCAAAAACTCTTTGGACAGAATTTGGACACTCGTCCACAGAGAACTGTCGACACGGATTCTCGACAAGAACTCATCATTGAGCTTCGAGAAATTTTAACCTTGTCCGGAAAAAAATTGGAAAAAAAGTATGCTCACTCTCCACTGCAGAGAGCGGGCCCTTTTGGATTACGAAGAAATGCCATTGTGGTTGCTGCGAATCAAAACTTGGTGGAGCTCATTCCAGAAATTCGCGAGCAAAGTCGGCATGACAAGCTACAAGATCTGGTTGATTGGGCCCTATCTCAACTGAAAAACCACAGAGTCTAATCGAGCCCCAGTTTTTTCAGCAAATCATCAATGTCGTCTTGATTCATTTTGGTTTTTTGGCCTTTGTGAATGTCGACGCTGGCTCTGTATTCTTCACCAAACTGCGAAGACACCCATCGCAACCGCTCCAAGAACGTTTGCGAAAAAAGTCCCTTGATTTCATTTCGGCCATTGGAAAGACCGTCGACCATGGCTTCGAGCACCTCAGTCCCATCCAAAAGCAAAGCCACACAAATATCATAGAACTGAACATTGTCTCGAATCTGAGAAGCTTTGTACCCAACGGCTTTGCAGACCGCCGCATAGTCGCCCACCTTGTGAATCAAATGATTGGGATCTTCAGGAACCATCATGGCAATGCTTTTTGCGGCTCCCATGATACGATCAACGTTGAGCCCATAGTCCTCTAGACCTTTGACCTGGGAAAAATCTCCCTCGCAAGCTTCCAGCGTGGACACCATTTTCCCCATCAGATCCTTTGACTCAGACAAAAAATCTTCTAAAATTTCCTTATCTATATCTGCCATGGCCTTAGCTTAAACAGATCTAGCAACAAATGCAAAGGCGATAATTGAATGGAATATGTTCCGATTCGGGTCAGTACTCTTCGCGGCGACCAAGCCATCGATTTCGATGCCTTCTTGAAAATCAACGAGAAGTACATTCTTTATCTCAAAAAGGGCGACAGTTTTGAGGGCGATCGCCTGACTCGGCTTCGCGCCAAAAAGCTCAAAAAAATGTTTATCCTCCCAGAGGCTGAAGAAAACTATCGTAATTATCTCTCTCGCAATATTGAGATGGCCTATGACAAAGGCTCGGGAAAAAGCCTCGACAGCCGCGCCGAGATTATCCAGGGGAATCAACAAAGCAATGCTGAAGCTGTCATGGAAAACCCCGCAGACGAAGTCTCCTACGCGGAAGCCAAGGATGCGGCTTCTAAATTTGTGGAATTTCTGTCGGATGAATCCGAGGCTCTCGCCAAGGTCATGTCCATCGACAATGTGGACCAAAATATCGCCCACCATGGAGTGACGGTTTCAACCTTGGCGGTAGCCCTTGCCAAACGCCTGAATGTCACTGATGCCAAACAGCTACAGCTCTTGAGTCTCGGCGCCCTCTTGCATGACTTTGAACATTTTCATTCGGGTCTCTCGATTGCCCGGCCTCTCAAAGAATTCACGGAAGCTGAAATGAAAACTTACCGATCGCATCCCCTTGAAGGCGCCCGAAAAGTGCAAGACAAAAAACACTTTGATCAAACTGTCATGAATATCATTGCTCAACACGAGGAATACATTGACGGAAAAGGTTTCCCCAACGGTCTGATCGAGACCAAGATTGACCCTCTGGCTTTGATTGTGGCCTCCGCCAATGCTTTAGATCGATTGATCACTTTTGAGGGCGTTGCAAAAAAAGAAGCGGTAAAAACATTGATGATCTCGGCGGTGGGAAGATACCCGCTGAACCATATTCAGCTCTTGGGCGATATCATGGCCACGATCAAATAGCTGCAAAGTCGAGGGCAATTAATCCCTGCTTCTGGAATGAATCAATCTCGCGCTGATAGGCTTTGCGAAGATCTGGCGTCAGAGTCACTTCTTCAGTGATCATCCATAAAAGCTCGGCTTCCCTGGGGGTCAAACACTTCTCTTCTCGTTGCTGAGTCTGAGCATTTTTCCACAAAGCATAAACCCCTCGGTCTTTTCCCAGCTCATCGGCGCCACTCACCAGAGGTAGCCACTGCCAGCTAGGATTGACACCCGAATGCCAAGGCCCCAAATCAATGGTCTCAACCCAAGCACACAGATATTCATAATCCGCCATCTGTACGATGGCTTCAGCCTGATGCCCTTGTTTTAGAAACATGGGGAAAAACCGAAAATTTTCCAGTTCCTGCATCTCTGCTCCCCACCGCTCAGAAAACAACTGCAATACCGGAGTCAATGCATCACGTTCTATCTTCTCAAGAGTCCGCGGGAAAATCTCACGCAAACGAGAGTCCAAATTCACCGCAGGAACTTGAGAATCCACCACTCTTGATTTTTCAGAGGATATCGACATATCGTTAATACAACCACAAGTGAGGCAATGATGGAAATTTATTTAATGACATGGCCCGAGGTCGAATCTTATCTCAAAAACAAAAAGCATCTGATTCTCCCTGTGGGCTCGACCGAGCAACATGGGCCCACGGGCCTGATTGGCACGGACTTTCTCACCGCCTGGGACCTCGCCAAAGCCGTCGGAAAAAAAACATCGACACTGGTGGCGTCGCCATTGTGTTACGGCATGGCTCTTCATCACATGGCATTTCCAGGGTCTGGCGCTTTGAAACCGAGCACCTATATTCAGGTCGTCAAAGAGATCATTCAGGGCTATGCCGATCAGGGCTTTCGACATTTCAGTTTGATCAATGGCCACGGTGGAAACATTCCCTCACTCCAAGCGGCCTTTTCAGAGATCTTGTCGTCAAACCAGGACTACACCCTTCAACTCTTTAATTGGTGGCACCTCAGCTCAGTGACTGATTACGAACAAAAAAACTTTGGCGATGCCAATGGATTTCATGCGACCTGTGGTGAGATCTCCGTGACAATGACCTGCTATCCTCAAGCCTACGAAAAGAAAAAAACTTTTGAATTCTTCCCGACAGTTAAAAAAACGGCGTGGCCTTTGAGCCCTGGGCAATTTCGAAAAACATTTCCAGATGGACGCATGGGGTCAGATCCGCGATTGGCTTCAGCTCAGCATGGCCAGGTGATCTTTGAACGCGCGGTCGACGAAATTTCACAGCGACTGATGGAAACTTAAGCACCTTCAGTCCCATTCACCTCAACTTGTTCGCTTTTTATACTCAGCATTAGTCGCTGGATGGTGTTTGACGTAGTTCCATGACTGGTGGAAAAACTGATTCCATGAAGTATTTGCTCTGTTTCGCATTCTTGTTTCCGACACTCTGCTTTGCTGGCAGAAGCATTTCTGTTCTAAAAGACACTGCCGAAATCAAAAACTCTACAGTGAGCATCAAGGGCTATGTCATTATCGAAGACGGCTCTTATACGTTTATTGATACTTCATCAAATCAATTCAAACTTCGCGCGGTCACGGACTCTGCTAAACAAGCCTTGTTAAAGCTGCAAAACCTCGATGCGATCAGTGGAACCGCCACTCAATATGATGATCGAACTCTGCTCCTAGAGAGCATCGACTTTGTTGGACTTCGTCGCTTGATTGGGCGCTGGACCGGCGACTCTCAGTTGGTTGATTTTCAAGACTATACTCGGGTCCGCATTTTCAGCAGCCAAAGCAGCAACCACTTTCGATATGCCATTTCACCGTCGAGTGGAGATTCATGGCGAGTCTTTTTCTCCACCGAAAATTCGGTCACCTTGGGAAGCCTCTTGATTCAAGGGCAAACTGCGCAGATCGATCTCTATGATGCCACGACGGGTGATGTTTCTCACACGATTCAACTTCAGAAAGTTAAAAACCCCTAATGAAAACTTCCGTTTGGAATCCGGTGGAGCCTTCTCTTTTTTTCTCAAAAGGAGATCCACAAGATCCCCGAATGGGAAACTATGCAAAAGCCGCCAAGGATTTTGCCGAAGCTGATCTATGTTTGTGGGGTTATCCGGACGATGAAGGAATCGCCCTTAATGGCGGCCGCATTGGGGCTAAAGATGCGCCGGACACAATTCGAAAATATCTTTACAAAATGACTCCCCATCTTCTTAAACAACTCGCGACGACGGGAGAACTCAGGATCGCAGATCTTGGAAACTTGACCACGACTATGACCCTTGAAGAAAGACATCAGCTGGGCCGCGAACAAGCCGAGCAAGTGACCGACAAAAACATCCCTTGGGTCAGCTTGGGCGGAGGTCATGACTATGGATATGCAGATGGAGCTGGGTTTCTGCGCTCAGCCCTGAAGTCCGGAAAAAAACCGATCGTGGTGAATTTGGACGCTCATTTAGACGTTCGCCCCACAGATCAGGGCCTGAACAGCGGGACACCCTTCTATCGACTGCTGCAGGAATTTCCCGGTGCTTTTTCATTTTATGAAATTGGTCTCCAACCCCAGTGCAACAGTCAAAGCCATTGGGATTGGGCCCAAACTCAAGGCGCACACTTGATCAGCGCTCATGAAGCTCGCGACCGCGGGCTGCTGTCGATTGCGCACGAAATCTGCCACAAACACGCCCAACAACCCCTTTGGATCAGTTTGGACATTGATGCCATTCGCTCCAGTGAAGCGCCTGGCTGTTCTCAGTCTTGGGCGACGGGTCTTTCCGCCTCGGAGATCTTTCCGTTTCTTTCTGAACTCTATGTTGGAATGGACTGGAAATCATTTTCGATCTATGAAGTTTCCCCCTCTTTGGACCTAGACAACCATACCTC
>PEZR01000101.1:0-1145 GCA_002773975.1 Bdellovibrio sp. CG10_big_fil_rev_8_21_14_0_10_47_8
ACCAGATACTTTGTGATTTTACTGTTCAGTCCATCGGACTGGACAATGGTTTTCATTTTTAAACCCTTGTGTTCAGCCGCAAAAAAACTCATCGGGGGGATGTCGCCGCGGCCGTAGTCCCCAACATAGTTGAGAATAAAGTTTTCTTGAAAATCAACGGTGGATTTAATCATCGTCTCGCGGTTTTTGTTGGTCTGAGAAATCGCGCCAGACTGGGCAGGCTGTGTGCTCGCGGCTCTCCACGCCATTTCAACGGGGGCCGTCCTATTATGAATTGGAGAACAGGAGATCTGAGCTATTGCCATCGGAGAGGAAGTGACTATGGTCAACAGCACAGCAACCAGTGAGACTTCAGCAATGGGTTGGTTGTTGATTAAATTTCGCCAGTTCATTTGATCTCCCGGTGAGGGTGTAAAATACGTTTTCTAATTTGCTCTCGTCGGATTCAATGCGAACACCGTGCCCCTTTCAGGTGCTTTTTAGGGCAGCCTAGAGAAAATACCCGTCGAAGACTTGGACGGGGTCTGCCAAAAAATGGCCTCAAATCAACCGCGACGAGGGCCGGTCTACGGCTGGTGTAAAAAACATCGGCAGGCCTGGTTCCCTCTGGGGCGATTTTTCTGGTCTTTGCGGCGGTACGGACCTTGTATGAGGTTGTATGGATTAGAGATATCTATTGAGGAAGGGCTTTTCCAATGCTTAAGCAAATGATGATCAGCTGGGTTTTTATTTTAGGGCTCGGGTTTCCTGTATTCGGCCAACCGGTGGATTTGGGCGTGGGATCTCTTCCTGATGGCTTGATCGAGGCCCACGGAAATGCGCAATATGGGGCTTATTATTCCCGATTGACTCCTCGAGCTCGTGCGCTTCAGGAAAAGATTTTAGACTTAGAAAATAAGATCTATGGTATCGGAGAAATATCTGAGAAATCAATTTTAGAGCAGGCTCGAGTTATCTATGGGCTCGAGAATGCCATCTTTTCTACTCACTTAGAGGTCATCAACAATGGCGACAAGTTGCCTGCATTTGATCAGCAGGCCCTGGAGTATCTTTCAGTTCGTGTTTACCGAGAGGTTCGTTTTCAATCAGAACGTATTTATGAAAACATGATTCGATTCATTGACGTCGCCATCCCGGGCCCGAAC
>PEZR01000101.1:1202-1693 GCA_002773975.1 Bdellovibrio sp. CG10_big_fil_rev_8_21_14_0_10_47_8
AATTATCGCAGCGATAAAAAAATGACCGCACAAGAGCGAAAAGAAGCCTACGAACAAAAGGTAGCTTCCTTCTTGGCGGAGGGTGGTTCCTTGAGTGAAATTTTATTATTGAATCAAGTTCAATATGACAAAATGGGAGCTGTGAGCCGGTATGAATATGTCGAACTCGCTGACGGACGAATTTTTGTGACCGAAGGAAAAGCCGGTCATGTATTGCTGGCCCAAGGAAAAACGGTCAAATCAGCCGGGCAGCTCGTTTTTGTGAAGAACCCAAAGGGTCAATTCAGTCTGGCTATTGTCACCAATGCATCAGGAAACTATAAACCAGATTTGCTCAGTGCAGAGCTAGTGGCAAAACGCTTGTCTCAGGAAACGGGTCTGGATTCGTCTCGTGTCGTGGTGACGAAAGGCGAGCCCTTGAGCACTCAATCCGTCAAGATTCTCATGAAGGGGATGAATTTCCCCAAAGACCAGATCAAGACAGAAGCGAG
>PEZR01000101.1:1794-17365 GCA_002773975.1 Bdellovibrio sp. CG10_big_fil_rev_8_21_14_0_10_47_8
TGATTCTTCAATTTTAATCTGGAAAAGTTTTAGACATCCCGGAAGTTGATTCAGGGCCAAGTGTTTCAATTCGAACTCAGACCGACGTCAGATGGCCCCGTGGTTGCAATGATGATGGCAACACGGAGTTCAATATGAAAAAAGCCATTTTAATGTTCAGCCTGATTGTCACCGTCAACTCTTCCCAGGTGTGGGCGGCCTATGATTGGCAAGACATCGTCAATTATGCTGCCAGGCATCCGCACCCTGAAAATGATGAAGAAGATTTTGTCGTCTATTACGACGAAGAAATACCAAAAGCAAACCAGGCGCCGAGCGAAGCGGACTATCGAGATGCTGTTTCTAATTCTGTCTTTGATCAGAATCGAAATTGGTCTCCCACGGTTGGTTTCTATCCAACGCCAGGGAGAAAAATTGATATCTATGTGGACACTCATGATGACTATTCGATGGCGCCGGGAAATCTTCCGTACGGGTTTGGGCCAGGGACACAGATAAAACGGGGTTGTTTCTCGGTGACGGCATTTTCAGGCTACGCAGCTCGGTTTGGGGCCGTAGCTGCGGCCGCTATGACCTTTAAGCTGGGATGTAAAAATCGCCGCAACGTAAATGACGAAGCTCTTCGGCAAGAAGTTGAGCAGATGAATCAGGCCTTGGCGAGGTAAACTGATTACTGAGCCACTTCAACAGTGGTATAAACCGAGGTCCCTGGAATTCTGACAGAAGCGGGGGTTCGGTCTGAAAAAATCTGAGTTTGGACTTCGTAGATTTGAGTGCCCGTCAATACCGAGGGACCATTCAAATTCATAAAGTTTTGATCAGCCCACAGAGAAGTTTTCCACTGCTTTCCATCTTGCGCCGCTATGCGAACTACGCCCTTTTGCGCAATCTGAGAGTCTTGACGATTGTTGACGTAATTCTGGTTGTCCTGTTGCAGTTGTTGATCTGTCTGGTAATCCCAGAAACCCATACCCTGGGGCATTGACCAATCTCCCAATCCAAAGTTCGTAGATGTCTCCACCCGACCACTTGGTCCCAGGAGCAAAGAAGCGATTCCCAAAGTGAACTTGTCGCCCGCAAGGCCCAGTCCGACCACACAAGACGCAAAGTGCAGTTCTGCATCATTGCTCAAAGCCATCTTGAATTCAGAATTTTTTGCCGTTGCATTTTGCCATTCACGAAGGCCGGTCGTGCAGCCCATGTGAAAATTGAGTGAATTGGAAATTTGCCGAATTTGCCGAATGTCCGCAGCAGAAATAGGGGTGTAATACTGGCTGTAGTTCGCATCGTCGCTGCCAGAGGCCGCTTCTCGCCAGCTGGTGCATTCGACACTGTTGAGAGTGGCGGCATCCTTGGGGAACCACATGGCTCCGGGGAGGCCGTGCCCATGGATGTTGAGGACAGAAACCTTCTGGTTTTCATTTTTGGAGATCTGCACGACAGAGTTCATCATCTCATCGAGGGTAGAGAAAAATACGGTGTAAGAGCCATCCTGATTTTTCTGCGACAGCACGGCATCTGTAGGGGCAGAATCTGGAAGAATATACGGCGTCCAACCGTGCTGAGGGCCGTAGCTATGAACCCGATTGTCGGCACGGTGGAACTTCGCCACGCCCAACTCGGTGGTATGGATCACCAGGCCCGATCCAGCAAAGGTCAAAGACGAGAAAAAAGCCAAGCTCAGAGTGATAAAAATTTGTAGCCGCATATGCCCTCCAGTGGTCAATGGGCAGAGTCTATTCTGCTTTTGACCGAAGGCAAGGCTAGGGGCTATTTTCGGCAGTGTGGCAGGCTTATTCTTCGTAGGTGACTTTAATTTGAGATCCCACCGGTGGGGCCTGGTCGAAGATAACGGTGTCACCGACAACGTGATAGTTAATCATCGCATTGGGAATCACCTGCACTTGAACCGAGTCAGCCTTTGGCATCTGCGACAGCTGGAAAGACCTATTCAAATTGACGCCCACGTCCTGGGCGATCGCGTTGAGTATTGGGCTATAGTCGGCATCACACAGACTGATGCTGGATCCTCCGGTCTGCTGGACGAACTGATCCACATAGTTGCTATAGCGGAGAGTGGAGGGATCAACGGTGAAGTTAGCGCGTTTTTGGGAGCACTTTTTATCGCCAGGTTTCACGATAACTCCATAGGCTCTCAAACTTTTGGTATTTCCCCACTGAGCTTGAAAGGTCGATAGCACAAGGGCGGGATTATTGACATTATTTTTGGGGTCGCGATTATCTGAGGGGCTTTGGTTGTCTCCATCTGTGATGAAAAGCACCGCCAAGTTTTTATTGTCGCGGAAAAAGCCGGCATTGGCGGTTTGATGCTTTTGCATCGCCATCACAACGGCTCCAAAATTCTGACTGTCGTCAGAGGGACAGTCGAAACGCATAAAACATCCCTTGGTTTCCTTTCTTTGCACTGTATCTGCGAAATATTGAGACACATTGGGGCTTGCGGGGTTTAAATAGTACCCACTGCCACCAGCGATATTGACCAGAGATCCCTGAGTGCTCCACTTGCCACCAGAAACGTCGGTTGTTGTAATCCCGATTTGATAGTCAATTCCTTGCATCGCAGTTGCGAATCCGCCAAATTTGTTCACCAGACTTTTTTGCAGATCTTCTGTGGACGCGGAGTTATCTGAAACCACCAACAAGTCCACACCAGGGGTGCTCTGAGAAAAGGATTCAGTTTTCATCGAGGGCGCAGGGGGCGTCGAAACGCTGCAATTAGAAGCGCAGGGAATGCCACTGGGGGGAGATACGCTTGGTGGAGTTAGACTGGGGGGCGCAATGGCTGCCTCTGGTTCAGAGCTAGCCAGAGATCCGAAATTTTTTGCAGAACAATTGATCAGTCCCAGGGCTAAAAAGGTTGGAACAACTGTGCGAACGATTGTGTTTCTCATGACATCCATCCTCTTTCTCCGGCTCGAACATTGGAGCCTTCACTGGACTTCAGTCGCAAGAATGGGGCCAAAAAATGTCTCGACCCGAGAATGATGCTCATGGCCTAAGGTCCAGGGAACTCTCTGGATTCTCTGATTGAGACAAAGTGGAAATTCAGGTTTTTTGTCGTTTCGTTTTCAATGTTGAAAAATCCAACAGTTTTTTAAACATTGAAGCAAGCTCACTGTTCGGACTGAGCAGTCACATCATATTTTTAAAAAACGGATAATAAAGGTCGTCCCGCAAAGGAATTCGGACTTCATTGGGATCGATGGTTTCTGTGAAATCAAGGGGGCTTGTTTCAATCAAGGCCAAGGGACGAGATTCATTGCTCTCGCCCATCATCAAAGTGGCCGCACTTGCCAGGCCATCGGCGATATTGACGGTGGTCATCTGCAGCTCTCGTCCAAAAAGATCGGGTGTTCCCACCATGTTTTTGAGCCCGCGAAAACCCCAGTGGGCCAATGCAATGCCTGTGACTCCTTTGCGAAGTGGAGTCGTGTGAGAATCAGTTAAAAGAATGCCAAGGTTTTTTACTCCCCAAGCCGAGCGTAATCCCATCCAAATTTTTTGCGCACTTTCAAAAGGTTTTTTTGGATAGAGAATATAGCTATTGTGTTCCGAGTTGGACTCGTCAATGCCTGCAGATGGAATGAAAAGGCCTTCTTTGATAGTGAGGTAGCAGCCGTATCCGATCTCGCCAAAATTGTGCTCGGCCTCTTGGTTGATTAGATCTTTTTTATCGATCTTCGATTTTTCGAGAAGACGATTCTCCGACAGGCTGACGATTTTTGAAGTGACCGCGATCACCATGGATTCTTTGACCTGTTTTTGATGGATCTGCTGAACGATAAAGTCGACAATATCTTCGCCGGGATGAAAGATTCGCGTTGGGATGGCTTGAACAAAAAGAGAGTCAAAAGCTTTCAAGAGTTGATTTCCTGGTGAGTTTGCAATGCGATTTGGTGAGATTCAATATCATGGACTCGAAGGATGTCAACACCCTGGTGGATCAGGTTCATCGACGCCGCGAGGCTCGCAATATCTCGGTCATTGACGGATTTCAATGGCTGGGAGCGAATCTTCTTCATCCACGATTTGCGAGAGTGGCCGACCAGGGTCCTTACCGGAAGGTCCGTGAACTCATTCATTCGGCGGAGCAAACGAACGCACTGATCGGGGGTTTTGCCAAAACCAAGACCCGGGTCAAAGATCACTTTCTCTATCGGGATGCCGTGGCGATCAATAAGATCTAATTTTTGTTCGAGCCAGTTGCGCACCTCTTTTATTGGGTCGCAGTCATTGGGCAAGGTGACCTGGCTATCAGCTGGAACCGTCAGGCTGTGCATTATCACAAAGTTGCATCGGCTATTTTTGAGAACGTCGATCATTTTTGGATCAGCCAGGCCGCTAACATCATTGATCCAATCAGCCCCCATTTCCAGGGCCTTCTCGGCCACCTCGGCTTTTCGGGTGTCGACGCTGATGAGTGGGCGAGTCGCTTTTCCATGAGAATAATTTCGGGTTATCTCTAGGGCTGGCTTCAGTCTTTGCCACTCTCGTCTAGCATCAATGAATTCCGCGTGGGGCCGGGTGGATTCGGCGCCGATGTCGATGATCGGAGCCATCAGTTGATCCAGTTCTTTGATGCGATCTTCAAATTCGATGATCTGATCAAATTGTCCTCCGTCTGAGAACGAATCCGGTGTGACATTGACGATGGCCATCAAGAGCGGAGAATGGGAGCTTAAATGCCGTGCTCGATGAATTATTTTTTCACGGTCCCCAGGAAGAACAAAATGGGGAGCCAGATCTTTGAGGGGGTCGAGAACAAAAGAACGATGGAGAATTTCTGAGTGGGGAACTTGCAAATCCGGCTCATGAATCACTTCGGATCCAAAGGTTAGCAGATCCAGATCGAGCACCCTCGGAGCCCAGCGCGCCCCCGGAACGCGACCGATTTGAACCTCAACGGACTTTAAGAATTGCAAAAGTTCTTGGGCGCTTCCGGACCAATCAATTTCGGCGACGGCATTGAGGTATGGGATGTCCCATTCCAAAGGAGCATCTTGGGGAGTCAGGGCCGGAGTTTGATAGATCGGCGAGATTCGGAAGGAGGACGTTTTTTGGTTTTTTGATAAGATTCCGGCTGCGATTTCTAAGTTATCGCGAGGATTTCCTAAGTTAGATCCAAAGCCAATAAAACATCTCAATGAAAATCTCCAATCTGATAGACGGTCCCTCCGAGCAATCCTTCGACCGGAGGAGCCACCTTGTGCACTGTTAAAGAGATCTTGGTTGTTCGATCAACGTGAGACCGAAGCATTTGATAGAAATCTGCTGCTAACTTTTCAACCAGTTGAAATTCGCGGTTCTGGCAAAAGTCCTTTAAAGACTGGCTGATCTCCGCATAACAAATAGTGTCTTGCAGTTTGTCCGACGTAGCCCCAAGGGGAGCGTTTAAGAACCGAAATTCAATGCTGACTCGCACCTCTTGAGCCCGCGCTCTTTCTTGCTCGGAGCATCCCAGATGAATTTGCAAGCTAAGATCACGAAGAGAGAGCGAATGGTGTTCAGGCACAAGCCCCCCTGTGATGTTGATGAACATCGGTTAAAAAATCCCATAAAACCTGAGCAGAGGCATCGGCGGCCTGCTGGGCCTCTTGTCTTTCTGCGGGCGATAAATTTTCGATCAATGACAGAAGGCTCTGTCGATGGGCAATGTCCGCAGTTCGATGAACTTCAAAAAAAGCCAGGGACCTGTCATCTTGAAGTTGATAGTTCTTTTTTAGGCCCTCAATTTTTGATTCGGCAACTTCCGGAACCTGACATTCATAGGCGTAAAGAGAGCCCAGTGCGGCTGGTAAAGACTGAAGTGCAAAGTCCGAGAATGTTTTTTCCACTTGCTGGACGGCGGAGCGGGGCTGAATGGTTTTAACTTCTTCTCGTGAAAGTCCAAGGCCCTCGGCGAACCGCAACCAGAGTTCTGGATGGGAAACACCATAGGCCGAACCGTCCTCTTCAGAGAGGTTCTCAGTCAGTATTTCCTGAGCTTCGCTTTTTGGTGAACAGGTGGTCAGGGCTTTTTCCAAATAGCCAGGAAAGGCTTCGACATGATGATAATACTGCTTTGCATAGTCCTGCAGAGTGGACTTGGTCAGAGTGCCCTCCATCCACGCCTGATAAAAGGGATGTTTGAGCAGATGTCGAGACTGATTGAAGGCGAAAGCGGGTGCAATATTGATTTCCATGAAACCTCCTGATGCGCGTAGTTTAAAGAAATCAGTTGATAAGAAAATCTCAATTCGCTAAGTCTATCGATAAGTGAATCTAAACAATGTGGACTTCAATAAATTAGCCGTTTTCACCAAGATCGTTGAAGCTGGAAACTATCGTTTGGCAGCAGAGGCCTTGAACGTGACGCCGTCGGCGCTGAGCCAAACAATTTCCACGCTGGAGAGCTCTCTCGGTTTTCCTTTGTTTCACCGCGTGGGAAGAAGGTTGGTATTGACAACGGCCGGGGACAAAATACAGCAAGAGTTCAATGCGTATCATCGTGACTTTATTGAAAAGCTTTTTCGTATTGCGAATCGGGAGAACCAAGTCACAGGGTTAATTCGCATTGGTGCCTATTTAGAGTTCGCAAAATTGCGACTGGCACCGGTATTGATGAGTTTTCAAAAAAAATACCCTGATGTTCAGGTTAAGTTGGTTTTTGATACGCCCTCGAGACTGCATCGATTGTTAGAAACGAACAAGTTAGATCTTTGTTTTTCGATCTATCCAGAGCATGACAGTCGTTCGATTCTTTCTCGACCCATCTACAATCAAGAGTTGGTCTTGGTGGCTCCGCCAAAAATGTTGAAAGAAAAACCCAGTTTTAGTGAGATCATGGCTGTGCCAATGGTGGAGTACTATTTCAACCACCAGCCCATTCGTCGGTGGTTGTCTTTGCATTACAATAAAAAACCTAAACAACTCCCCATTCGAACCTTTGCCGCGACGGCGGAAATGGTTTTTGCATTGATTCAGCAGGGACTGGGGATCGGTGTCGTTCCGGAATACTTGCTTCATTCACAAAACAAAAACGTGGCGCTGACGGTCTGTCGGCCCACGGGGAAAAAGCTCAATGACCATATTTGGATTTTGCGCTTGAAAAACCGATCTGAATCCAAGGCCCTCAGGGCTTTTAGCGACGAGATCGAAAATTTTTTTTGAAGACCTGGTCGCGGACAGTCTCTTTGGCCTCATGCGTTTCAATTATTTTTATTTATAGAAGTTCAAGGTTGAGACAGAAATTCAAGTGAAATGATCTCAATGCGAGAATTGACAAGCTGGCATCAACTTTGAGGTTAACTTCCTCTTTAGTCCCTAAAAGTTCTGTCGATAAGTAAGGGGTATGAAGGTCGCATTGGTCGTTATTTTTCTAGTGGCTGGCTTAGTCGTTTCTTTGGCAGGCGTGAGTGTGCTGGGTGGGTTTTAGTAAAACTAAAATCGCTCAAGAAACGAGAGCCAAGTTTTTTTGAAAACAGGTTTGATCAAGTCGAGATGAGGTTCTCCAACCTCCAATTGGCTGACGAAGATCTGGGCGGAACTCTTTTCGTCGATTTGATTTTGAAAATAAATCACCGAAGGTGATTTTTGACTTAAAAGAGCCTTGGCCGCTGCTAACTGTTGATCCACTCCAAAAAAATCCTTTTCATGAAGCAAAAATAGAATCCGTTCTGGCGGAGTTTGGCTTTTGGTTCTGAGCCAGGGGGCTTCACCGCCATCTTGAGGGCCGGCAACAAGAATGACCCCGTGAACTTCGTGCCGTTTGGCAAGAAATGCAGCGTGGCCCGTGCCTTGAGAGTGTCCCAGCAAAACGAGCCTGTCCCAACACACAGACTCCTTTTTACTATTGGAGTCGGGACATAAAAATGGTCCCCACTGGTCTCGATCTTGAGAAGCCAGATAGAGAATCAGCTTTTCAATTCGATTCTCGATGGAATTGCTGCGATTGACCTCGATCAGGTTGCTGACGCTGTCTCCAGCGACAATCTCTTGGCGAAAGTGATCAAAGCAGTCGGGATTTTTTCCGCGGCAGGAGGTCGAAACGACCTGGTTCGGATAGTCGATCGAAACACCATGGAACCCCAACACCACCGCAGTTTCCTGAAATTCTCGAAAATCCGCTGGCATGCTGTTGGTGCCCCCAAGGCTGACAAGCAGCAAATTCTTTTGTGATTCACCGTCACTCCAGCGGGCGAGATGAGGTCCTTTAATCTGCAAAATCTTGCTGTCTGTTTTTGCTGGGTCGACGGAAAGCTCGTGGTTCGTTGCCAAGGCTTGAAAAGGAATTGAAAATATAAAAACAAAAATGAAGGAGCTTCCAAAAATTTTTAATTTCATCACGCCTCTGAGTAAATTTTTTGTCGATATGTAATGACTATCGTCAATTTGAGGCCGGTGGTCAATGTCAGAAAAGTTTAGACCTAGGGTGCTGAAATGACAGGTGCATTGGCGAACAGAGGCCTTCGCCGCGCAATTTCGCAGCAGAATAGAGGGGGGATTTTCCGTGTCAGACTTGTGTTAGGCCCCATTGGAAATTCTTGATTTGATTGACTGTTTCCAAAGTTTGCGGCACCTAAGATACCAGCGGCTGAGGAGGCGATCATGAACTTGTGGAAAAAGTTTTTCTCAATTTTTACTCTGGCGATGATTCTCTTGATGCAACTTGGCTGCACCCGCAATAAAGCACCTCTTGGCTCCGCTGAAAATCCCATCAAATTTTTTCTCGTGCCCTCGGTGGACGCAAAATTGTTGGAAGATGCCGGTAAAACTCTGAAATCTGTGCTCGAGGAAAAAACCCCCTACAAATATAAGTTTGCCATTCCATCCAGTTTCGTCGCTGTGGTCGAAGCCTTTGGGACCCAGAGGGCAGACGTGGCTGCGATCAATACATTTGGATACATCATGGCTAATGAAAAATATGGGGTGCAAGCAAGGATCACTTTTGTTCGGTATGGATCTGAGTCTTATCAGTCTCAGATCTTGGCTAGGTCGGACAGTCAGATTAAAAGTTTGAAGGATTTAGCGGGGAAAAAATTTGCCTATGTTGATCCAGCATCGACGTCCGGATACTTGATGCCAGCAAAACTTTTGATGGACCAAAAAATCAAACCCGTTGAAACTGTTTTTGCTCAAAAGCATGATAACGTGATTACCATGATCTATCAAAAGCAGGTAGATGCCGGCGCGACATTTTATTCCCCCCCCGAAGATGGAAAGATGCAAGATGCGAGACGGTTGGTGAAGACTCAATTCCCGGATGTTGAGCAAAAGATAAAAATCTTGACGCTGACAGATCCAATTCCGAACGACCCCATCGTTTTTCGAAAAGAAATGTCTGAGGAAATGAAAAAAAATATCGTGCAAGCCCTCATGGACTATCAAAAAACAGAAGAGGGTAAAAAAACTTTCTACAGTATCTATGGCGTGACTGGGATGGTTGCCTCCAGCGACGAACGGTATGATTCCGTTCGAGAAATGTTGAAATCCCTGGGGAAAACGGCGGCAGAACTCTCTAAAAAATAGGACGCGAAATGGATCTTCCTGCGGACACAATTTTATCTGTTCAAAATCTTGAGAAGACTTTTGATAATGGCGTCCGCGCACTCAAAAATATTTCGTTTGATGTAAAAAGGGGCGAGTTTCTGGTGGTTATCGGCCTGAGTGGATCCGGAAAGTCGACTCTGCTCCGCTGCTTGAATCGCATGCATGATCCAACGGCTGGAAAAATTTTCTTTCAAAATGAAAATGTCACTGACTGGCAGGGGCCCCAGGTCCGAGAACTTCGACGAAAAATCGCGATGATTTTTCAGCATTTCAATCTGGTCACCCGGCACACGGTTTTGAACAATGTATTGATGGGCTCTTTGGCAATCATGCCAACATGGAAGAGCCTGTTGGGACTTTTTCCTGAGAGCTTGCAGAAAAAAGCCATGGGATATCTCCAATTGGTTGGAATTCAAGAAAAGGCACGAATCCGCGCAGGGCAACTTTCTGGTGGGCAGCAACAAAGGGTCGCCATCGCTAGGGCCTTGATGCAAGAGCCGCAGCTATTGTTGGCGGATGAACCGGTGGCCAGTTTAGACCCCGCTACTTGTCATGTCGTTATGGACTATTTGGAAAAGGTCAATCGAGAGCTTGGGGTGACGGTCATTTGCAATCTGCATTTTCTCAGTCTCGTGCGTAGATATGCGACCCGCGTGATTGCATTAAAAGCGGGAGAGATCGTTTTCCAGGGAAGTCCCGCTGACATTGACGAAGAGTGGTTTCGACGAATCTACGGGGAAAGCGCGAAGGAAGTTCATGTTAACTAAGAAAAACGGCAGTCTCAAAGCCTTGATCTTGGACAGTTTTACTTTTGGATATCTGGCCAGTGTCGTATTGCTGGTCCTGTCGCAGCCGGATGAGTCCAGCCTGATGGAGCTGGGTCGGAATACGTTGATTTTTTCACTTTTAGTGGCAGTCGGCGCTGTTGTGGCGTTTATTTTAGAAAAAAAAGGCGTCGTCAGTCTTGGAAACTTTATTTTTGAGCTCGCGCATCTAAAGATGTTAAGGACTCCAAAAGCTTGGTATCGAAACTTTTGGCTCTGGCAATTGTTGATCTCTTTTGTAGTGACTTTGATTGTTGGATTTAAGCTCACTGATTTTAGCATGTATGATTTATTGGATGAGTCTGGTTTCCAAGGAGCTGTGAGAATTTTTTCGGCGCTTCTGAGTCCTGAGTGGAGTGTTCTCCCGCGGGCGGTGTTGGCAATCATTGAGACCATCTATATCGCTTTTATGGCCACTGTAATGGCAATTCCAGTGGCCTTTGTTTTGGCATTTTTTGCTGCCAAAAATATTATGGGTCGAACCGTGGGTGGGCTGGCGATTTATTTTTCTTTAAGAACTTTGCTCAACGTTTCTCGGTCAATTGAGCCTTTGATTTGGGCGATTATCTTTTCTGTGTGGGTGGGGATTGGTCCGTTTGCCGGGATGTTGGCGTTGTTTTTCCACTCGATCTCTTCTTTGACAAAGCAGTACTCGGAAATTATTGAAAGCGCTGACGAGGGGCCGATCGAAGGAATCACCGCCACGGGGGCGAACTCTATTCAGGTGGTATGGTATGCAATTGTTCCGCAAGTTATCTTGCCCTATATTGCCTTCACTATTTATCGATGGGATATCAATGTGCGAATGGCCACGATCATTGGTTTAGTCGGTGGCGGTGGAATAGGAACTCTGTTGATTCAATATCAGGGGCAGGCGATGTGGCACGAGGTCGGCACCCTGGCACTTTTGATCGTCGTGATTGTCTGGAGCATGGATACCGTTAGCGCTTATCTGCGAGAGGCTCTTAAGTAGAGCTCTCTTCTTGGCGCAAATCCTGTAATTCATGACTGAGTTTATCTATATTTTGACGATGATCGCTGCGCCGTTCAAGAACGGTGGTGATTTCTCGTTTTATTTTTTGAAGTGCCCCGTCCACTGCGAGGTCAATGCTTGAAGCGTGGTGACTGGCGGCGATGGGTCTTTTGCCCTCGATGCGAGCTTCCATGGTGCAGAGTTTATCATCGGGACCATTCTTGTGATTGTCCTCGTCTTTCAAAAAAATCTCAAGCCGAGTGAGGTGGGAGCTGACCTGTCTGAGAGTGTCCTCAGCAACTCCGCGGATATAGGCGTTGAGTTTTTCGTTGCCGTGGATGTTGTGGTCGGTGTTGATTTCAATGAGCATTTTTCCTCCGCTTCAAGTTGAATTCTTTAAGGCATCTACACTAGACCGCATTAAACTGCATTAAATGAGCCAGACAGGATGGCCTTTTGATTTGAACTGAGTCGTGGATGAGACATTTTGTCCTTCTGAGGAGGCATTTTTTCAGTCTTGTTCCGAGAGAATTCTAGCTTGCCCTGGCAAATATTTGGTTTCATATTTGTCAGTGGTTCATGGCTAAACAATGTTTTCAATAGAGCAAAGGAGAATTTATGTCAGGAGTGCATACCCACTGTCAGTGGAAAACGAAGATTGCTTTTGAGGCTTCCATTGATGACTTCAAAGTTCCCATGGATGGCAAACGCCCCATCGGTGATGAGTCGGGACCTTCGCCGAAGCAACTGGTTCTTGCCGCAATTTGTGGATGTACTGGGATGGATGTTATTTCTCTTTTGAGAAAGTATAAACAAGAAACAAAGACATTTGAAATTGATGCTGAGGCCAGTGCAACAGAGGGCCACCCAGTCATGTTTAAGGAAGTAAAACTAAAGTACCAGCTTAGCGGAGATCTGGACATAGAGAAAATCAAAGAGGCCGTTCATTTGTCGATGACTAAATATTGTAGCGTCAGCGCGATGATTTCAAAAGCGGCGCCCATCAATTATGAGATTTTTTTGAACAGCGAGAAAATTGGCGCGGGCGAGGCTAACTTTTAGGGGCTTTGAAATATCCCATTGGGGTTTGAAATGGGTTCATTGGATTCGGCAGAGCATTTTTTTGCAAAGCTTTGAAGGGCAGCGCGTTCGCGGTCCAGCTCGAGGCGGGTCATTGAATATACAGACGGGTCACAGTTGTGCGTGACCATTTCGGATTGAATGGCGTTACCTTCACTGGCAGTCATTTTCAAATTCCAAATCAGTTTAATTTTTAGCCAGTCTTCCAGATATTCGCAGACGAAGGACCCATTAGGTGGCATATAACGGTCGGGGGCGCGGTCGCCCTTTCTCATATTCTCGCGGCTATCGACGGCGAGAAGGTGAAAATTATTTGTCATAAAATTTGCGTAAAGACAGCGCTGTTTTCCACTCCATTGCCAGGCACCCATCACATAAGCATTTTTAAGCGGAACCACATGGTCAATTTGCAATTCACCTGCGTTTCTTTTGATGGAACCTGTGTAGGGCTCATACCACTGACCAGTGGCGATGGTGCACTCTTTGGTGTCGGTATAGGTCACCGAGGTCTGTGATTCGCGCCGGAGTATTAAACCCCTTGTATTCAAACAGGTCGAGCCTGATGGATCGGTGATCCAGGTCCCAAAATGTTTCAAACGATTGTATGCATCCGCCGGATTGGTAATGGCCTCAGAATGGGAGATCCATTTGAGAAGGCTCAACACGGTGGATGCTGGAGAAAAACTTGAAATTCCCCCAGTCAGGATTATCTCCGGGGAGATAAACTTTCCTTCGTGGCGCTGACTGATGTCATCGACGGTGTAGTATCCGGGGGTTTGAGGTGAGCCTTCGTATTGGCCGAGGTTCAATTCTGCGGCCATTGCTGAAGAAGCAAAGAGGGACACTAAGATGGTCGCAAAACGAGAACAGAACACCCAACCTCCATCAGTCATAGAAATTAGACCGGCAATCCTTTGGTCGGGCAAATTATTCTTGGTCAGGCTTGGATCAAGGTCTAGGTTTTTGAGATGAGATGCAAATTTGCCATGGCACATGCATTGCTCTATTGAGGTTCCCATATAGGGGAGTGCTGTTAATGCTCACTTCGCACCGATGTTTCTGGCGAAAGCTTGGTCAGAGGATGTAAAGAATACTGTTTGTCGAAAAAATGCTCTTAAAATTTCGGGAGGTCGGTCTATGTATAAAGTAATTTCTCTTTTAGCTTTGCTGATGTTTGTGCCAAGGCTTGCTCTTGCAAAGGCGCCCATTTGTGATCTGACATTGGAGCAACGTTTCGCGGCTATCGCAGTCAGCAAAGGGCCGTGGAACAATAAAACGATGCAGGCAACCGATGATGTCCTTGGTGAATACCTGGCTGAACAAAATTCAGATGAATACGCTGGTTGGAAAAGACCGGCCGCATTGCCACAGATGTTCATTTCCGATTGTTATCGTTGGCAACGAACTGTTGCGGAAGCTCGTTATCCGGGAACCTATACGCCAGGGGGAACAATTTCGTTCGTCGCGGAATTATTGAACGACACATCCATGGGAGCCTTGCGAGTAGCTGTCCACGAACGAATTCACCAGTGGCAACCGCGGTGGCAGGATGTTTATGAAAAGAACAAATTGGAAGCCAAAGTTCAGCTTTTAGAGCGTCTGTTGGCCAAAAAAGTACGGGCTCGGGTTGAGGCCATGCAGTAATCGGAACCACGAGAGTTGGAATTCCTTCTCTGGAGATTTTCAGCGATAGATTTTTGCTAAAATCCCAAGCCGTTTGGCTTGGGATTTCTCATTCTAAAACTATGGTTTTATTTTTATTCCGTGACAGAGGCTGGCGTGATGACGATGTCGACGCGACGATTGGTGGCACGACCTTCTTTGGTTTTATTAGACATCAGGGGTTTTTCAAAACCATAGCCCACAGTTTGAATTTCGGAAGCGGGCACTCCTTGCGCTGTCAGATATTTAGAAACAGCCTCGGCTCGTTTTTCTGAAATCTGCTGATTTATTTCTTTGGTCCCGACAGAATCTGTGTGACCCTCGACGATGACTTTTTCGGCACTAAGATCAGTGAGGGCGTCTTTGACCTTGGACAGTGTGGTCAGACTTGCGGCGGGAAGATCAGCCTTGGAAGTTGAAAAACGGATGTTTTTCAGGCGAATGACGACCGAGTCTCCTTGTCGGTAAACAAGGGCTTCTTGTTTTGAGAATCTGTTTTCAATCTCCTTGAGCTTGGCATCTTGCTCCACTTGACTGGCAAGGCCTGCATTGACCGCTTGGGTCGCTGCCAAGGCATAGGACTGTTGATCCAGAGCTTTGGATTGTTTACTCAAGGCCGCATCCTGGGACGAGGTTTCTTGTCTTAACTCGGTGACTCGGCTTTGAATCGCTGTATTTTTCATATCCATCGCGGCGAGCTCTTTTTCCTTTGCTCGTGCAGCTAAGGCAATTTGTTCAGGGGTTTTGCCCTTGGCATCTTTTGAGGCCAAAGTGATCGCAAGAAGTTCTCTGGCTGAATTTTTAGCAAGATTGACCGAATCTTTGAAGAGCTCCGGCTGATTGCGATTGGCTTCGATCTGTCGTTCAGCACTGAGCATATTTGTTTCTGCTTCGATCAAAGTTTTGGCTGCATACTTTTTTGCGCCTTCGTCTTTGGCTGTTTTGATCATATCGCGAGCGCCTTGAAGTTGGTGCTCTTGAATGGATTTGTACTCGAGATCCATGTACCGTCTTTGCAGTTGACTGATCTCTTCAGTATAATGACCAGGCTCAATTTTTTCTTCGGTGATGTCCTTTAGATCTTTGTCAATAACGGACAGTTTCGGACGACTCTGATCGGTGACACCGGCGTCCAGTACTTTTTGGCGGGCGGCTGTGACCGGGGCAAGTTCTGATTTCCACTCATTTCCGGTATTGCGAGCTCGTTCCATTTCATCATGTGCGATCTGAAGGTGATTCAAAATATCTGTTCGATCTTTTTGGTCTTTGATTTCGTTGTTGGCTTGATTCAAGGCCTTTTCAGCCTTGCGGTAATGATCGGGGGACATCACATCCAGTTGTTGCTTTCTTAGATCCTGCAGTTGAGTGTTCAGTTTTTGCGCTTCTGTTTCGGGCACTGTGTTCGGTGTGTAAGAATGACGGGGACTGCTTGCGCAAGCCATCAGGGTTGAACACAAAGCAGCAGCGGCCAAGATTTTGAAAT
>PEZR01000101.1:17396-19593 GCA_002773975.1 Bdellovibrio sp. CG10_big_fil_rev_8_21_14_0_10_47_8
ATCTCCTTGAGCCACAGACAGTACAAAAGCTATGCCCTGCTTTGTCTGAGCTGCGGGATAAGGAGACCGATCTCAGGCGGGCCAGCGGGTACATTTGCACCGCCATGCTTCACAAGACGAGTCAAAAAGGGAGTTAGTTTTGGTTTTACAAGGTCTTGATCTTGCGGATATAAGGACGGCAGGAGAAAAATATGAACACGGTTCAATGGTCGGTGAAGTCAGAAGTAGGTCCTCTGTATGTCGTTGCCTCGGAAAAAGGCCTGCGTGGAATTTTTCGAAAGAAATTGGCGGCACCGATGGCGCCCAGCTTGGGACAACCTAGGCCCGAGATTCAAATGCTGAAACAAGCCGTTGAGCAACTTCAGGAGTATCTGAGTGGTGAACGTCAAAAATTTGATTTGCCATTGGACATTCAGGGTACGGATTTTCAAATGAAGGTTTGGAGAGCGCTGAGAAAGGTTCCTTATGGCAAAACTTGCTCATATAAAGACGTGGCTAAAAAAATCAATCAAGACAAAGCGGTTCGGGCCGTGGGCACGGCCAATGGTAAAAATCCTGTTTGCATCGTGATTCCTTGTCACCGCGTGATTGCAGCCGACGGATCCTTGGGTGGATATTCCGGCGGATTGGATATGAAAACCTATTTGCTGCAACTTGAACAAAGAACCAGCGGCTAGGTTTGAAGTTCATTTTTTACCTCTTGCACGCCCGGCAGAACTTCAACCTCGTCTTCCAAAAAATCGCTGATCTTTTGGCTGAGAACTGTGCCAGACAAGACGACCACGCCGTCCTTCACCTGTGCATGAACGCTGGTAAGAGAAACCTCTGGATGGTCAGCGAGACGCCTGTGCACATTTTCTTCGATGCTTTGATCCGAATGTTTTTTCCATCTGTTGCTACTGATTCTAAATCCGCCGCCGCCAGAGCCAAAGCTTCCGCCGGCGCCCATGTTTCCAATGCCAAGAATATTTTCACCCATTTTTTCCTCCGTTCGAGGGCGGTGCTTCTGGTTGCATGGAAAGCTTCCGCTCAAATGTCCGATCCGTTGCTACTGCAACTTGAAAACTGATCTTTCGACTTTATGGTGTGCAAGAGGCAGGCCTCTCCCTGGACGGAGCCGTGAAGGCTCTTGAGCACAGAGCTCTTCCTGAATGAAAGCGACAGAGATGATGTGTGGGGAAAAACTCCTCGATCACGAGGTATTTGACCTCGGCGATGTATCGAGCGAGAGCTATTTATGATCGTCTTTAGGGTTCCAGCCCCTGCTGTCGCGCCATTGATAAAGGGCTTCGACTTCTTCGCGGGCCCAGGGGGTTTTTCGTAGAAATATGAGGCTTGATTTAATGCTGGGATCAAAGTTGAAACAGCGGATGTTGATCTTTTCCCCCAGTCGTTCCCAGCCATAAACTTCGACCAGCTTTGTGACCATCATCTCGAGTGTAATGCCCTGAGGGGGATATTTGTTTGTTCGAGGTTTTTTTGTTTCGTTCATATTCGGAATCCTGGGTGCGGTTAACAGTATTCTGGACAACCTAAGTGAGAAGAACCCCGTAGAACCACAAGTTGGTTTTTTCTCCAATTTCCGAGCCGGAAAATTGGATGGAGTGGTCGAAAACCCATCTGATTGATAGCAGTCACTTTAGAACCAAGGGGCCACTGCTGACAAGAGATTTTCTCTAGCTGAAATACATCGAAGAACGTCAGTTATTCGAGTCAACTTCAAGTCACGTTGCTTCCAGGTTTTACGTCAATTTGGTCCTGCTTGAAGTCTTTGTGGGTGACTAGAGGTTGACCGGAGCTGACATCTACGATGGGTGTTGTACAGAGTCCTAAGAAAAGACCAATAAATACGATTGTGGTTTTCATTCTTCAGCCTCCTTGAATTGCTTTATAAGCGGAATTTTAAAGTGTGATTTCGACTTCCAAATATAGAAAACCACGGGATAAATCAACAGCTCGAGTAAAAAAGAAGTGAGGAGGCCGCCGATCATCGGAGCCGCAATTCTCTTCATCACATCTGACCCTGCGCCGAGTGACCACATGATCGGTATTAGGCCCATAAAGAGTGCTGCGACAGTCATTAGTTTGGGGCGCACACGATGAACGGCCCCTTCGATGACGGCACTTTTCAAATCATCGAGCGACTTCATTTCGTTTTTTTGAACCCGTTCATCAAAGGCGAGATCGAGATACATGA
>PEZR01000101.1:19966-20303 GCA_002773975.1 Bdellovibrio sp. CG10_big_fil_rev_8_21_14_0_10_47_8
CCAGGATGAAAGACAACAATATACGCACCTAACCAAGTTCCAACCTTGCAACACGCCAGAATCCTCTCTTTACTCTTCTCAATTTTCTCAGATTCGCTAGAATTAAGATTAATCCAATAGGGAGCATGAATGCTTAATTTAATCCCAAGACGCTCAGCAGCCTTCCCAATGGCCCTAGCATCCTCTTCACTCTTGATATAAGGCCCATAAGTAAATGCAATTTCGCACGCACTAAGACCCAGTTTATGATACTCTTCAAGATTAAAAATCGCTTCCTTCACTCCTCCAAACCCAGAAGGGCCAAATTTTATCGCCATGAAATAAAAAAGAAAAATGT
>PEZR01000101.1:20317-21476 GCA_002773975.1 Bdellovibrio sp. CG10_big_fil_rev_8_21_14_0_10_47_8
AGAAAAATAAAGTTAGCAAAACTACCCCTTATTAAGAATAGATTAATCAACACGAAGTCCTAGACCACTTCCATCGATTTTAACATTCTGATAAATCATTGTAAAAATCACAACATTAGTGAGTTTATAAAAATTATTATCCTCCAGTACTTATCTACAAAAAACTAATAACTCAATAGCTGAATTTCTGTATCGGTCTTAGCAAAACTACTAGCAACAATCACTCTAACCCCCGCTTCATCAGCAGCCTTCAAGGAAGGAGCTGTAACAGCACCATCAACAATCACTGCAGAAACACCGCTAGACTTCTTCAAAGAAGATGCAAGCGAACGTGTAGATACAATACTTAACTCTCCTAAAGAATCATCTAATAGAATCGCCTTACCAGAACCCTTGTTCTTTTCAAATATTAATTTAAAATCATCTTTAACAGAATCATCCAGAACAGTTTCTTTGGATTCGGAAGCGACAGTCCGAACGCCAGTTTCATGCAGGTAATGCTTACAGCCGGATTCACCGCGCTTATATGGGCGCTGCCATCGCTTGTATGGTTTGGGTATCGCATACACAGTAGCCCGGAATTCTTCACATCTCAATGGAATCACCCGCTCGCACTCGTGTCCGTGATACTTGTACTAATCGGTGTCTTTGCGGCGAACGCGTACTACTTGCTATTTGCGTAACGCATCTTGCGTTCAAGACGCACTCTGCACCACGGCGGAAGCCGTCGAGTAAAAAACTCCCCCTACTCGAAGGGGAGTGAAAGTTGGAACTCGTCGGAAGACCGACCTGTCTCGGATGGCGCCGAGGCGACCCTATCGCGCGCATCGCGCCGAAGCTGATTCTCCTTGTGCTCCTTGATTTTCTCGTCCACGAAATCGGAGAAATTGATGCATTTCCATCCGAAGTCGTCGCTCCAGATAAAAAGCGGGGTCTTCTCTCCTTCTACCTGGACAAGGAACAAGCGACGATTGCAGGAACACTGGAATATCGCGAATGGGCGACGTCTGCCCCATGTGGTGACATCCATGCGCCTCATCGGTATCTTGCAGACATGGCACTTGTCGTCAAATGCCGCCGGAAGAGGGGTGTCGAGTCGTGGCAGTGCGGGGAAGGCAGGATTGTGCGTCGGGAGGCTCTCTGGGGCGTCCATAGGGTA
>PEZR01000101.1:21489-21726 GCA_002773975.1 Bdellovibrio sp. CG10_big_fil_rev_8_21_14_0_10_47_8
AGGTCGACAGAATCATGAACGACCCAAACTTACGCGCACAAATGTCTGCCGCAGCAAAGAGTTTTGCCCGCCCAGACGCTGCCGCAAAGCTGGCTCATATTATTGTTGAAACCGCCCTTGAGCACGCCGATTAATATGACTGTCCGCACACGCATTGCACCAAGCCCTACTGGCTACCTCCACTTTGGCACCGTACGCACAGGGCTGTTTAGCTACCTTTTTGCCAAACAAAATGGG
>PEZR01000022.1:0-4787 GCA_002773975.1 Bdellovibrio sp. CG10_big_fil_rev_8_21_14_0_10_47_8
TTCCTTGACCCAACTTTTCATCGTACAGAGCTCTTAATGTTTTATTGCCTAAGACGGAGTAAGCTTCTTCAACTAGGGTTAGAAGATTTCTAGCTTCCTGTTCAGAGAAGATCGTATAGATCGCTGGATTTTCTCCAGAGTACGTGGACTTCGCTCGTTCATAGGCCGTGGTGACCTCATGCTGAGCAGAGTGAGGACTGACTTCCAGAATATCGTAATAATTAAATCGTGCTAAATCTTCCATTTGGTAACAACTATATCACAGCACGAAAAACATTTGCATGTAAATTGGGATTGGTCAGATGTTTACAGATGGATAGAAACTCGCCGGCTAACGGGGTAAAAGGCTTTTCGATCAGCACCGGTTCTTTGGTTTTTACGGACTGCCACACGGCATTGTCGAAATCAACCGCGCCAACGTAGTCGACCGGAAAGTCATAGTACTTGTGACAGACGCTTTTAATTGAATGTCCAAGATCTTGGTCGAGGCGACTTCGTGAACTATTGATGATCAAGCGGATGGGTTTCTGATCAAGGTCATCAAAAAAATTGAAATCACAACCCATGCAGCTCTTTAGGTGGTTGCGAAATGAAAAATACCCAGACTTTTGACTGGTTCGATATTCCTTCAGAGCTCCCACCAGCTTTTCATAACCATCGCTATTAAAAGAAGGACGAAGAGATTGGCAGATAAAGGCTTCGATAAAACGGTAATTTTTTTCAACTGAAGTTGGTTCTGAATTGGAAACAAGGATTCTTTCGTTGGCCTGAGAGAAGAGCTCGAGATGGGGGGCGGAAGGGCCTGGACCAAGATCGAAAACAACATAGTCAAATGGAAGAGAGCGGCAGTCAGTAATTAATTTTCTCGTCTGTTCCTGAGAAATATCCGGCTGATGCCAAGAATCCCAGAATCCTTGAATGATGGATAATTTGGGAACCTGAGTTGTCTGAATGAGATTCACAAGGCTTTCAGAGTCATTAAAATAAGCAGACAGATTTTTGGAGCAAGGCGCCTGGCCGAAAGTCGTGTGTAGGTTGGCGCCGGAGATATCAAAGTCGACGAGCAGTACTTTGTGATTGAGTTTGGACAGGGTGATTCCCAAACTGGAGGAAATAAAAGTTTTTCCAACTCCGCCCTTCCCAGCTGCTACGACCCAAATCTGTGGTGACATTATCTCTCCGTAAGATGGCCATTCAGGATGAATAGCGAACTTAAGCTTTTCTCAAATTCTCTTCGGCTTCCGAGCCCCGAAGATAAAGGGGGAGAAATAAATTCCATTCGATTGTCGGGTAATTTTTTAATAATTGAGGAGCCCCTTGGGCCAAAGTCGAGGCTGACGGAAAGTCCGCAAACCGAGACTCACGGATCACCTTAGCTAAAAAGGAGGGGGTGAAGCGATTTTCATAGGCCTTAAAACCATCACCAAGGCCGAAGAGCGGTTGGCCTTCGGGAAATATGATGCTTTCGATCTCCGTGAGCTTCATGGCGGTCGGAGCTAATAAGTTCTTCCCTGATGAAAAAACAGCAACATAACACATATTTTTGTAAGCATTGATCAGACACAGGACGGTAGCAGTCAATGGTAATCCTTGAACCAGCGATCCTTGATAGAGGACCGTCAATGAATCGAGAACCAGCATCTGCCTTCCCAATGTCATGGCCAAAGTTTTTGCGATATTTCCCGCTACTCGAATTCCCGTGAAACTTCCGGGTCCTTGGCTGACGGCAATTAGGTCGATATCTTGAAGTTTTAGAGAAGCTTGTTTCAAACAGGATTCAATGGCCGGGTTCATAAATTCAGCATGGGCCTTTGGGTTGTTTGACGAAGCCGAGGCTAAAATATTTCCATCGGCAGAGATAGCGACGCTTCCGAGCGCAGTACTGCTTTCAAGAGCGAGAACCTTCATTTACTGAATCCCAAAAACCCGGGTCACGTCGTTGAACAGGGAAAAAACCATCAGACTCATCAACAAGACCAGTCCGATCTGTTGGGCAATCTCCATTTTTCGCATGCTCAGCGGTGCTCCGCGAAGAGCCTCGATAGTGTAGAACAGTAGGTGACCGCCATCCAGAACTGGAATTGGCAGAAGATTCAAAATGAACAAATTGATCGATATAAAAGCCATCATTTGAAGGTACTGAGACAAACCACTTTTAAATGTTTCGCTGGCAGCTTGTCCGATAGCTATGACGCCACCAATATTTTTGGGTGAAATTTTATTTTGTACCAAACGCAGAAAGCTGACGACCGTCATGACGGAAACATCCACCGTTTTTTTGAAGCCTCTCTGAAGGCCAGCAAATACGTTGTCAGCCTTAAGGAGACCTATTTCCGGAGGAGCGGGGATAGCCCAGGGAACGATTCCAACGGTATATCTTTTTTCTTCAGCTCCTTGAACATTCATAAAGGAGCTCATTGTCGGTGAAATTTCAAATGAAAGAGGCTGACCGTCCCTTTCTACTTGAATATGAATTGTTCCGGTTCCAGAGAAAGACTTGACGGTATTTAAGACATCTTCCCATCGTGTCGGAACGACCTCGTTAACTTGAATAATACGATCACCTTCTTTGAGGCCAGCTGTCTTTGCTGGAGAATTATCAACAATTTTCGCAAGATATAAATCAGCTGACTCGAGACCCAGGGCTTGAATAGAGGCAAAGGATCTTCCAGGTATTTGAAGTTGAAATGTCTCGGGGTTTTCATTGCCTTCTTTGTAGCGTTCAATATCAAGCGAGATGGGTTGTCCTTGCAGCGAAACAAAAATATTATCAAGGTCGCGAAAATATCGGACAGGGCGACCAGCAATTGATTTAATAAAATCACCAGTTCTTAAGCCCGCTTGAGCCGCGACGGATTGGGGTTTTACTCCAACGACAGTGGCCTTTGAATTGGTCGATAAGCCATCAATATCCCCAATCGACTCTTGAAGGCTTAACAAATTTGGGTTTGAGATCAGATGAGGAACAGCTTCAAGCTTGGCTTCTTGGTCAGAGTTTTGTCTCTGTACTAAAACCGAGATCGGAGAGTTATTTTTTTCTGTTAAAAGCTCAACGAATTGGTCCCAGGTACTAATGGTCTTCCCGTCAGCCTTTAGAATCTTATCTCCTGATCGGAATCCACTTTGGTAGGCGACACTTGCCGGAGCAATGTCACCAACAACAGGTGACTTTACCTGTTCTCCGATCATTGCGACGATGAATAAAACAAAAACAGCAAAGAAAAAATTCATGAGAGGGCCGGCTAAAACAACGCCAATTCTTTGAGCGACCGGTTTATGGGTAAATGAATACTTCTTTTCTTCCTCAGGAATTTGGGCGGTAATGTCGTCGCCAAACATTTTGACGTAACCACCCAGGGGGATCAGGGAAATACAATAGGTTGTGTCGCCCCGTTTGTATTTGAGGATTTTTTTTCCAAAGCCAAGGCTGAAAATTTCGACCCGAACACCAAAGAACTTGGCGACGAGGAAGTGACCAAGTTCATGAACAAAGATCAGAAGTCCCAACAGAACGATGAAGGGAACAACCGCTGAAACGCCAGAATGAAGGTAGCTGAGTAGTAAATCCATTCCATTATTCTAGGGGGTGTCGCTTCAGTGAGGCCAGAGTATTTGTTAAATTAGAGCCTTGGCTGGCAAAATCAGGACGAAGCGGCAGATTTTTAACACTGGATTAAAAATTGCGTCATGAATTGTGATTCAACAGAGAGATTTATCGTTCGTCGGCAAGATAGTCGTCAGAAATAGAACAATCCATACGATCAACGACGATCAGGTCTTTTATGCGAGCTGAGAGATCATTTGTGCCGGAAGCCAAATAGAACTCAGATTGTCCGCGATCCAAATAAGACCGAATTTCATCCCGTTGATTCTGATCCAACAAGGAGCTTTCAATCAGCAGAGATCGCACCTGACCCTCATGAAGATAGTTGAGGCTTCGATAAGTCCAGTTTCTCTGTTCAAAGATTTGGTTCGCGGCCTGGTCTACATCTTGTTGGCAGCGCTGAGCATGAGCACTAGGGCTGGCCAAAAGCAGAAAAGAGGTCATTAGGGGAGCAGCCAACAGGAACAATAATTTTGTCATAAAAAACCCCGGAACATAAAAAATTCAAATCAAAACCGAATAAGGAGCTTATCCCCCAAAAACCAATTTGACGCAAGGCCATGCGCTTCAGTGGAGAATTTTTTCAATCAGCAGTGCGCCGGCAAGAACGATGGGGGCTCCGAACAGAACGCCATCCAGCCGATCTAGAACCCCTCCATGGCCGGGCATGATGGAACCAGAATCTTTTCGATTGGCAATTCTCTTCATCATCGACTCGAAGAGGTCACCCAATTGAGCGAGAACGCCTGTCACCAGGGCTAACACAACCATCATCCATATGGGAACGGAGGTGAGGAAAAAGCCCGCCGAAACAGCTCCAGCTAACATCGATCCCAAAAGACCACCCAGGGAGCCGATCAAAGTTTTTTTGGGTGAGACTTGGGGCAATATTTTTCTTTTCCCCCAAAGCATACCAAAGACGTAGGCAAAGGTATCACCAGCAAAAACGATTCCCAACATGGTTAAAAACCAAAGATTTCCAGAGGGAAGAAGGACAATTCGATAGGCCAATGCCGGAAGAAGGCCAACATAGAAAAAGCCAAGGACGCTTTTTGCTTGAAAATGGAAAAGAGCGGACAGGTCCTGGAAATGCCCAACAAATAGAATGGAGAGGCTGCAAAAAACCAGGGAGATCACAGCAAAGCCAAGGGTAGAGTGTTCTGGGAACTGAGCCCCCATGACA